>NZ_CP043732.1:3000000-3367524 GCF_014084045.1 Microbacterium esteraromaticum
GCGGGCGCAAGGTCGAACGCAAGAACGAGCCGGGCAAGATCGAGCGCACCGTCAAGTGGCCGATCGCGATCAAGATGGCCCGAGGGATGCTCGAGTCGAAGATCGGCACCGTGCCGAAGTCGCCGTACGTCGCACTCGACCTGCTCGAGAAGGCGAGGAGCGGGACCAAGGCCGAGGGCTTCGCCCGCGAGGACGAGGCTCTCGCCGAGCTCGTCACCGGTGACCAGTTCGCCGCGTCGATGTACGCCTTCGACCTCGTGCAGAAGCGCGCGAAGCGCCCTGTCGGTGCTCCCGACAAGACGCTGGCGAAGAAGGTCACCAAGGTCGGCATCATCGGCGCGGGCCTCATGGCCAGCCAGTTCGCCCTGCTCTTCGTGCGCAAGCTGCAGGTGCCGGTGCTCATCACCGACCTGGACCAGGCGCGCGTCGACAAGGGCGTGGCGTACATCCACGACGAGATCGGCAAGCTCGAGGCGAAGGGACGCCTCGACGGCGACACCGCCAACAAGCTGCGCTCGCTGGTGACAGGGACGACAGACAAGAGCCAGTACGCCGACTGCGACTTCGTGATCGAGGCCGTGTTCGAGGAGGTCGGGGTCAAGCAGCAGGTGTTCGGCGAGATCGAGAAGATCGTCGCCGAGGACGCGATCCTCGCCACCAACACCTCGTCGCTGTCCGTCGAGGAGATCGGCTCGAAGCTCGCCAATCCCGAGCGTCTTGTCGGCTTCCACTTCTTCAACCCGGTCGCCGTCATGCCGCTCATCGAGATCGTGAAGACCCCGCACACCTCGGAAGCGGCGCTGTCGACGGCGTTCGTCGTGGCGAAGGGCCTCGGCAAGAACGCCGTGCTGACCGCGGACGCCCCAGGGTTCGTCGTCAACCGGCTGCTCGCCAAGGTCATGGGCGAAGCCGCCCGCGCCGTGTACGAAGGCACTCCGGTGGCGGATGTCGAGAAGGCCTTCGCTCCACTCGGCCTGCCGATGGGACCGTTCCAGCTGATCGACCTCGTCGGCTGGAAGGTCGCGGCGCACGTGCAGGACACGATGGTGCGCCACTTCCCCGAGCGGTTCTACGCGAACGAGAACTTCCACGCTCTCGCCGAGCTGGACGCGGTCGTCGAGAAGGACAAGGGCGGACGGGTGACCGGATGGACCAAGGGCGCCGAGAAGGCTCTCAAGGGCCACGTC
Source organism: Microbacterium esteraromaticum (assembly GCF_014084045.1). Classification (NCBI taxonomy): domain Bacteria; kingdom Bacillati; phylum Actinomycetota; class Actinomycetes; order Micrococcales; family Microbacteriaceae; genus Microbacterium; species Microbacterium esteraromaticum. The sequence goes on from NZ_CP043732.1 coordinate 3,001,188, forward strand.
GACAGCTCGCCGGCATCCGCCGAGACGATCCTGCAGCGCGTTCAGGACGGACTCGCCCAGGAGATCCGGCTCATGCTGGACGAGGGCGTCGTCCCCGAGGTCGAGGACATCGACCTCTGCCTGATCCTCGGAGCCGGCTGGCCGTTCATCGACGGGGGCGCATCGCCCTACCTCGATCGAGAGGGCGCGTCCGAGCGCACGTTCGGCGCGACGTTCCACAACCCGCCGATCCGCGGGGTCGCGCACAGCTGAAGCTCGTGCAGAGGGGCCGTGCCTTCGGGCGCGGCCCCTTCTCGTGCCGGCGTGGAACAGTCGACCAACAGCGGGTGAACACCCTCTGCGATCGGGCGGAATCGGGGTTCTGCATGCGGGTGGGGCGGCACGATGGTGGCATGGACATGATCCTCACGATGATGGGTGGGAAGGGCATGTCGGGTCTGCTCAAGACCGGCACGGCGATTCTCACCGTGCTGCTCGTCGTTCCGGCTCTGCTGCGGCTCTTCGTCGTGACGGTGGACGAGGGCTGGGCGGCCATCCGCACCCGCAACGGCAAGCCGATCATCCGCAACCGCCCTCAGCGGCGGCCGTCACGCGCCGGGGGCGCTGTCGGCGAGGTCGTGGTGCTGCATCCCGGCAGCCACGGAGCGTTCCCCCTGTTCTACTGGTACAAGCTGGTCGATGTGCGCTGCCGCGCGACGGACCTGCCCGTGCGCGAGATGACAGGCGCGAACGGCCGGCAGCACCGCGTCCATGCATCGTTCGAATGGCGTCCGGTCCCGAGCGGACGCGATCTGCGTGTGTTCGAGCTCGACGTGGTCAACGTCAAGGAGCGCGCTTCGAACATCGTGGGCGCAGCTCTGCGCGACATCGTCCGCGGACTGGATGCGAACGATCTGCCGCACAATGACGAGCTCAGCACTCGGGTGCTCACGGCCTGCTCCGACGACGTGCGCCGGGCCTGCGGTGTCGAGGTGGTGCGGGTGATGATCACCGGCGACGCGTTGACCGACGGCTACCTGCTGGCCGGAGCGCTGCGCGAGAGCGAGCGCGCATCGTCGGGCATCGCCGCTCTGCACGCGCTGAACTGAGATCGCTCAGCGTCTCGGCAGCATGATCTCGAGCGCCCCGGGTCGGATGCCGATCTCGCACTCCAGCGAGCCGATGCGCTCGCCGTCGGCGTACGCGACCAGGTCGGGAGCGGACACGCGGATGCGCGTGCAGCGCAGGTGACGGACCTCAGGGCGCGTGAGATGAGCGCCCCGCAGCAGCAGCGGGAACAGTCGCAGCAGCCGGGTCCTGCTGAGAGGCGCCACGTGCACGGCTTCGAGCAATCCGTCGTCGGGGCGCGCGTCCGCGCACATCGGCATGCCTCCCCCGTAGCTCGCCGTGTTGCCCACCGCCAGCAGCGTTCCCGGCATGACCTCCGGCTCGCCGCCGTCGATCGAGACGTGGAACCGGGTCGGCCGCAGGCGCAGCAGCTCGATCACCAGGGCGAGGTGGTACCGCATCCGGCCGCTGGGCCGCCTGAGGATGTTCGTGCGCTCGCTCACCTTCGCATCGAAGCCCATCGCCGCCACCGTGAGGAAGACCCGCACGCGCCCATCGGATTCGAGGGTCCCGAGGTCGATCCGACGCGGGATGCCCGACAGCACGGCCCGCGCGGCCTCCGCCGGCCGCACGTCGGCGATGCCGAGGCCGCGCGCGAGATCGTCGCCGGTCCCGGCCGGCACGAGGGCGACGGGAATGTCGGCATCGGCCAGCAGATCGACGATCCCCGCGAGAGTGCCATCGCCTCCGACGACGACCGCGCCGTCCCAGTCCTGCTGCAGCGACTCCCCCACGAGGTCGCGGGCGCGGCCGGTGGTCTCGCCCACCACGGCGTGCACGCGGGCGCCTGACGCCCGCAGAGCTTCGGCGGCGTCGGCACCGGCGCCCTCACCCCTGCCCTTGCCGGAATGCGGGTTGATGACGAGCAGGATGCGCGGCGACGATCCGCCCATGTCGGTCGGCTCAGCGGGTCTCGTGCAGCGGGAGCTCGATCGCCCCGGTCTGTCCCGGCGCCTTGGCGACGGGGATGCGGGTTCCGCCCACCTGCGCGATGACGTCGGCTGTGATCTTCTCGACCGTCAGCCCCGCGTCCTCCAGGATCTCCTCGCGCGATGCATGCTCGAGGAACTCGTCCGGCAGGCCCAGCTCGTCCACGCCCGTGTCGATGCCGGCCTCGCGCAGCACCTGTCGGACGCGGGTGCCGATGCCGCCGGCACGGATGCCGTCCTCCAGGGTGATCACGAGGCGGTGGCGCGCCGCCAGCGAGACGACCGACGCCTGCACGGGCACCGCCCAGCGCGGATCGATGACGGTCGCTCCGATCCCGCGCCCACGGAGGCGCTCTGCGATCTCGACGGCCATCTCGGCGAACGAGCCGATGGCGACGATCAGGACGTCCTCCTCGTCACCCCTGGCCAGCACGTCCGTGCCGTCTGAGAGCCGCTCGACCGCCGTGATGGGGTCGGGAACCTCGCCCTTGGGGTAGCGGATGACGGTGGGCGCGTCATCGATCGCGACGGCTTCGGCGAGAGCCTCGTGCAGACGCTCGGCGTCTCGCGGCGCGGCGATCCGGATGCCGGGCACCATCTGCAGCATCGCCAGATCCCACACGCCGTGGTGACTCGGGCCGTCGGGCCCTGTCACACCGGCGCGGTCGAGCACGAACGTGACGCCGGAGCGGTGCAGAGCCACGTCCATCAGCACCTGATCGAACGCGCGGTTCATGAACGTCGCGTAGATCGCCACGACCGGATGCAGCCCCCCGAACGCGAGCCCTGCCGCGGAGGCGACCGCATGCTGCTCCGCGATGCCCACGTCGTAGACGCGATCGGGGAATCGCTCGGCGAAAGCGGCGAGGCCGGTCGGGCGGAGCATCGCGGCGGTCATGGCGATGACCTTCTCGTCCCGGCCGCCGATCTCGACGAGAGCGTCTGAGAACACGGAGGTCCAGGACGTGCCGGAGGACGACGACAGCGCCCCGCCGGTCTTCGGGTCGATGCGTCCGACGGCATGGAACTGGTCGGCCACATCGTCGAGAGCTGGTTGGTAGCCGCGGCCCTTCTCGGTGATCGCGTGAACGATGACGGGCGCGCCGTAGTCCTTGGCGTAGCGCAGGGTCTCGATCAAGGCGCCCACGTCGTGTCCGTCGACCGGTCCGAGGTACTTGATGTCGAGGTTGGAATACAGCGCCACGTTGTTCGTGAACCGCGAGAGGAAGCCGTGCGTGCCGCCGCGCACTCCGCGGAACACGGCACGACCGAGCGGGCCGAAGGCGCGGAAGAGCCGGTCGGATTTGCGGTGCATCTCGCGGTACACGCCGGCCGTGCGCACGCGGTTCAGGTACCGCGACATGCCGCCGATCGTCGGCGCATACGAGCGCCCGTTGTCGTTCACGACGATGATCAGGTTTCGCTCGTTGTCGTCGCTGATGTTGTTCAGCGCCTCCCAGGTCATCCCGCCGGTGAGGGCGCCGTCGCCGACCACGGCGACGACGTGGCGGTCTGCGCGCCCCGTCGCGGTGAGCGCACGCGAGATGCCGTCGGCCCAGCTGAGCGAGCTCGACGCGTGCGAGGACTCGACCACGTCGTGCACGCTCTCGGCGCGCTGCGGGTACCCGGCCAGGCCGCCACGCGAGCGAAGGTTCGAGAAGTCCTGACGTCCTGTGAGCAGCTTGTGCACGTACGACTGGTGCCCGGTGTCGAAGATGATCGGGTCATCCGGAGAGGAGAAGACCCGGTGCAGCGCGATCGTCAGCTCGACGACGCCGAGATTCGGCCCGAGGTGCCCGCCCGTGCGGGCCACGTTCTCGACGAGGAAGGCCCGGATCTCGGCGGCCAGCTCGACCAGTTCTCCGCTGGAGAGTCGATCGAGGTCTCGGGGGCCGGTGATACTCGGCAGGATCGGCATGGACGCTCCTCCGCGACTCGACGATGGCGCGGCCGGAGGGCTCGCGCGAATCCCTCCAGTCTATCGCCGCGCGGCTGCGTGTTCGGCGCGCGGCGGGCTGCGGGCGCGCCGAACGGCCCGGGACCGCGGTCATTGTCCACCGCTGCGGCGGCGACCGCATCCACGGGACGCTCTGTTCAGCCGCACGCCATTCGGCACCGGGACCGGCTCGCCGCAAAGCGAGCGCCCCGCCCGGGAACAACCCGGGCGGGGCGCGTCACGATGTGCGTCAGACCAGCGAACGCAGCACGTACTGCAGGATGCCGCCGTTGCGGTAGTAGTCGGCCTCACCGGGGGTGTCGATGCGGACGACCGCGTCGAAGGTGATGGGCTCGCGGCCCTCGGCCGAGAACTCGCTCGGGGTGGCGGTGACCTTCACGGTCTTCGGGGTGACGCCCTCGTTGAGTGCGGTCAGACCCTCGATCGAGATGATCTCGGTGCCGTCGAGTCCGAGCGACTCCCAGCTCTCACCGGCGGGGAACTGCAGGGGCACGACGCCCATCCCGATCAGGTTCGATCGGTGGATGCGCTCGAAGCTCTCGGTGATGACGGCCTTGACGCCGAGCAGGTTGGTGCCCTTGGCCGCCCAGTCACGCGACGAGCCGGAGCCGTACTCCTTGCCACCGAAGATCACCAGCGGGGTTCCCTGGTCCTGGTAGTTCTGCGAGGCGTCGTAGATGTACGCCTGCGGACCGCCGTCCTGGGTGAAGTCGCGGGTGAAGCCGCCTTCGATCTGCTGCCCGTCGTTGACGGCCTTGACCAGAGCGTTCTTCAGACGGATGTTCGCGAACGTGCCGCGGATCATCACCTCGTGGTTGCCGCGACGCGAGCCGTACGAGTTGAAGTCGCGCTGCTCGACGCCGTGCTCGGTGAGGTACTGAGCAGCCGGGGTGCCCGCCTTGATGTTTCCGGCAGGCGAGATGTGGTCGGTGGTGACCGAGTCGCCCAGCGTAGCCAGCACGCGAGCACCCGTGATGTCGACGACGGGCGCCGGGGTCAGCTCCATGCCGTCGAAGTACGGCGCCTTGCGCACGTAGGTCGAGTCCTCATCCCACTCGAAGATCGGACCGGTCGGGGTCGGCAGGTTCTTCCAGCGCTCGTCGCCGTCGAAGACGGTGGCGTACTGCTTGATGAACTGGTCGCGAGAGATCGACGAGTCGATGATCTCCTGCACCTCTTCCGGTGCGGGCCAGATGTCCTTCAGGAAGACCTCGTTGCCGGCCTCGTCGGTGCCCAGCGCGTCATTCTCGAAGTCGAAGTGCATCGAGCCTGCGAGGGCGTAGGCCACGACCAGGGGCGGGCTGGCGAGGTAGTTCATCTTGACGTCGGGGCTGATGCGGCCCTCGAAGTTGCGGTTGCCCGAGAGCACCGCCGTCACCGCGAGGTCGTGCTCGTTGACCGCAGCGGAGACCTCTTCGATGAGCGGACCGGAGTTTCCGATGCAGATCGTGCAGCCGTAGCCGACGGTGTAGAAGCCGAGGCCCTCGAGGTCCTTGTCGAGACCGGACTTCTCGTAGTAGTCGGTCACGACCTTCGAGCCGGGGCCGAGCGTGGTCTTCACCCACGGCTTCTGCTTCAGGCCCTTCTCGCGTGCCTTGCGGGCGAGAAGGCCGGCAGCGATCATCACCGACGGGTTCGAGGTGTTGGTGCACGAGGTGATGGCGGCGAGGGTGACCGCACCGTTGTCGAGGATGTAGTCCTGGCCATCGGGGGTGGTCACCTTGACCGGCTTGGACGCGTTGGCGGGTGCGCCGCTGTTGATGTGCACCGGGCGGGTGGTCGCCTCCTCCTCACCCGGGACCTGACCGGGGTCGGATGCCGGGAAGGAGTGCTTCGACTCGAGGTCGACGATGTCGTCGCTCGTCGACGCCGTGGCGTAGCTGACGATGTCCTTCTCGAACTGCGCCTTGGCCTCGGCGAGCAGGATGCGGTCCTGCGGGCGCTTCGGGCCGGCGATGGAGGGGACGACGGTCGACAGGTCGAGCTCCATGTACTCGGAGTACGAGGGCTCCTTGTCGGCGTCGTGCCACAGGCCCTGCACCTTGGCGTACTGCTCGACGAGCTCGACGGCGTGCTCGTCGCGGCCGGTGAGGCGCAGATAGTCCAGCGTCACGTCGTCGATGGGGAACATCGCCGCGGTCGAGCCGAACTCGGGCGACATGTTGCCGATCGTCGCGCGGTTCGCCAGCGGCACGGAGGCGACGCCAGCGCCGTAGAACTCCACGAACTTGCCGACCACGCCGTGCTGCCGCAGCATGTCGGTGATCGTGAGCACGACGTCGGTCGCCGTCACGCCGGCGGGGATCTCGCCGGTGAGCTTGAAGCCGACGACGCGCGGGATGAGCATCGACACGGGCTGGCCGAGCATCGCTGCCTCGGCCTCGATGCCACCGACGCCCCAGCCCAGGACGCCGAGCCCGTTCACCATGGTGGTGTGCGAGTCGGTGCCGACGCAGGTGTCGGGGTAGGCGCGAAGGACGCCGTCGACGGTGCGGTCGTAGATGACCTTGGCCAGGTGCTCGATGTTCACCTGGTGCACGATGCCGGTGCCGGGGGGAACGACCTTGAAGTCGTCGAAGGCGGTCTGACCCCAGCGCAGGAACTGGTAGCGCTCGCCGTTGCGCTGGTACTCGATCTCGACGTTGCGCTCGATGGCGTCGGGGCGGCCGAACAGGTCGGCGATGACCGAGTGGTCGATGACCATCTCGGCGGGCGAGAGCGGGTTGATGCGACTCGGGTCGCCGCCGAGGGCGGTGACGGCCTCGCGCATGGTGGCGAGGTCGACGATGCACGGCACGCCGGTGAAGTCCTGCATGACCACACGGGCCGGCGTGAACTGGATCTCCGTGTCGGGGTCGGCGGTGGGATCCCACGAGCCCAGGGCCTCGATCTGCGCCTTCGTGACGTTCGCGCCGTCCTCGGTGCGCAGCTGGTTCTCGAGAAGCACCTTCAGAGCGAAGGGGAGCTTCTCGTGACCGGCGACCGTGTCGATGCGGAAGATCTCGTAGTCGGTGCTGCCGACTGTCAGGGTGCTCTTGGCACCGAAGCTGTTCACCGTGGACACGAATCCGTCTCCTTCTGATCGGATGGGAGCGACAGGCGCTTCCATCTTGCTCGCCGAGTGAGCGCCACGGCTAGCAAGGTTGGCCTTACCAGTCTGCGTCGGGCGATCGCTCGATGGAATGAGCAATTTATCTTGACGTCAAGATAAATCTAGCAGAACGGAATCACTCGGGTTCCTCTTCGGCGCGTCGGTAGAGCGCGCGGACCACGAGCCAGGTGACCGCGACCATGGGTGCGAACAGCGGCAGCCCCATGACCAGCTTGAGGGTGCCGAGCAGAGTCACCTGATCGGTGAGGTAGAGCGGCAGCTGCACCGACAGCCGCAGCAGGAAGAGGGCGCCCCATGCCAGCCCCAGCCAGAAGAAGGCGCGGCGCTTGCGGCGGTCGGCTCGCCACGCGAGGCCCTCCCCCATCAGGAAGCCGACGGCCAGCCCGATGATCGACCACCCGACGAGGGCGGCGACCACCATCACGGTGCCGTACAGCGCGTTCGTGATGAGCCCGGGCACGAAGTTGTCGGCCCCGCGTCCCGTCCACAGCGCGAGCGCCGCGGCGGCGGCCGCCGCGACGAGACCGCCGAGCGCTGCCGACGGAGGCGACTTCTGAGCGAGGCGGATGATCGTGAACAGCGCCGCGACCCCGACCGACACCCCGAGCGAGAGCAGCAGGGGCTCAGGGCGGATGGTGAACAACACCACGAATGCGAGGCTCGGCAGCACCGACTCGATGATCCCTCGCCAGCCGCCCATCGCGGTCCACACGATCCGCTGGGTGCTCTCGCCCGTCTCCGCGCTGAGTCCGGCCCGGCGTGCGGCGCCGCCGAGAGCGGCGCCGATCATCTCGGCCGCGGAGGCGTCGCCCTGTCCTGCCGCTCCGACCGGCTCCTCCGGCGGGCGCTGCGCGCCTTCGCGGTCGTCGGCGTGGGTCACGCCGAGCCCGGCGTGGTGGGCATCTTGAGAGGGATGAGGTCGCGAGGCGGCATCGGAGATCCGCCGCGCACGACGACGATCGAGCGGAACAGGTCCTCGACCTGCTCGGCGGCGGCCGGATCGGATGCCGCGTCGCCGCCGATGACCCCGCGCAGGAACCAGCGAGGGCCGTCGATGCCGACGAAGCGGGCCAGCCGCATGCCGGAGCCCTCGGCGGCGGTCGCGGGCACTTCGGCCAGAAGCTCCTTGCCGAGCGGGCCCTCGCGCTCCTCGACGCGACCGCCCTGCGTGCGGATCTGATCGCGCAGCTGCACTCGGGTCTCATCCCACAGACCGCGGGTGCGCGGCGCGGCGAAGGGCTGCACCTGCAGCGAGGAGCCTGCGTAGTCGAGGCCGACGGCCACGATCCTCTTGCTCTGCTCCTCCACCTCGAGGCGCAGATTCAGTCCCTCGCGGGGCAGCACCTTGATGCCGCCGAGGTCGATGTAGGGACGAACCGGGTTCGCCTCGCTGTCGTCGAACGGGCCCGCGGCCGCGCGATCGGCCGGTGCGGACTTCAGCGTGGGTGTGGGTTCGATCTCTTCAGTCATTCGCTCTTTCCCTGGGTGTAGCCGGTCGACCCGAATCCGCCATCGCCGCGCACGCTCTCGGGCAGCTCGTCGACGGGCTCGAAGCGGGCCTGGACGACCGGCATCACGATCAGCTGCGCGATCCGGTCGCCGACGGCCACATCGTACGCTTCCCTGCTGTCGGTGTTCAGCAGGCTCACCTTGATCTCGCCGCGGTAGCCGGCGTCGACGGTGCCGGGCGAGTTCACAACGGTGATGCCGTGCTTCGCAGCCAGGCCGCTGCGAGGGACGACGAAGGCCGCATGGCCCTCGGGCAGCGCGATCCGCACGCCCGTGGGCACAAGGGCCCGCTCACCGGGCTCCAGGCGCACGGCCTCGGTCGAGACGAGATCGGCCCCGGCATCGCCGGGGTGCGCGTAGAACGGGACGTTCGCGGAGATAATGGGAACCGCAACGGAATGAGTCACCCCATGAGGCTAATGCAGAACACCCGCCCCGACACGCGAGAGACCTACCGCGAGCGGCTCGCCCCCGGGCTGTGGCTTCTCGTCACGATCGCGCTGGCGGGTCCGATGGTCTCGCTCGTGCTCACCCCGCTCGACGCGAGTCTCGCCCTGATGGTCGGCGCCGTGGTCTCGCTCGTGCTGGTCGCTGCCAGCGTCGTCCTGTCCCCCACCGTCCGCGTGTCGGATGGCGTGCTGTATGCGGGACGCGCGCATATCGATGCGACCTGGCTCGGCGATCCCCAGGACTTCATCGGCGAGGAGGCCAGAGCCCGGCGCACCCATCAGATCGCCAGAGACGGGTGGAACCTGCTGCGCGGAGGCGTCGACGGCGTCGTCGTGGTGCCCGTCACGGATCCCGATGACCCGGTGAGCAGCTGGACGCTGTCGTCCCGCACCCCCGACAGGCTCGCGGCGGCGATCCGCTCCGCGCGCGCCGAGCGCGGCTGATCCGACGCCGAGACGCAGAACGCGCCCCGAACCATGTGGCCGGGGCGCGTGCGTGTCGAGGTCAGGCGGCGCATTCCTTGCAGATGGGGCCGTCCGCGCCGTCGTGATCGAGCTGCGAGCGGTGCTTCACGAGGAAGCAGCTCATGCAGGTGAACTCGTCCTGCTGCGCGGGCAGCACCACGACGTCGAGCTCCATATCGGAGAGGTCAGCGCCGGGGAGCTCGAAACCGGTGGGGTTGTCTGAGTCCTCGACGTCGCCGGCGCCGGACTGGCTGCTCGGCACGCGCTCCTTGAGGGCTTCGATCGACTCGGAGTCGTCTTCGCTCTTGCGAGGGGCGTCGTAATCGGTTGCCATGCGGTGATTCTCCACTTCCGCGGTGCGTGGGTGTGTCTGGTGGGGGGATCCGATTTCGGGTGATCGGCGGGCCATAGTTTGCACGACTGCGCCTCTTTTCGCAAATGCCTCTCGGCCCGCACAGGAAAACTCGCGGCACGCCCGCGATATTCCCCGCCCGATCAGGGTGCGCGTGACACCATGAACGCACATCCCATCAGAGGGGCATTGGCATGGAAAACGTCACCATCGTCGGAACGGAAGCAGGAGTCCTCGTCCTCGCGACCGAGTCGGGCCAGCGCTTCGCGCTCCCCATCGACGACGTCCTGCACCGCGAGGTGCGTCGAGCGACCCGCGAGGCGGAACCCGCCCCGGCGCGTCTCGCCGCGAGCCCGCGCGACATCCAGGCGCAGATCCGCGCCGGCCTGTCCGCCGCCGAGGTCGCCGCCCTGCTCGGAGTGAGCGAGTCCGACGTGGCCCGCTTCGAAGGTCCCGTGCTGGCCGAGCGCGAGCACATCGTCAACCAGGCCCTCGCGGTCCCGGTGCTGATCGGCAGCGACGTCGAGCCCGACGCGCAGCCCACCTTCGGAACGGCCGTCCGCGCGAAGCTCGCCGACCTCGCAGCGACCGAAGAGCGATGGGCCAGCTGGAAGGACGAGGCGGGCTGGACGGTCAAGCTCGAGTTCACGGCCAACGAGGTCGCCCACGACGCGCGGTGGTCATTCGATCCGCGCCGAAGCACCCTGTCGCCGATCAACGCCGATGCCACGCAGCTCTCCCGTCAGGGCTCCCTGCCCGAAGGGCTCATCCCGCGCCTGCGCGCCGTCGAGGCCGAGCGCGTCTCCCCCTACAAGGACGACAGCCGCTTCGACTCGGGTGCGTTCGGTCCTCGGCTGCTTCCGCAGCCGGAGGAGACCGGCGACGCGCCCGCGAGCGAGCACTCGAGCGCTGCGGTTCAGGATGCAGCCGCCCGCCGAGCTCCCGATGAGCACCGGACGAGCTCGGAGACAGCCGATCTCCTCGAGGCGCTGCGCCGTCGGCGAGGGCAGCGGGAGTCGGCCCCGCTCTTCAACGATGGCGAGGACGACGAGCCGTCGCCCATCGCTCTGTTCGACGCACTCGACGAGCCGGAGGACGAACCGGCTACGAAGTCGCCCCCCGAGCCGCCGACCGAACAGTCCGGTGGTCGCCGCAAGCGCCGCAACGCGATGCCCTCGTGGGATGAGATCGTGTTCGGAGCGCGTACGGATGAGTGATTCGGTCGCAATCGACGTCGGTCCACGTGCACTGACCGGTTCCTGAGCGAGCGCCAGCGAGACGAAGGGCGGAGCGCGTACGGATGAGTGATCAGCGGCGGAAGGCGCCCATCCTGATGAAGGGCACCCGCCACTCCTCCGGCGTCAGCGCACCGTGCTGACCGATCATCCCCCGGCCTCGCTGATCCTCGGCTTCGGCGTCGTAGAGCGCCACGTTGCCGCGCGCGATCGCCAGCATGTCGCCGATGCGCTCGCGCACCGCATCCGAGACCACCGGGCCGAACAGACCCGCGTCGATCGCCTCTGAGCGGCTCAGCACATCGGCCGCTCCCTGGAGGTCGCGTCGCCAGCGCGCCAGCAGTCCCGCCTGATCGACGTCCGGTTCGGCGTACACATGGAGCATGCGCGGCTCGCCGCCGATGTGCCGGATGCCGTCGTGCCACCCGCCAGCGGCATCGAGCACGAGCTGACGGTGGTGGGGGACGTCGATCATCCCGTGATCGGCGGTCACCAGGACGCCCACGCCGTCGGGGACGGTCTGCGAGAGCGCGGCATCCACGTCCTCGAGGGCGGCCACCCACTCGGCGGAGTCGACGCCGTGACGGTGGCCTGCCTTGTCGACCTCGGGGAGGTAGCAGTAGACGAGCGCGCCGTCGTTCGCGTCTGCGAGCTCCCAGGCCAGCTCCACGCGCTCGGCCGCGCTGCGCGCCGCGTGGAACGCGGCTCCCCGAAGCGTCGCACCCGAGAACCCGCTTCCCGCGTAGGCCGGGATGCCTACCGCGAACGCCGGATGCCCGATGGCCTCGGCCCGCTCGAAGAGGGTCGCGCTCCCCTGCCACTGCAGCGGGTCGATCCCGCCTTCCTCCCAGCCGCTCAGCAGGTTCACGAGCGAATCCGTCCGGGTGTCCCGCACCCGGTACCCGACCAGTCCGTGCACTCCGGGTGCGGCTCCCGTGAGCAGGCTCGTCAGCGCCGCCGCCGTGGTCGTCGGGAACACCGACCCCGCGACGTCCTTCCTGGCCATCGCCGATGACAGCGTGCGCGCGTGCCCGGCGTGCGATCGCAGCGGCAGCGCACCGAGCCCGTCCACGACCACGAGGACGACGGATCTGACCGCCGGGAGGTCGGCGGAGCCGCTCCCCAGCGCAGCGAGCAGCTGGGGCGCCACCCCGCTGATGTTCCGCGTCGAATCAAGGCTGGTCGGTAGGATGAGAGGCATCCGGGTCAGTCTCGCACAGGTGACCCGACGCACCGCGCCAGAGCGCCGTCGCGAGTCCGCCCCGAGCGACCAGCAGGAAGCCCATGCCAAAGCCCTCGTCATCCGAGCCCGTACAGGAGCGCATCCAGGACATCGATCTGTCCCAGGAGATGCAGGGTTCCTTCCTCGAGTACGCCTACTCGGTGATCTACTCCCGCGCTCTCCCCGATGCACGCGACGGCCTCAAGCCGGTGCAGCGGCGCATCCTGTACCAGATGGCCGAGATGGGGCTGCGCCCCGACCGAGGGCACGTCAAGAGCGCCCGCGTCGTCGGCGAGGTGATGGGAAAGCTGCACCCGCACGGCGACTCGGCCATCTACGACGCCCTGGTGCGACTCGCGCAGGACTTCGCACTGCGGGTGCCTCTCGTCGACGGGCACGGCAACTTCGGATCGCTCGACGACGGGCCCGCCGCCTCCCGGTACACAGAGGCGCGCCTGGCCGCATCGGCCCTCGCGATGACCGAGAGCCTCGACGAGGACGTCGTCGACTTCGTCCCGAACTACGACGGTCAGTTCCAGCAGCCCGCAGTGCTCTCGGCCGCCTTCCCCAACCTGCTCGTCAACGGCGCCAGCGGCATCGCGGTCGGCATGGCCACCAACATGGCACCGCACAACCTCATCGAGGTCGTCGCAGCGGCCACGCACCTGCTCGAGAACCCCGACGCGACGACGGCCGAGCTGATGGAGTTCGTGCCGGGACCGGACTTCCCCTCGGGCGGGATCCTGATGGGCCTCGACGGCGTGAAGGAGGCCTACGAGTCCGGCCGCGGCGCGTTCAAGCTGCGTGCCAAGACCTCGATCGAGCCGCTCGGGCCGCGCAAGACCGGCATCGTCGTCACAGAGCTGCCCTACCAGGTGGGTCCCGAGCGCGTCATCGAGAAGCTCAAGGACGCGGTCACCGCGAAGAAGCTGCAGGGCATCAGCGATGTGCAGGACCTCACCGACCGCAAGAACGGCCTGCGCCTCGTCATCACGGTGAAGACCGGGTTCGACCCGGCGGCCGTGCTCGAGCAGCTGTTCCGCTTCACGCCGCTCGAGGACTCGTTCTCGATCAACAACGTCGCGCTCGTCGACGGACAGCCCCGCACGCTGGGCCTCAAAGAGCTGCTGCGGGTGTATCTGCAGCACCGCATCGAGGTCGTCACGCGACGCAGCCGCTATCGCCTGGCACGGCGCAACGAACGTCTGCATCTCGTCCGCGGCCTGCTGCTCGCGATCCTCGACATCGACGAGGTCATTCAGGTCATCCGCTCGTCCGACGACTCCGAGACCGCGCGCACCCGTCTGCAGCAGGTGTTCGAACTCGACGAGGTTCAGGCCGAGTACATCCTCGAGCTGCGCCTGCGACGGCTCACCAGGTTCTCGCGTCTGGAGCTCGAAACCGAGCGCGACAAGCTTCTGGCCGAGATCGCCGAGCTCGAGACGCTCCTCGCGGATCCTGCGCTGGTGCGCGCACAGGTCGCGCTCGAGCTGGATGCCGTGGCCGAGCAGTTCGGCACGCATCGACGCACTCTTCTGCTGAACGCCGCTCCGCCGAAGGCCCGCACCGCGAAGTCCGCCGCGGAGCTGCAGATCGCCGACGCCCCCACCACGCTGCTGCTCTCGACCACCGGCCGTGCCGTGCGCGTGGACCTCGAGCCCGGCGCCGTGATCACCACGCCTGCGCGCCGAAGCAAGCACGATGCCATCCAAGCGCGACTGGAGACGACCACTCGCAGCGAGATCGGCGCCGTGATGTCGACCGGCCGAGTGGTGCGCTTCACTCCGGTCGACATCCCCGCCGTCCCGGCATCGTCGGTGGGCCTGGGCGCCGGTGTGCGAATCTCCGACTACCTCGGCCTGACAGACCGCAGCGAGCGGGTCATGGCCCTGGTCCGCTTCGACGACGACACGCCTCTCGCACTCGGCACGAAGGACGGCGTCGTCAAGCGCGTCGTCCCGTCGGCGCTCCCGGTGCGCCCCGAGCTCGAGATCATCGGACTGAAGCCGAAGGACGTCGTGGTCGGCGCCGCTCCCGCACCCGACGACGCGGAGCTGGTCTTCGTCACCTCGGATGCCCAGCTGCTGCACTTCTCGGCGTCGAGCGTACGTCCGCAGGGCGCTCCCGCCGGAGGAATGGCCGGCGTGAAGCTGAGCGCGAAGGGCCAGGTCATCTCGTTCACCGTCGTGACCTCGGTCGATGACGCCGTGGTCGTCACCGTCTCCGGTTCGGAGGGGACGCTCGCCGGAGCCGACGCAGGACGGGCGAAGGTCTCGGCCTTCTCCGAGTTCCCCGCGAAGGGCCGCGCCACCGGCGGCGTGCGCGCCCACGCGTTCCTGAAGGGCGAGGACGGCCTGCGCCTCGCCTGGGTCGGCGTCGAGCCGCGAGCGATCGGGTCCGACGGCGCTGCCCGTGTGCTGCCGCCCTCTGGCGCGAAGCGCGACGGCTCCGGCCAGCCCCTGGATGCCGTGATCGGGTCGGTCGGCACCGCCATCGGCTGATCGCCGGGAGGGGTCGTCAACTCCCCGGTCGACACATCCACACGTCGACTCCGTCGTCGTGATCGACGACGAAGCCGTGACGCTCGTAGAGCCGCTGCGCCGCCGAGCCGACCAGCACCTGAAGACGTACGGGAGCGGTGATCCTGGCCAGAACCTCGGTCAGCACGATCGTGCCGATGCCTCGTCCCTGGAAGCGCTCATCGAGGTAGAACATCTCCGGCCACACCAGATCCCCCTCCGGCCGGAGCGTGATGGTGCCGGCGGTATCGGCGCCGACGACGATCATGTGCGTGTGTCGCGGTGAGAAGTGCTCGAGCACGCGGGCCCTGGATCTCCCGTCGTCCCAGCCGACCAACCGCTCCAGGTCCGCGCGGAGCACACGACTCTTGAGATCCACCACATGATCGACGTCGTCGGATGTCGCGGGCCGCAGACGCACCTCTGCGTGCCGGGTCGGACGAGGACCGGTCACGCGTCGATGGACTCCCGGCTGAGCCGGTCGCTGGAGCTCATGATGAACTCGCGGCGAGGCGCCACCTCGCTGCCCATCAGCAGCTCGAAGGTGCGCACGGCGGCATCGGCCGACTCTGCATCCTCGATCGTGACGCGACGCAGCAGACGCCCGGACTTCTCCATGGTCGTGTTGGCCAGCTGATCGGCATCCATCTCGCCGAGGCCCTTGTAGCGCTGGATCGGATCCTGCCAGCGCTTGCCGGCCTTCTGCAGCTTCGCGAGCAGAGCGTGCAGCTCGGCCTCGGAGTAGGTGTAGATGGTCTCGTTCGGCTTGGAGCCCGGGTTCATCACGATCACGCGGTGCAGGGGCGGCACGGCCGAATAGACCCGTCCGGCCTCCACGAGCGGCCGCATGTAGCGGAAGAAGAGGGTGAGCAGCAGAGTGCGGATGTGCGCACCGTCGACGTCGGCGTCGCTCATCAGGATCACCTTGCCGTAGCGGGCGGCCGAGAGATCGAACGAGCGGCCCGAGCCGGCGCCGATGGTCGTGATGATCGCCGCGCACTCGGCGTTGCCGAGCATGTCGCTGATCGACGCCTTCTGCACGTTGAGGATCTTGCCGCGGATGGGCAGCAGGGCCTGGAACTCGCTGTTGCGCGCATGGCGGGCGGTGCCGAGGGCGGAATCGCCCTCGACGATGAACAGCTCGCTCTGTTCGAAGTCGTTCGATCTGCAGTCGACGAGCTTCGCCGGCAGCGACGACGACTCGAGAGCCGTCTTGCGTCGCTGGGTCTCCTTGTGCGCCCGCGCCGACACGCGCGCCTTCATCTCGGAGACGATCTTGTCGAGCAGCATCGACGCCTGGTTCTTGTCGTCGCGCTTGTTCGATGCGAACCGCTCGGCGAGCTGCTTTCGCACCACCTGGGCGACGATCGTGCGCACGGCCGGAGTGCCGAGCACCTCCTTCGTCTGGCCCTCGAACTGCGGTTCGGGCACCGTCACCGTGAGCACGGCGGTGAGGCCGGCGAGCACGTCGTCCTTCTCGAGCTTGTCGTTGCCGACCTTCAGCCGACGCGCGTTCTGCTCGACCTGACCGCGCAGGGTCTTCAGCAGCTCCTGCTCGAAGCCCTGCTGGTGGGTGCCGCCCTTGGGCGTGGCGATGATGTTGACGAACGAGCGGACCGTGGTGTCATAGCCGGTGCCCCAGCGCAGCGCGAGGTCGACCTCGCACTCGCGCTCGACCTCAGTGGCCTTCATGTGCCCGTCGGGCTGCAGCACGGGCACCGTCTCCGTGAAACGGCCGCTGCCCTGTATGCGCCACGTGTCCGTCACGGGGGCATCGGATGCCAGGAACTCGACGAACTCGGAGATGCCGCCCTCGTAGAGGTATGAGGTGACCTTCGGCCCGGCGGGTGCATCGCCCTCGCCTGCGGGGGCAGCGCTCGGACGCTCGTCGCGGATCTCGAGCTCCAGCCCGGGGACGAGGAACGCCGTCTGACGCGCGCGCGTCTCGAGCTCGGGCAGCTGGAACGCGGCGTCCTTCGTGAAGATCTGCCGGTCGGCCCAATAGCGCACACGCGTGCCGGTGACGCCCTTGGCGACCTTGCCGACGATGCGCAGCTCGCTGCGCTGCTCGAAGGGAGTGAACGGGGCATCCGGCCGCGGCTCGCCATCGTCGGCGAAGACCCCGGGCTCGCCACGATGGAACGACATCGCGTAGGTCTTGCCACCGCGGTCGACCTCGACGTCGAGGCGCTCCGAGAGCGCGTTGACGACCGACGCGCCGACGCCGTGCAGGCCGCCGGATGCCGCATACGAGCCGCCGCCGAACTTGCCGCCCGCATGCAGCTTGGTGTACACCACCTCGACGCCGGTGAGTCCGGTGCGCGGCTCGACGTCGACGGGGACGCCCCGACCTCGGTCGGTCACCTCGACGCTGCCGTCGTCATGCAGCGTGATGTCGATCTTCGAGCCGTTGCCTGCGACGGCCTCGTCGACGGCGTTGTCGATGATCTCCCACAGGCAGTGCATGAGCCCTGGCGAGCCGTTCGAGCCGATGTACATGCCCGGACGCTTGCGCACGGCCTCGAGGCCCTCGAGAACCTGGAGATGGTGGGCGGAGTACTCGGCAGTCACAATGATCGATTCTATTTCGGGTCTGACGCGGGCCCGGACCGCGACACTCCCTCTGCGGCAAGGGCAGGCGCCGCGCGTACGCGCTCAGCGAAACACGCCGTGATCCGGGCATGCGCACAGGTTGCGCGTGGTTGTATTGAGCACGATCTTCAAAGGATCTGACCGCTGAGGAGGCACCGAGATGAACGCTACGACTGAGCGCGAGACCGTCGAGTACCGCCTCACCGCGATGGACCGCTGCGACTCCTGCGGGGCGCAGGCGTACATCGCCGCCGAGGTCAACGGCACCGAGATGCTGTTCTGCGCACACCACGGACGCAAGTACGAGGAGAAGCTGCGCGCCGTCGCCACGTCGTGGCACGACGAGACCGCCCGCCTCATCGAGGCCTGAGCGGATCAGTCGATCACGACGCGCCGCACGGCGGGAGTGAGCCGGGTGATGATCTCCTCGCCGACCGTGTCCACGCGTTCGGCGAGAGCGGTGGCATCCGGCTCGCCCGCCGAGCCCGGCCCGAAGAGCACCACGCGCTGACCGACTTCGGCGCCCTCCCAGGAGGCGACGGTCATGCTGGCTCCGTCGATCCGGAGGACGGGTCGTGTGCCGCCCGGCGTCGCGATCTCCGCTCCGCGCAGTATCGAGGGCAGGCCATGGAAGGCCCCGATGCCGACGCGGACCGCATCGGCATCGACCTGCTCGACCGGCGCGGTGAGCCGCGCGATCAGGCTGAGGCCGTCGAGCGGCGGCCCGTCGGCCGACCGGATGCCGTAGCAGAACGCGCCGATACGGCTGAGCGAGCCGCGCAGTTCCGGGCGCCACCATGCCGCCGCTGACGCTGTCAGGTGCAGCACTTCCGGTGAGCCGCCCGCGTCGACGAGCTGCGCGACGGCATCGAGGAACACGTGCTGTGCGGTGTCGTCCTCGGCGTCGCTCGCCTCGGCGAGATGGCTCCATACGCCCGCCACCGCCACCGTGCCGCTGCGCTCGGCTGCGAGGGCGGTCATGACGGCCTCTCGCCACTGCTCAGGACGGAAGCCGTTGCGATGCAGACCTGTGTCGATCTTGAGATGCACGCGCACGCGGGCGCCCGCTCTCCCGGCTTCGACGATCACGTCGTCGAGGTAGGCGGCCGACCCCACACCGAGGTCGATGTCCGAGGCGATCGCCTCCGCGATCTCCGCACGAGGGGACGTGGCCCAGGCGTACACCCGCTGATCGGTGAGCGCGCGGATGCGCAGCGCCGTCGCGATGTCGTAGCCGCCGAACCAGGTGACGCCGGCGGCCGCCGCCTCGGGAACCGACCAGTCGATGCCCAGTCCGTACGCGTCGTCCTTCATCACGAGCAGCAGCTCGGACGGCGCCAGTCGCCGCTGCACCGCGGAGATGTTGCGGCGGAAGGCACTGCGCGAGATCTCGAGGACGGGTCCTGTCATGCGATCCACTCCCGCTGTCCGTGCCGGCCGATGACCACGGCCATCTCCATCGCCGACAGGCCGCTCACGTCCGACCAGCGCGCCAGCGCTTCACGCGCGCCGCCGGTGCCGCCGAAGTACGTCACGGGCGCGCCGTCTTCGGCATCCCCGCCCTCCAGGTCGACCACGCACACGTCCATCGCGATGCGACCGACGACGGGCAGCATCGCGTCGCCCACCTGCACCCGCACTCGGTTGCCCAGTGCCCTGAGGATGCCCTGGGCGTAGCCGCCCGTGACGAGGGCGACGCGCGTGTCCTCCGTCGCACGATGCGTGTATCCGTACGAGACGGCCTCTCCGGCGCGCAGCGGCTTGGTCGAGAGCACGCGTCCCTGCAGGCGCATCACCGGATCGACGGCCGAGGCACCGGAGGCGTCAGGGATCCCGAAGAGGGCGGACGGATCGACGTCGGCGGTACCGGAGAGATGGATGCGCATCCCCGACGCGGCCGACTCGTCGACCGCGTCGGCGTCGACGATCACGTCGGTGATGCCGACGCCGGCCAGGATGCGCGCCGTCTCAGCGGCACCGTGACCGAAAGCGTCATGGCGCAGGTCGACGAGCGACCCCGGCGCGACGAGCGCCTGCGCGGATCGCTCGAGCGCTCCCCGCGAGAGGAGCACCCGTGGCAGTGCACTGCTGAATCCCATGACGCTCTCCGGCTCTCAGAGCTGAATGGTCTTGAAGCCCTTGTCGTGGATGAACCGCTCGATCGCGTCCCTGGCGCCCTTCGCGTACTCGTCGAACGCATTCGCCGTCGCGCCGGGGAGGTCGAGCCCGCGCCGGGCGGCGACGGTGGCGACGAGCACGTCCGCAAGCGCGGGATTGAGCGGCAGCACCGGGCCCTGCACGTTGCCGGCGAAGGCGTTGCGATGGCGGACGAGCTCACCACGGCCGTCGCCTCGCGAGAAGCTGCCCCGCCCGGCGACCACGGTGCCGTATGCGACGGCCTCGTCGGCCAGCGTCCACTCTGAGGCGTGATCCTCGAAGCCGACCACGTTCGCATCCGGGGTGCGGACCGTGATGTAGCCGACCCGGCGGTCGCGCGTGCGGGCGACCCGGTACGGCATCACGCCCAGACCGGCGACGCTCTCGCCGTCGGTGAGGTCGATTCTCTCGCCGAGCAGCTCGGCAGAGCCGCCGACGGCGAACAGCGTGCGATCGTCGCCGATGAACGAACGCAGCTCATCGGCGCGGGCGAGGAAGTCGGCGTGCACACCGCGCAGCGCCGAGAGCGGGCCGTTGCCGATCACCACGATGTCGGTGCTCGCGGGCAGCTGCTCGCCGACCCCGACATGCGTGGTCGTCGAGGCGATCCCCCTGGCTCTGAGACGCTCCTCGAGGGTGCGCACGTTGCCGCGGTCGCCTGTGATGCCGAGCTCGGCGGGGTACAGCTGAGCGATGCTGATCTCGGTCATCGGCGTGCCACCTCCTGGTCGCCGTATCCGAGGATGCGACGGCCGATCATCATCAGCTCGTAGTTGACGAACCACGTCTGCTTGCCGGCCCCGGTCTCGGGGAACGAGCGCATGATCTCCACGGCCTTCTCCATGTCGGGCTCGACCGTGCCGATCTCGACGCCCGCGTACGCGAGCGCCAGTGCGAGCTGGTGCGCCTTGTCGCCCGTGACCACGTCGACGCGAGGAAGCGCCGCGAAATCGACGTCGTACAGCCACGAGACGTCCGGCGTCCCCTCATCGATGGCGATCAGGGCTCGTTCGGGAGTGCCATCGAGAGCGTCCAGGTTCATCTGGATGCTGGGGCCGTTCTTGAACATGACGAACTCGACCTGCTCGCCCGCCGGGTCGCGGCGCAGCGGGATGACCTCGCCGCGGCCGTAGGCGGGTGCCATGCTCACGAAGCCGGCCGCAGCGCGGTCGACGTCGAACTCGGCGCCGAGCACCCCCGATGCCACGGCCAGGGCGGCAGCGGCATCGGCGGCGTAGTGCAGACCTCTCGCAGGAAGCGTGATGCGGGCGTCCGCTCCCCCGACGTTCACGACGACCTCGCGGCCGGAGACCTCTCGCACCTCGGAGAAGGCGTCGCGCTCGATGATGCCGGCGGTACCGCTGCGGGTGTCCACTGCATTGGCGAGGCCGTGCGCCGACGACGCGACGATGTCGGATGCGACCCCGAAGAACGTCACCGGGGCGCGCATCGCGTCGACATCGATCTTCGACAGGTACGGGTCGTCGCGGTTGATCACGACATGCGCCGAGGCGCGCTTCGACGCCTCCAGCATCATGTCGGCGACGCGCTCGGTCTCGTAGAACCGGTACAGCTGATCGACCTGCACGTTCAGCGACAGGATCACCGACGGCGAGAGCCGGTCGGCGAGGTCGGCTGCAAAGCCCTCATCGATCTCGAGCACGGCGACGTCCGCCCGGATGCGGCCGGTGAGGGTCGCGTCCGCGAGCAGCGCACTGGTCACTCCTTGCGGCAGGTTGGCGCCGGTCGGGTTGGTGAAGACCCTCAGCCCGTGAGCACGCAGCACCTCGCTGACCATGTGCGTCGTCGTGGTCTTGCCGTTGGAGCCGAGCACGAACACCACGCCGTAGCGGAACTGGTCGGCGAGCGTCGGCAGCAGCGACGGGGCGAGACGATTCGTGAGGTAGCCCGGGAATGCGGATCCTCCCCCGCGCAGACGGGTCGCGAAACGCGCGAGCTTGCCCGCCAGCACGGGGAGGACGTACCGCAGGCCGGCCGAGCGCGCCTGGGGTGCCGTCGACGTCATTCGAGGTAGTCCCGCAGCGACTGCGAACGGCTCGGGTGACGCAGCTTCGCCATGGTCTTCGACTCGATCTGGCGGATGCGCTCGCGTGTGACTCCGAACGTGTCGCCGATCTGGTCGAGGGTCTTGGGCTGGCCGTCGCCGAGGCCGAAGCGCATCCGGATCACGCCGGCCTCGCGCTCGGACAGCGAGTCGAGCAGCTGCTCGAGCTGTCGCTGCAGCATGGTGAAGCCCACGGCGTCGGCGGGCACGACGGCCTCGGTGTCCTCGATGAGGTCACCGAACTCGCTGTCGCCGTCCTCGCCGAGCGGGGTGTGCAGCGAGATCGGCTCTCGACCGTACTTCTGCACCTCCACGACCTTCTCGGGGGTCATGTCCAGCTCGCGCGAGAGCTCCTCGGGAGTGGGCTCGCGGCCCAGGTCCTGCAGCATCTGGCGCTGCACTCGGGCCAGCTTGTTGATGACCTCGACCATGTGCACCGGAATGCGGATGGTGCGGGCCTGGTCGGCCATGGCACGGGTGATCGCCTGGCGGATCCACCACGTGGCGTAGGTCGAGAACTTGAAGCCCTTGGTGTAGTCGAACTTCTCCACCGCGCGGATCAGGCCGAGGTTTCCCTCCTGGATCAGGTCCAGGAACTGCATGCCGCGACCGGTGTAGCGCTTGGCGAGCGAGACGACGAGACGGAGGTTGGCGCCGAGCAGGTGGCTCTTCGCGCGCTGGCCGTCGCGGGCGACCCACTGCAGGTCGAGTCCGAGCTGGCTCGACTTCTCCGCAGCCGACATGGTCGACAGCTTCTCCTCGGCGAACAGACCGGCCTCGATGCGCATCGCGAGCTCGACCTCTTCGGCCGCGTTGAGCAGTGCGACCTTTCCGATCTGCTTGAGGTAGTCCTTGACCGGGTCGGCGGTCGCGCCGGTGATCTGGGTGGAGTAGACGGGGACGTCGTCCTCGTCCTTCGATGTCAGGACGATGGCGCCCGTCGGCAGCGGCTCGGTGAAGGCGGGCTTCTTGTCGCCCTCCTCGTCATCGGCATCCTCGGTCTCGACGACGACGTCCTCGGCCTCGGCGGCCTCATCGTCCTTCTTCGCCGTGCGACGGGCGGGGGCCTTCTTCGCGGCGGCCTTCGCCGGCGCCTTGGCAGCCTTCTTCGGCGTCGCCTCGGCAGCGTCGATCGTCTCGGCCTCGGCGGCCTCGGTCGCGGCGGCGGTCTGCTTGGTCGTCCGGGATTTCTTGCTCGTGGCAGGAGTCACGTTTCGCCTTTCACGGAGCGGTGCACACGCTCCGAGCCATTTCGGACACTAGTAAGACCCTTGTCAAGTCCATCCGCGAGGAATGTCTGTTGACAACGGGTCGAGCATCCATTATCACACACACCGGCGCCGGGTTCCTCCGATTCGCCGGATCCGCTCGTCCGGTCAGCGCTGCTTGTCGTCGTCGCCGGGCCTGCGGGTCGCGAGATAGCGCTCGAGCTCGGCGGCGAGCTCGTCAGCGCTGGGCAGATCGCGCTCGTCGAAGCCTCCCTTGTCGCCGGTGTCGTCGCGACCGGCCATGTACGCGTCGTAGCGCTGCTCGAGTCCGTGCAGCATCTGCATCAGCTCATCGCTGCCCTGCACCTGTTCGGCGACGCGGGCGTGGAACTCCTCGCCTCGTTCGTGCACGGCATCCATGCGCAGCACCAGCCCGGTGCCCGCCATCAGCTTGTCTGCGGCGGCGATGACGGTGTCGGGATACTCGGTGTCTGCGAGGTAGTGCGGCACCAGCAGCACGAAGCCGGCCACGCGCACGTCGCTCTCGATCAGGCGGAACTCGAGCAGGTGCGCCGCCGTCGCCGGCACCTGCGTGCGCGGACGCCACACCGAGTGCACCGCGGTGAGGTCGCGGCGGTTGCCGCTGACGGTCGCCCCGAGCGGACGGGTGTGCGGGACGGGCATGGCGATCGAGTGCACCCAGGTGACCCCCGCCACCTGGAAGGCCTCGACGAAGTCGACCACCGCACGGGCGAAGGCGTTCCAGGCGAAGTCGGGCTCGTAGCCGGAGAGAAGGAGGAACTGCTGGCCGAGCGCATCGTGCGCGAGCGACAGCTCCAGTCGGGAGGGCCGGTACTCGGTGAGGTGGTCTTGGTCGAAGAGCATGATCGGCCGACGCGCACGGTAGTCGAGAAGCACATCGTTGTCGAAGACGATCAGCGGGCTCGGCTCGGTCGTCGCGTTCAGGTGCTCGATGAGCCCGGCGACGGCGCTTCCCGCATCGGTGAAGCCGGTGAGCAGGATGACCAGGGGCAGGCCGGTCGGCACGTCCGGGGCCCCGGGAACCGACTCGAAGAGGTCTGCAGGTGACGGCATGCCTCCATGCTACGAGTCGCACCCGCGGGCAGGGCGGTGAGGTGCATGCTCACAGCGAACACGGCACGGCGCCCTCGTCTCGGCAGCGGCCGCCGTCCATAGGATGGAGGCATGACGCTTCCCGTGATCTCTCACACGACCGATCCGTTCCCCGGAGGCACTGCAGACGCCGCGGTGCTCGTCATCCCCGATCCCTCCTCCTCTGCCGACGCACTCAGCGGCTTCGAGGGACTTGCCGACACCCTGGCAGGAATCGGGTACAAGGGAACCGCCTCCGCCTACACGCGCGTGCATGTTCCGACAGTGACGTCGCTGCCGCTCGCCGTCGTCAGCGCAGGCGGGCAGCCGGATGCAGCATCCGTGCGCGACGCCGTGGCCACGGCCGTCCGCTCGCTGACCGGGTTCTCGACGGTGGCCGTCGGCTTCGCAGGCGACCTCGACGCACACGTCGACGCCGCCGCGGAAGGCGCGCTGCTGGGCGGGTACCGCTTCGACGACTACCGCTCGGCGAAGAAGCCCTCCCGCGCCGACGCGATCGTGCTGCATGCGACGGAGACCTCCGACGACGCCCTCGATCACGCCCGGACGGTCGCCGAGGCCGTCGCGCTCGTCAAGGATCTCGTCTCGGTGCCGGCCGAATGGCAGAGCCCCGCGCAGCTCGCCGAGGAAGCTGCGAAGGCAGTCGCCGACCTGCCCATCGAGATCGAGGTGCTCGACGAGACGCAGCTCGAGGAGCAGGGCTACGGCGGCATCCTCGGCGTCGGCCGGGGCTCCGATCGCCCGCCGCGGCTGGTGCGCCTGGAGTACTCCCCCGCCGAAGCGGTGCGTCACATCGCCCTCGTGGGCAAGGGCATCACCTTCGACACCGGCGGGCTCTCGCTCAAGCCCGCGACCGGAATGGTCGGCATGAAGTTCGACATGGCGGGCGCAGCAACCTCGCTGGCCGCGATCCGCGCCATCGCCGCCCTCGGTCTTCCCGTGCGCGTGACCGCGTTCCTGTGCATCGCGGACAACATGCCGTCCGGCCGCGCGACCCGCCCCGGCGACGTGCTGCGCATGCTCGACGGCCAGACCGTCGAGGTGCTCAACACCGATGCCGAGGGGCGCCTGGTGATGGCGGACGGGCTGGTCGCCGCGAGCCGCGAGAATCCCGACGTGATCATCGACGTCGCCACCCTCACCGGCGCGATCATCGTCGCGCTGGGGATGCGCCACACCGGGGTCATGGGCGACGACGACGCCGTAGCCGAGTACCTCGCCGCCGCGGAGTCGGTCGGCGAGGACGCGTGGGCGCTGCCTCTCCCGGCGTTCATGGAGGAGAGCCTCGATTCGCAGATCGCCGACATGATCAACGCGAACATGGGCGACCGCTCCGGGGGGTCGCTGTTCGCCGGTCTGTTCCTGCGCCGCTTCGTCGGTCGCACGTCGGATGCCGAGGATGCACCGCGCATCCCGTGGGTCCACCTCGACATCGCCGGCTCGAGCGAGCACAAGGGCGCTCCGTACGGGTTCACGGAGAAGGGTCCGACCGGCGCCGCCGTGCGCTCCCTGATCGCCTTCGCACGAGCATCGGTCAAGGAGTCCTGATGGCGACGCATGAGTTCGACCTGGTCATCCTCGGCGGGGGCAGCGGCGGATATGCGGCTGCGCTGCGCGCCAGCGAGCTGGGCAAGAAGGTCGTCCTGATCGAGAAGGACAAGGTCGGCGGCACCTGCCTGCACCGCGGCTGCATCCCCACCAAGGCGCTGCTGCACGCGGCGGAGGTGGCCGACCACGTGCGATCGGCGGCGTCGGTCGGGGTCACGGCGACGCTCGAGGCCGTCGACGCGTCCGGCGTCCGCGCGTACCGTGAGGGCATCGTGGCGAAGAAGTTCAAGGGTCTCGAGGGCCTGATCAAGGCCCGCGGCATCACGACCGTGGCCGGTGAGGGCCGCCTCGACCCCGATCGCTCGGTCGTCGTCGGCGACGACCGCTACGTCGGTGTCGACGTCATCCTGGCGACGGGCTCGTACAGCCGCTCGCTGCCCGGCATCGAGATCGGCGGGCGCATCCTCACCAGCGAGCACGCCCTCGCGCTCGACGAGGTGCCCGGCAGCGTGATCATCCTCGGCGGCGGTGTCATCGGCGTCGAGTTCGCCAGCGTGTGGAAGTCCTTCGGCGCCGAGGTCACGATCGTCGAGGCGCTGCCGCACCTCGTTCCGAACGAGGACATCGCCCTCAGCAAGGGTCTGGAGCGCGCCTTCCGGCGACGCGGCATCACGTACTCGCTCGGCACCCGTTTCGAGAAGGCCGAACAGAATGACAACCAGGTCACCGTGACGCTCGAGGACGGCAAGAGCTTCACCGCCGACTACCTGCTCGTCGCCGTCGGCCGCGGCCCTGCCACGGCCGGCCTCGGATTCGAGGAGGCCGGTGTCGGTCTCGAGCGCGGATTCGTGACGGTCGACGAGCAGCTGCGCACGGCCGTTCCCGGCGTGTGGGCCGTCGGCGACATCGTGCCGGGTCTGCAGCTCGCGCACCGCGGCTTCCTGCAGGGCATCGCCGTCGCCGAGCGCATCGCCGGCATGGACGTCCCGACGCCGCCCGAGTCGCAGATCCCGCGGGTGACGTACTGCAGCCCCGAGGTGGCGTCGGTCGGCATCACCGAGGAAGCCGCCGTGGCCGCTCACGGTGCAGACGCCGTGGTCTCGTACGAGTACAACCTCGCCGGCAACGGCAAGAGCGAGATCATCGGCACCGGCGGCACCGTGAAGGTCGTGCGCCGCAAGGACGGCCCCGTTCTCGGCGTGCACATGCTCGGCGACCGGGTCGGCGAGCTGATCACCGAGGGGCAGCTCGCGGTCGCGTGGGAGGCGCACCCCGAAGACATCGCGCCCCTCATCCACGCGCATCCCACGCAGAGCGAGGCACTGGGCGAGGCTTTCCTCGCACTCGCCGGAAAACCGCTGCACGCCCTGTAGGAACGCACCAATATCCGTAGACGCCCAGGTCACTAAGCTTGGGGCAACACAAATTTCTGAAGGAGACTCGACATGAGCACAGCCGTGGTCCTTCCCGCACTCGGGGAGAGCGTCACCGAGGGCACGGTCACTCGCTGGCTGAAGCAGGTCGGCGACACAGTGCAGGCCGACGAGGGCCTGCTGGAGATCTCGACCGACAAGGTCGACACCGAGATCCCGTCCCCCGTCAGCGGTGTCATCGAGGAGATCCTCGTCGCCGAGGACGAGACCGTCGAGGTCGGCGCGCTGCTCGCGCGCATCGGCGACGGCAGCGGCGCGGCGTCGGGCGGAGAAGCACCCGCCGCAGAGGAGCCGGCCGCAGAGGCTGCTCCGGCCGCAGAGGCACCGGCTGCCGAGGCGCCGGCTGCGCAGGCACCGGCAGCACAGGAGACCCCTGCTGCGGAGGCGGCACCGGCAGCGGCCGCATCCGGCGATGCCACCGACGTCGTCCTCCCCGAGCTGGGTGAGAGCGTCACCGAGGGCACCGTGACCCGCTGGCTGAAGCAGGTCGGCGACGATGTCGCAGTCGACGAGGCGCTGCTCGAGATCTCGACCGACAAGGTCGACACCGAGATCCCGTCGCCCGTCGCGGGAAAGCTGCAGGAGATCCTGGCGGCCGAGGACGAGACCGTCGAGGTCGGCGCCGTGCTGGCACGCATCGGCTCCGGAGCACCGGCGGCCGCACCCGCCGCCGAGGCTCCCGCTCCGGCTCCGGCCGCCGAGGCTCCGGCTCCGGCCGCCGAGGCAGCCGCTCCGGCACCCGCTCCCGCCGCTCCGGCTCCCGCCGCTGAGGCTCCTGCTGCTCCGGCCGCTCCGGCTCCCGCCGCGGCCCCGGCCGCTCCCGCTCCGGCCGCGGAGGCACCCGCTGCCGACTCGGACTCGCTGTACGTCACGCCGCTCGTGCGCCGCCTGGCCAGCCAGCAGGGCATCGACCTGTCGACGATCACCGGCACCGGCGTCGGCGGACGCATCCGCAAGGAGGACGTCCTCAAGGCCGCCGAGTCGAAGTCGCAGGCTCCCGCCGCCGAGGCGGCCGCTCCGGCAGCGGCGCCGCTGGAGGTCTCGCCCCTGCGCGGCACCACCCAGAAGATGTCGCGTCTGCGCAAGGTCGTCGCCGAGCGCGCTGTCGCCTCGATGCAGCAGACCGCTCAGCTCACCACCTTCGTCGAGGTGGACGTCACGAAGCTCGCGGCGTTCCGCAACGCGAAGAAGGACGAGTTCAACCAGAAGACGGGCGCGAAGCTGTCGTTCCTGCCGTTCTTCACCCTTGCGGCCGCCGAGGCGCTGCAGGCCTTCCCGATCATCAACTCGACCGTCGACGGCGACTCGATCGTCTACCCGGCGACCGAGAACATCTCGATCGCGGTCGACACCGAGCGCGGCCTGCTCACCCCGGTCGTGCGCGATGCGGGCACGAAGAACATCGCCCAGCTGGCTCAGGAGATCGCCGATCTCGCGGCGCGCACCCGCGACAACAAGCTGAAGCCGGACGAGCTCGCAGGCGGCACCTTCACGGTGACCAACACGGGTTCGCGCGGCGCGCTGTTCGACACGCCTCTGGTGTTCCTGCCTCAGTCGGCGATCCTCGGCACCGGCGTCGTCTTCAAGCGCCCCGGCGTGGTCACCGTCGACGGAGTGGATGCCATCGCCGTCCGCTCGTACGTCTACCTGGCGATCTCGTACGACCACCGCACGATCGATGGCGCGGACGCGGCTCGCTTCCTCGGCGCGATCAAGACCCGCCTCGAGTCGGCGGAGTTCGCTGCGAACCTCGGGATCTGACCCCGCTCAGCCCCGATCCGATGGCTGGTCCGCGACGTCGTACACGTCGCGGACCAGCCATCCGTCTTCGTGGGCGACGAGCACGAGCATCTGCTCGCCTCGCTGCCCTGACGCCCCCAGGCGCAGCACGCTGACGTCGCCATAGTCCTCGACGGCCGTGATCGTCCGGCCCTCGCCCGCGCCGGCGAGGCGCTCCTGCACGAGAGCCCCTGCCCCGTCGACGACCGAGTCCGCGCATGCCGCATCTCCCTGGTCCGCGCAGTCGGCGATCGCTGCGAGGAGCACGGCGGCGTGCTGCTGCGCGGAGCCGTCCGTGACCGCATCAGCCTCCGCACCTGACGACGGGTGAGCGTTCTTCTGCGTCGGCACCCCCTCCGACGTGCGGGACTCGGCGCTCGCATCCTGAGTCCCCTGGTCGACGGTCGCCTCATCGGCGACGCGCTCGGACGCCGATGAGTCCTGCTCTGACGACGGCCACAGCAGGCCGCCGATGAGCACGACGCCCGCAACGGCCCCGCCGGCCAGCAGCATCCTGCCCCTCCCCGCACGCGCGGGAGTCGCAGAGACCCGATCCGCAGCGGGCGCGTCGACGTGCCCTCGGCGTGCCCGCCGATCGCCGATCGTCTCGCGCAGCCGCATCGCCAGCTCGAATGCGCGCTGCCCCGCCTGTCGCAGACGGTCGCGCGGAGCGGCCGGCGACTGCGCGTCGCCCGGCAGCCGCACCAGGTGCGCCTCGATCGCCGCAACTCGCTCGGGAGCGAACGCCTCACGCAGCAGCGGCTTCGGTGCGGCGAGATCGGTCAGCTCGCGCTCCCACTGCTCGAGGGAGCGACGCACGACCCGCGGGTCCCCTGCGGCGGTGGCGACGCGGGCGAGCAGGCGGTCCATCGCGCGGTCCGCACAGCCCTCGCGCAGCCGGGCGATGAGGGCCACGGCAGACTCTGAGCACCCTGCGCCCTCGCCCGGCGCGAACAGCGGACGGGCGTCGTCGGTCAGCCACCACTGGCCTGCCACCGCCCGGTCCCCCACCTCGACGATCCCGCGCAGCATGCTGCCGACCAGTGTCACCGTCTCCCCCGTCGACAGCCCCGTCTCCCCGACGGCACGACGGCCGAGGAACGCCTCGACGCGGTCCGCGCACCACGGGAGCAGAGCATCGTGGCCGTCGGATCTGCGAAGCACGTCGCCCACTCCGGCGACGTGCTCAGCCCCCGCGAAGGCCCAGAGCACCTCCGGCACCGATTCGGCGGGCACGCGCACCGCTCGCCGCTCGCCGTCGGTGATCAGCTCGCCGGGGTACGCGGACTCCCGTGGGTCGAGCAGCCGGATCCCGCGATGCGCCTCCGGCGCCAGCACTGCCGTCTCATCCATCCGACCATCTCAGCGCTCGGCGACGACCGCTGGGCCTGGAATCCGCGGTCTGGGGACGGAATGGGCCGTTCGGGCTGCTGTGCAGGAAGAACGTGCATCACGGAATCGGTAGGCTGTACGCATGGCAAAGAGTGCTCCCGTCACCGAGAAGCGGCCCGGCTTCTTCTCGCAGATCCGTTCCCTGTTCCGTTTCACGCGGGACGTGTACGGCTGGCTGCCGTGGGCGCAGATCGCCATTCTCATCGCGGGTGTGCTGATCGGTCTGATCATCGGCTACCTCATCAGCGGCGCCTCTGTGCTCGGCCTCATCCTCTGGGGCTTCACCGGCCTCATGTTCGGTGTTCTCGGCGCGATGTTCCTGATGACGCGTCTGTCGACCAAGGCCATGTACGCCAAGATCGACGGGATGCCCGGAGCCAGCGGCCACGTGCTGAGCACCAGCCTCGGGCGCAGCTGGTCGGCATCCGACACCCCTGTCGGGATCAACCCGAAGACGCAGGAGGCCGTCTACCGCGTGGTCGGCCGCGGCGGCATCGTCATCGTCGGCGAGGGAGCCCGCGGTCGCCTGACCCGGCTCGTGAACGAGGAGCGCCAGAAGGCGCAGCGCGTCGCCCACGGCGTGCCGGTCACGGTCCTCTATGTCGGACACGGTGACGACGACGTCGCCATCGCCGACCTGTCGAAGACCATCAAGAAGCTTCCGAAGGCGATCGACAAGGCCACGATGGCGGCGGTCATCCGCCGCGTCGAGTCGGTGTCGCAGTCGCTGTCGTCGCTGCCGATCCCTAAGGGCATCGACCCGACGCGCGTGCGCTCTCAGCGGCCTCGCTGATCCCGCACCGCGCGCATTCGACAGACGGCTCCTCTCATCCCGAGAGGAGCCGTCTGTCGCATCTCACTCTCCCAGGGGCTCCTTGGGCAGCCGGCGAACGCGCGGTCGCCGGCGACGCTTCTCCGGGATCATGGAGCGCATCTCCTCGAGCTTGCCGAAGCACAGCAGACGATCCTCGGCCTCGAGCACCACGTGCTTGCGCGGATTCGGGATCACGCTGACGCCTCGATGCAGGGTCAGCACGGTGATGTCCCGGTCCCACAGCCCCAGATCTCCGAGCTTCATGCCGACCTGCTCGGCGCCGGAGTGGATGAGCAGCTCGGCGACGCCGTAGCCCGTCGAAACGCTGAGGCGCTGACGGATGTCGATGTCGGGGAAGGCGACCTGATTCGCGATGTAGTCGATGATGGCGCCGGCGACGTCGAGCTTCGTCGCGGCCTCGATGCCCTGAAGGCCGGGCGACGAGTTGACCTCCATGACCAGAGGTCCGTCGTCGCTCTCGAGCATGTCGACGCCGGCGACGCGCAGCCCCATGATCTGCGCCGAGCGGACGGCCGTCTGCTCGTACACCGGGTCGAGGGTGACCGGCTCGACCCGTCCGCCGCGGTGCACGTTCGAGCGGAACTCGTCGCCGTCCGCGACACGGCGCATGGCGGCCACGACGCGGTCGCCGACCACGAGGGCGCGGATGTCGCGCCCTCGACTCTCGGCGATGAATTTCTGGATGAGCACGTTCTGCTTGGTCGAGTGCAGGGTCTCGATGATGGCCTCGGCGACCTTGACCTGCGGGGCGAGGATCACGCCGATGCCCTGGGTGCCCTCGAGCAGCTTGATCACGACGGGAGCCCCGCCGACGCGCTCGATGGCGGGACGCACGTCGGCACGGTTGCGCACGAATGCGGTCGCGGGCATGGCGATGTTGTGCCTCGAGAGGATCTGATTCGCGCGCAGCTTGTCGCGCGCGCTGGAGATGCCGTTCGCCGTGTTCGGCGTGTACACGTCCATCTGCTCGAACTGGCGCACGACAGCGGTGCCGAAGTACGTGATCGAGTTGCCGATGCGGGGCAGGATCGCGTCGTAGTCGCTGAGCTGCTTGCCGCGGAAGAACAGGTCAGGTGCGTCAGCGGTGAGATCGATCGCGAAGCGCAGGGTGTTCAGCACCTTCACGTTGTGTCCGCGCTGCTGCGCGGCGGCACGAAGTCGCTGCGTCGAGTACGAGTGCGGGGCGCGCGAGAGGACGGCGATCTTCACAGATGTTTCCTGCCAGGATGTAGGAGTGACACGGTCCTCTCATTCAAACACGTCCACGGGTTGGCGAGAGTGGGTCGGGCTTCCGGATCTTGGGATCGACTGGCTCAAGGCCAAGATCGACACCGGCGCCCGCACATCCTCGCTGCACGCCTTCGACGTCGTCGAGTTCGACCGCGACGACGAGGAGTGGGTGCGCTTCACCGTGTACCCCTGGCAGGACAGCACCGATGACGCCGTGATCCACGAGGCACGGGTGCACGACCGCCGCGCCGTGCGCAGCTCGTCCGGTCACACCGAGCATCGGATCGTGGTCACGATGCCCGTGCGACTGGTCGGTCGTGACGTGGATGCCGAGATCACCCTCACCAACCGGGATGAGATGGGATTCCGGATGCTGATCGGCCGCGAGGCGCTGAGGCAGGGGTTCCTCGTGGATCCCGCCCGGTCTTTCCTCGGCGGTCGAGCGCCGCGCGAGATGCGCCAGCGCAACCGCGGACGCTGACTCCGTCGACGACGCCGACTCGGCGCTGACGCCTACGAGCGGACCAGCACCGTGCCGGCGAGCTTGTCGTGCAGGCCACGCTGATCGGCATCCCAGATCACGGCCGGAATGACGAAGACCAGCAGCAGGGTCCGCACGACCGGTCGCCACAGGCCCACCCAGGCGCCGTCCACTCGCTGCACGCGCATGCCGAGCATCCGGTGCCCGGGGCTGCCGTTCGCCGTCGCCAGGAACACGACCTGCAGCACGGCGAACACCATCATCGGCGCGAACTGCCGCCAGCCGGCCTCGGCGGGCAGCTCGAGCGGGTCGTACCCCAGAAAGCCCATCGCGATGACGGTGGCCGCGAAGTAGTCGATCAGCAGGGCCCAGATCCGACGGGCGGGGCGGGCGATGCTCCCCGGTCCCGAGACGGGCAGTCCGAGGCGTTCGCCGGGGTAGTCACTCACCCGTCCAGCCTATCGAGCGGCTGTAACATGCCCGAAACACAGCGGACACGACGGGGAAATCCCGCGCGCATATTCTGCGTAAGGTTGATGCAACCGATACCCGATCAGGAGTCGTACATGTTCACAGAGCCCGCAGAGGTCATCCGCTACATCGAGGAGAACGACGTCAAGTTCCTCGACATCCGATTCACCGACCTTCCCGGGGTCCAGCAGCACTTCAACATCCCCGCCGCGACCGTCGACGACGACTTCTTCCGCGACGGCCAGCTCTTCGACGGCTCGTCCATCCGCGGCTTCGCGAGCATCCACGAGTCGGACATGCAGCTCATCCCCGACGTCACGACGGCGTACATCGACCCGTTCCGCACTGCGAAGACGCTCGTGATGGTCTTCGACATCTACAACCCCCGCACCGGCGAGATCTACAGCAAGGACCCGCGTCAGGTCGCCAAGAAGGCCGAGAAGTACCTCGCCTCCACCGGCATCGCCGACACGGCGTTCTTCGCCCCCGAGGCGGAGTTCTACATCTTCGACGACGTGCGCTACTCGGTCACCGCCGGAGAGAGCTTCTACAAGGTCGACTCCGAAGAGGCTGCGTGGAACTCCGGCCGCGAGGAGGAGGGCGGCAACCTGGGCAACAAGACGCCGTTCAAGGGCGGCTACTTCCCGGTCGCCCCGGTCGACAAGACCGCAGACCTGCGCGACGACATGACGCTGCGCCTGATCGACTCGGGCTTCCAGCTCGAGCGCTCGCATCACGAGGTGGGCACCGCCGGTCAGCAGGAGATCAACTACCGCTTCGACACGATGGTCAGCGCGGCCGACGACATCCTGAAGTTCAAGTACATCGTCAAGAACACGGCTGAGGAATGGGGCAAGACCGTCACGTTCATGCCCAAGCCGCTGTTCGGCGACAACGGCTCGGGCATGCACACGCACCAGTCGCTGTGGCTCGACGGCAAGCCGCTGTTCTTCGACGAGGCCGGCTACGGCCAGCTCAGCGACATCGCCCGGTGGTACATCGGCGGCCTGCTCAAGCACGCGCACGCCGTGCTCGCCTTCACCAACCCGACCCTCAACAGCTACCACCGCCTGGTCAAGCACTTCGAGGCGCCCGTGAACCTGGCCTACTCCGCGGGCAACCGCTCGGCCGCCATCCGCATCCCGCTCACCGGCTCGAACCCGAAGGCCAAGCGCATCGAGTTCCGCGTGCCCGACGCCTCGTCGAACCCGTATCTCGCGTTCGCCGCTCAGCTGATGGCCGGCCTCGACGGCATCAAGAACCGCATCGAGCCGATGGAGCCCATCGACAAGGACCTGTACGAGCTGCCCCCGGAGGAGGCCGCCAACATCCCGCAGGTGCCGAACTCGCTGCTCGACTCCCTCGAGGCGCTGCGCAACGACCACGACTTCCTGCTCGAGGGCGGCGTGTTCACGCAGGAGCTCATCGACACGTGGATCGAGTACAAGTACGAGAAGGAGATCCTGCCGATGGCGCAGCGTCCCCACCCGTACGAGTTCGAGCTCTACTTCGGGGTGTAGTCCCACCGCCGCCGATCCGGCGCTCTGAGAAGCCACTTCCTTCGCGAGAGACCACGTCTGAACGTGTTCCTCGTGCGGGAAGTGGTTTCTCGCGTGAGAGACCCGGCACTGCGGGGGCGCGTCGTGTCAGCAGAGGACGCGCAAGGCTCCCGGCTGCACGCGCACGGCGAGCGTCGAGATCTCGCCCGCCTCTTCGCCGTCGATCTCGAAGGGCACCGGGCTGGGCAGGGTGACGGCGATCTCCTGCCCCGTCAGGTGCTGCGCGAAGTCGATGCTGACGGTCTCGTCGTCGCCGCCGAGCAGCCGACGGATGCCGTTGTCCCAGACCACCGTGCGCAGCGTCTGCATCCACTGGGTGACGTTCTCGGCGCTGATGAGCAGCAGATCCAGGCGCCCGTCGTCGACCACCGCATCGGGCAGCAGGGTGACGCCGCCCTGGATGTCGCCGCAGTTGCCGATGAGCAGCGTGTGCCCGCTGAGCGTCTGCTCCTCGCCGTCGTCGAGCGTGATGTGGAAGTCGACCGTCTCCGACGCCGTCACCGCGCGTCCCATGGCCGCCACGTACGCGAGCCACCCTGCCTTGTCCTTGAGGTCGTCGTCGGTCTCGGCGAGCATGTGCGCATCGAGGCCGAATCCGACCATGACAAGGAACCCGGTCTCGGTCTCGGCGTCGTCGGTGCGGGTCCAGCCCATGTCGATTCGGCGCTCATTGCCGGCGGCGATCACATTCAGCGCCTTGGGGATGCTGCCGAGCGGGATGCCGAGGTTGCGGGCCAGCAGGTTCCCTGTGCCCTGGGGGACGATGCCGAGGGCCGGCGCCTGCTCCCCCGCCGAGGCGAGGACCTCGGCCACCGTGCGCACCGTGCCGTCACCGCCGACGGCGAGGACGACATCGCAGTCCGCGCGCACCGCCTCGGTGGCCATCGCACGACCCGGATCGTCGGCAGCCGTCTCCCACCACATGAGCTCGGTGTCCTCGGGGACCGCCGCTGTCACCGCATCCCGAAGCGCGTCGCCGTCGATCTTGGTCGGATTCCAGACGATTCCGAAACGCTGAGCCATCGTGCTCCCCCTCCGCCTCGGCTGATGATCAGCCGTAGAAATGCTTCTCGAACACCCTTCGCGCCCGTCGCGTGACCCGGAGATAGTCCTCTTCGAGCACGGTCGCAGCGCGGTCAGGATATCCCAGAAGTCGCCCGACGCCGTCGAGCTCTCGGATCTCGGCGGGCAGCACGTCCTTCGTCTGCCCCGTCAGCAGCGTCATCGCCGAACGCAGCCGGCTGGCGAGCACCCACGCCTCGCGCAGCCTCTCGGCGTCGTCCGCAGGTATCAGGTCCGCCAGCACCGCGGCATCCAGCGCCTGCAGTGTCGACGTCGTGCGAAGATCGGGCACCCGGTGGCCGTGCTGCAGCTGCAGCACCTGCACCATCCACTCGACATCACTGAGGGTGCCGGGCCCGAGCTTGAGGTGCCGTCGCGGATCGGCGCCCTGCGGCAGCCGCTCCCCCTCGACACGGGCCTTGATGCGCTTGATCTCGCGCACATCCTGAAGCGACACGCTCTCTGGGTAGCGGATGCTGTCGGCGAGCTCGGTGAAGCGGGCGATCAGCTTCACGCTGCCCGCGATGCCACGCGCACGCAGCAGCGCCTGGGCCTCCCATGACAGCGACCAGCGCCGGTAGTACTGCGTATACGCCTCGATCGTCCGCACGATCGGCCCGTTGCGTCCCTCCGGGCGCAGATCGGCGTCGAGCTCCAGCGGCACGCGCTGGTCGGCGAGATGCTCGCGCAGGCCCGCGACGATCTTCGCCGCATACTGCTGGGCGCGCTGCGGGTCGACGCCGTTCGGGTCGTAGATGAACAGCACGTCGGCATCGGAGCCGAAGCCGAGCTCCGCCCCGCCGAAGCGGCCCATGGCGATGATCGAGAAGTCCATCGCGTCGTCCTCCGGCGGCACGATCTCGCGCCGCACCGCGCGCAGCGCCGCCTGGATGGTCGCCTCCGTGATCTCGGTGAGCGCCCTCGCCATCTCGTCGACGCCGAACTGATCGAGCACGGCGGCCATCGCGGTGCGCAGCAGCTCGCGCCGTCGCAGCGCCCGCACCGCCCGCAGGGCGGCCTTCGTGGTCGCGTGCCGCGTCTGGATCGCGCGGGCCTCTTCGTCCAGTGCGGCGCCGCCGCGCGGGCGGAGCGCGGACGGCGCGTCCAGCCATGCCACGGACTCGGGGATCCACTCCATCAGCTCCCCGACGTACCGCGAGCTCGAGAGCAGGCGGGTCAGCCGCTCGGCGGCGCCGGATGAGTCGCGCAGCATCCCCAGGAACCAGTGCGTGTCCCCGAGCCGCTCGCTGATCCGCCGGAAGGCGATCAGGCCGTAGTCGGGATCGCTGCCGTCGGCGAACCAGCGCAGCATCACGGGCATGAGGTGCTTCTGGATGGTCGCCTTGCGGCTGAGGCCCGATGTCAGTGCTGCGATGTGACGCAGTGCGCCCGCGGGGTCGCGGAACCCGATGGCGGCCAGGCGGGATCCGGCCTGCGATGTCGAGAGCGTGCGCTCCTCGGCCGGCAGCGAGGCGACGGCCGACAGCATCGGGCGATAGAACAGGCGCACGTGCTGATCGCGCACCGCACGCCGCACATCGTCCCAGACGGCCTGGAGACCCGAGGCGCTGTCGGCCAGCGCGGTGGCGCGGGCCAGGCGGCGCATGCCCTCGTCATCGCGCGGCATGAGGTGCGTCCTGGTGAGGTCGTGCAGCTGCAGGCGATGCTCGAGTAGACGCAGGATGCGGTACTGCTCACCGAACGCGCTCGCCTCCGCGCGCCCAATGTAGCCGCCCTCGACCAGGGCGTCGAGCGACTCGAGGGTGCCCCGTGTGCGGATGCTCTCGTCTGTGAGCCCGTGCACGAGCTGCAGCAGCTGCACGGTGAACTCGATGTCGCGCAACCCGCCGGGCCCGAGCTTGATCTGGAAGGGCACGTCATCGGCGGGGATGTGGTCGGTGACGCGCTCGCGC
Organism: Microbacterium esteraromaticum; assembly: GCF_014084045.1. Lineage (NCBI taxonomy): Bacteria > Bacillati > Actinomycetota > Actinomycetes > Micrococcales > Microbacteriaceae > Microbacterium > Microbacterium esteraromaticum. Next base: position 3,038,903 of record NZ_CP043732.1, read on the forward strand.
ATGCGCTGCACGCTCTCGACGAAGTCCTCTCGCTCGGCGCTCGTCCACACCTTGGGCTGGACGGCCGCGATGTAGTCGGCGCCGAGAGCGGCGTCCCCGGCGAGCGGACGGGCCTTGAGCAGGGCCTGGAACTCCCAGCTCTTGGCCCAGCGATCGTAATACGCGAGATGGGACGCCAGGGAGCGCACCAGCGCGCCCTGCTTGCCCTCCGGCCGCAGCGCCGCGTCCACCTCCCACAGTGGCGGTTCGATGTCGATCCCGCTCAGCGCGGTCATGGTCTCGCGCGCCAATCTGGTCGCGATGTCGATCGCCTTGGCCTCGGAGATCACGGCTTCGTCGGCGGTTCCGGCGACGAAGATCACATCGACGTCGCTGAGGTAGTTCAGCTCACGCGCACCTGCCTTGCCCATCCCGATGATCGCCAGGCGGGTCGCAGCGATCTCGTCCCTGGTGCCGGCGCGACCCGTCTCGGCGACGGTCGTGCGCGCGACCGCCAGGGCTGCGTCGAGCGCGGCCGCCGCCGCGTCCGCGAGAGCGGCGGAGACGTCGGCTATCGCCGCGGTGCCCGACTCCTGAGCGAGATCCGCTGCCGCGATCTCACTCAAGCAGCATCGGTAGGCGACGCGGAGCGCCCTCACCGGATCCGCAGCGCGCGCGAAGCCTGCGTCCGCGTCGACCGCGGTCAGCATCCGTGCGGTCAGCTCGGCAGCGTCCGGCAGATCCGTTCGCCGCAGCATGTCGGCGCGCAGGTGGAGAGGATGTCGCTCGAAGAAGGCCCCGAGCGCGCGGGACGCCCCGAACAGGCGCCACGCCGCCTCCCTCGCCGCTGGCTCCGAGAGCACAGCCGTGACCCGCGCCGCATCGCGGCGCGCGACGTTGACCAGGCCGCGCACAGCGGCATCCGGATCCGCCGCGATCATGCCGTCAGCGAGGTCGACGCGCTCGAGCCCTGTCAGCTCGGCTAGTTCGGTGAGGTCGGCCGACGCAGCGGTCAGCTCGACGAAGCCGAGCCGCGCGAGCGCGGACAGCGACACGGACGCATCAGGACGCGCCATCGCCGCGCCTCAGAGCAGCCCGAGGTTGCTCTTGAGCTCGAACGGCGTCACCTGGCCGCGGTATGCCTCCCACTCCTTCTGCTTGTTCAGCAGCACGTAGTTGAAGACCTGCTCGCCGAGCGTCTCGGCCACGAGCTCGGAGTCCCTCATGTAGTCGAGGGCGTGATCCAGGCTCGCCGGCAGCGGCGCATAGCCGAGGGCACGTCGCTCGGAGTCGCTGAGCGACCACACGTTGTCCTCGGCCTCGGGCGGCAGCTCGTACTCCTCCTCGATGCCCTTGAGCCCGGCGGCGAGCATCAGGGCGTATGCGAGGTAGGGGTTCGCCGCCGAATCGAGAGCGCGGTACTCGATGCGCGTCGACTGGCCCTTGTTCGGCTTGTACATCGGAACACGAATGAGTGCGGAGCGGTTCGCGTGACCCCAGGTGACGAAGCTGGGCGCCTCATCGCCGCCCCACAGGCGTTTGTACGAGTTGACGAACTGGTTCGTGACAGCGGCGATCTCGTTGGCGTGACGCAGGAGCCCGGCGATGAAGCGACGGCCGGTGAGTGAGAGCTGGTACTCGGCGCCGGCTTCGTAGAACGCGTTGACGTCGCCCTCGAACAGCGACATGTGCGTGTGCATCCCGCTGCCCGGGTGATCGTTCAGAGGCTTCGGCATGAACGTCGCATACACGCCCTGCTCGATCGCGACCTCCTTCACCACGGTCCGGAACGTCATGATGTTGTCGGCCGTGGTGAGTGCGTCGGCGTAGCGCAGATCGATCTCGTTCTGTCCGGGACCGCCCTCATGATGGCTGTACTCGACCGAGATGCCGAGGTCCTCGAGCATCCGCACCGCGCTGCGCCGGAAGTCGTGGGCGGTGCCGCCGGGCACATTGTCGAAGTAGCCGGCGTTGTCGACCGGAACCGGGCCCTCTGCGCCCAGCTGCGAGGACTTCAGCAGGTAGAACTCGATCTCGGGATGCGTGTAGAAGGTGAATCCGGCATCCGCGGCCTTCGCCAGCACGCGCCGCAGGACGTTGCGCGGATCGGAGATCGCGGGACGGCCGTCCGGTGTGGTGAGGTCGCAGAACATGCGCGCCGTCGGGTCGACCTCGCCCCGCCACGGCAGGATCTGGAAGGTCGACGGATCCGGCTGCGCAAGCAGGTCGGACTCGTAGGTGCGGGTGAGGCCCTCGATCGCCGAGCCGTCGAAGCCGATGCCCTCTGCGAAAGCCCCCTCGACCTCGGCCGGGGCGATCGCCACAGACTTGAGCGTGCCGATCACGTCGGTGAACCACAGTCGGACGAACTTGACGCCGCGCTCCTCGATGGTGCGCAGCACGAAGTCGCGCTGCTTGTCCACCCTCACTCCCCCGACTCGGGGGAACGGGAGTTCGAACCGGACCCCCAGGAGTCGTCGGCGGCATCCTCTTCGGCCCAGGCCCGCGAGCGCTCCTTGAGGGTCTCCGGTGCCCGAGCTGCGTCCTCTCTGGTGTCGAACGGACCGACCCGGTCGACGGCGGCGGACTGCATGCCGAACTCGACCTCGCCGGTGCTGAGGTTGTACCAGTACTTCTCGTCGCCGTCGGACATGTCAGCTCCTTCGTCGGGTTCTCGTCACGATCCTAATCGCTGGGTCGGGCATCGCTAGGCTATTCGCCATGGCACAGGCAATCGGCGTCGACATCGGCGGAACGGGCATCAAGGCGGGCATCGTCGACCTCGAGACGGGCACACTGGCTTCGGACCGGGTCCGGGTGCCCACGCCGGAGGGCGCTCACCCCGCTGACGTGGTCGAAACGGTGCGCGAGGTGCTGAGCACTCTCGGCGTCAGTGAGTCGACTCTGCCGCTGGGCGTCGCATTCCCGGCCATCGTCAAGTTCGGCAGGACGCTCTCGGCCGCCAACATCTCCAAGGACTGGGTCGACTTCGAGGCCGAGAAGTTCTTCGAAGACGGTCTGGGGCGTCATATCACTTTCGTGAACGACGCCGATGCCGCCGGTGTCGCCGAGGCCCGTCACGGGGCTGCCCGCGACGCCCGCGGCCTCACGATCATGACCACGCTCGGCACCGGGATCGGCTCGGCGTTCCTCTACAACGGGGTGCTGGTGCCCAACACGGAGCTCGGTCACCTCACGCACGAGGGCGAGTCCATCGAACGCTGGACGGCGTACTCGGCGATGGAGCGCGAGAGCCTGTCATGGGAGGACTGGTCGGCGCGCCTTCAGGAGTTCTACTCCCACGTCGAGTTCCTCTTCAGCCCCGACCTGTTCGTCGTCGGCGGAGGCGTCTCGAAGCACCCCGAGAAGTTTCTGCCGCTGCTCGACCTCAAGACGCCCATCGTCGCGGCCGTGCACCGCAACGCATCCGGCATCATCGGCGCCGCCGCGCTGTCGGCCGACTAACCGCACAGCAGAAGGGGCCCGGTCACTGACCGGGCCCCTTCTGCTGTGTCAGGGCGAGTGGGCCGGCCTGTACGCCGGGTTCTGTTCAGGAGTACTTCGCTCCCTTGACGGCCATCTCTCTCGACGACACGTTGCCGTGTCGTTCCAGCGACCTACCCGAGGACTCGGCGAGCCGCGTCAACGTCCTCTGTCTGGTCTTGCTCCGGGCGAGGTTTACCTGGCGGAGCGTGTCACCACGCTCCCCGGTGGTCTCTTACACCACCCTTTCACCCTTACCCCCATCACGAGGATGAGGGCGGTCTTCTCTCTGTGGCACTGTCTCGCGGATCGCTCCGGGTGGGTGTTACCCACCGCCCTGCCCTGTGGAGCCCGGACGTTCCTCGGTGCGCTCACGCGCCACGCGACCGTCCGGCCGACCCACTCGCCACTCGATTCTACGCGCCCTTCGCCGCGTCCTCCGCGACATGGACGTCGAGCGGGACATCCAGCGGGAAGCCGGGAAACAGCCTCGCCGTCGCAGCGTCGGCGGCGTCGCGCACGATCTGAGCGACCGCCTCGGCCTGCTCGACGGGTGCATGCACGATCACCTCGTCGTGCAGGAAGAAGGCGAGGTGCGGGCGGTCGCGGAAGACCGGCCCCGATGCCGATGCGGGCCTGGGTGCCGGGGGCAACCCCATGAGGCGATGCCGGATCTCGGCGAGCCACAGCAGCGCCCACTCTGCGGCGGTACCCTGCACGACGAAGTTGCGGGTGAAGCGACCCCGGTCGCGCGCTCTGCTGCGTGCCCGGCTCTCCTCCGGGCCCGCCGCTTCGGGCCCGCTGGCCTGAGACTGCGCCAGTCGCCACGCATCGTCGGGGCGGGGCGAGGTGCGGCCGAGCAGCGTGCTGACCACCCCGCCCTGCTCGCCGGTGCGCGCGGCGGCGTCGACGAGCCCCATCGCCCGGGGGTACACGGTGCGCAGCCGAGGCACCAGCTGACCGCTCTTGCCCGTGGTCGCCCCGTACATGGCGCCGAGCACGGCGTACTTCGCCTCGTCCCGTGTGGCGACAGCTCCCGAGCGCACGACGCCCTCGTACAGGTCGCGCCCGCGCGCCGCCTCGACCATCGCGGCGTCGCGCGACATGGCGGCGAGCATGCGCGGCTCGAGCTGCGCGACGTCGGCGTCGACGAGCGTCCAGCCTGCGTCCGCCCGCACCGCGCTGCGCAGCTGCCGGGGTATCTGCAGCGCCCCGCCGCCGGATGACGCCCAGCGCCCTGTGACCACGCCGCCGGTGAGGTAGACGGGGCGGAACCGCTCGTCGCGCACCCACTCATCGAGCCACGCCCACCCGTTCGCGGTGAACAGACGGGCGAGCTTCTTGTACTCCAGCAGCGGGCCGACGACCGGATGCTCGATCCTGGCCAGTTCCCAGCGCGACGTCGACTCGACGAACACTCCGGCCCGGTGCAGCGCGCGCAGCAGCCGGGGCGGGCTGTCGGGATTCAGGCTCGGATCATCGAGATGACGGCCGATCTCGGCTGCCAGGTTCGCCATGCGCGCCGGCCGCGCGCCGCGCAGCGGGCGCTGACCGAGCTGCTGCTCGAGGATGCCATGATGGGCGGTCGTGCTCCACGGGAGCCCGGCAGCCGTCATCTCCTCGGCGATGAGCGCTCCGGTCGATTCGGCGGCGCACAGCAGCGCGAGCCGAGCATCCGGCGCGTCAGCGAGCGCGGACAGCTGCGCCAGCCACTGCGCACGCACCTCGTCGAAGCCCTCACCGTGCTCCGTCTGGGGAGCACCGACATCGAACAGGCTCGGCTGCATCGCGGCATCCGCGACATCGTCCGCCCTCAGCCACCGACCCGACGCCGGGAGCGGACTGGACAGCGAGGCGGTGTCGCGGAGGATCGCATGGCACAGCAGCAGATCGTGCGCGCGGCGGAGCCGCACGCCTGCCGTGAGCAGGGGCGGATAGAAGCTGCGCAGGCTCCGCACCGTCCACCGCGGAGAGACCCGCTCCTCCAGCTCGCGCACCCGCGCGACGAGTTCGCCTTCCGACACCTCGGTGACCGCCGGTTCGGCATCGGGGTCTGCGTACAGCGCAATCGTCCAGCCGCCGGCCTCGGCGCGTGCCACGAGGGCGTGCGGCGGCTCGGCGGGTCGGGTCACAGCATCCGGTCTATCACCGGCATCCGACGTCGACGCCGTCACGCCGACGGCGCGAGGCTCGTCACAGACCCGATTCCTCGGTGCGCACGAGAATGCCGCCGCACTCGGGGCACGACACGACGTCGTCTGCGGCAGCGGCGCGCACGGCGTTCAGCTCGCTCCCCGCGAGCACCATCTGACAGCCCTCGCAGATCCGGCGACGCAGCAGTCCGACGCCGATGCCGCCGCGCGCGGCCCGGCGCGTGTACTCGGCGAGCAGCTCGGCCGGCACGCTCTCGGCTACAGCCGCCCGGTCGCGCGTGAGGTGCTCGCCCTCCGTCGCCGCCGCCGCCATATCGGCCTTCGCGGCGGCGGTCAGCTGCGCGCCCTCCGACTGGGTCTGGTCGATCAGAGCCTGCTGCGCATCGACAGCCGCCTGCGCCTCTTCGACCCGTCCCATCACATCGAGCTCGGAATCCTCGAGCATCGTGATGCGGCGCCCGAGGCTCTCGATCTCGTTCTCGAGGGCCTGAGCCTGCTTCGGGTCGGTCGCCGTTGCCAGCCGTTCGGCGTCCTTGTCCCGTCGCTGAGCAGCGAGGGCGACATCGGATTCGAGACGCGCCAGCTCGGCCTTCGCGTCGTCGAGCACACCCGTCAGCGCGGTCAGCTCTCCCAGCTGCTGCTGCCGTACCGCGGCCAGCTCGTTGATGCGAGCTCCCTGCGCCGGTGTCGTGCGCGCGCGCTCCGCCTGCGCGATCCTCCGATCGAGATCGGCGATGTCGAGAAGGCGGCGCTGGTGCTCGGGGCTGGCTTTCACCCCTCAAATCTAACCGCTGCGGACCACACCGTCGACGTACAGCCAGAGCCGGTCCTCGCGCACGAAGCTGCTGCGCTCGCGCAGAGTCCCCCGTCCGGCCGCATCGCGGTAAAAGGCCTCGAACTCGACCACGCCACGGTCATCGAAGGGTCCGCCGGCCACGTGGTCGATGATGTCGAGGCGCTGCCAGCGGGTCTCGTCGTCGAGGTCGAGACGATCGGGGCGAGTGGACGGATGCCAGGTGCGCAGCAGATGGTCGACGTCTGCGACCGCGAACGCGGTGAACCGGGAGCGCATCAGCCGCACCGCTGTCGGCGCAGAGCCGGATGCCAGCACAGGACCGCAGCATGACCCGAACAGGTCTCCGCTGGTGCAGGGACAGCGCTGATCGCTCGCCGGGTTCGCCATTCCTCCATGCTGTCACGCGGACGTCCCGCCGGCCGGTCGTAGGCTGGCAGTGACCGACCTTCGGAGGATTCCCATGACGCCTGCCCCCGTCTTCACCGCCCACAACGGATTCGAGCTCCCCGCTGTGGGACTTGGCACCTACAGACTCGACGGCGCGGCCGGAGCGGAGTCGGTCACCGCTGCCCTCGCCCTCGGGTACCGCCTCGTCGACTCGGCGTTCAACTACGAGAACGAGGGAGCAGTGGGCGCCGGCGTCAGGGCATCCGACGTCGACCGCTCCGAGGTCATCGTCACCACGAAGCTCCCCGGGCGTCATCACGAGACCGCGAAGGCGCGCACCAGCATCGAGGAGAGCAGGTTCCGCCTCGGCCTCGACGCCACCGACCTCCACCTCATCCACTGGCCGAATCCGATCACGGGGAACTACGAGCAGGCCTGGCAGGCGCTCGTCGACGCGCAGCAGCGCGGAACGGTGCGCCAGATCGGCGTGTCGAACTTCCTCCCCGAGCACCTCGAGCGCATCGAGGCCGCCTCCGGCGTGCGCCCTGTCGTGAACCAGATCGAGGTGCACCCCTACTTCCCCCAGGAGGAAGCGCTCGCGTTCCATGCCGAGCGCGGCATCCTGACCGAGGCGTGGTCGCCCCTCGGGCGGGCACGCGAGGTGGTGAACGAGCCGGTGATCGTCGAGATCGCCCGCAGCCACGGCATCTCCCCCGTGCAGACGATCATCGCCTGGCATGTCGCACGCGGCACGGTCTCAATCCCGAAGGCGTCGTCGCCCGAGCACCAGCGCACCAACCTCGAAGCCGCAGCCGTCGTGCTCGACGCCGCCGAGGTCGACGCCATCACCGGTCTCGGCCGGCCCGACGGGCGTCTCTTCGACGGCGATCCGTCCACGCACGAGGAGATGTGACCCTCACCTCGCACCTCGACCGCCGCGCCGGGCGGGTCTACTTCGCCCTGCAGGCGACCGCGGGCGCACTGTGGTGGGTCGGCGTCGCCACCGTCTCCGCGGTCAGGGAGGCGACGCTCGGGGGCCTGCCCGTCATGCTGGTCGCGCTCCTCGACATCCCTCTCTTCGTGGTCATGTCGGCCCTCGCTGCGTTCGGACTGCGCTGGTGCGCCGCAGCGGCAGCGTCATGGACCGTGCTGGTGACCGCGTCGATGGCCATCTACGCCACCGTCACCGGGCTCGCCGGCTGGGGCGCGCTCGCGATGGTCGCGGCGAGCATCGGCTCGCTGGGCGCGCTGCTGCTGGTGACACTCGACCGGATCCCGTCGGAGTGGCTGCTGGTGGGGCCGTTCCGAGCTCGGGTCGCGTCGTCGGCCTCCCCCCGTGCGCATCTGCGCCGCACGGCCGCCCAGATCGTCGTCTTCTGGGGTGGCGCGCTGGTGGTCGTCCCCGCTGCGATCGCCGCGCTCGAGATGCGCTGGGGACTGCACCTGGCGATGCCGATGGGCGTCCGCGCAGCAGGGGCGGTGCTGCTGGTGGCGGCGTCGGCGCTGGGCATCCGGTCTGCCACCGTGATGGCCGGAACCGGCGACGGCACGCCGCTGCCGAGCGCCACCGCTGCGCGCCTGGTGGTCACGGGACCGTACCGGCACATCAGGAATCCGATGGCCGTGGCCGGCATCGCCCAGGGCGTCGCGGTCGGGATGCTGTGCGGGTCGTGGCTGGTGATCCTGTATGCGCTCTGCGGATCGCTCGTGTGGAACGACCTCATCCGCCCGTGGGAGGAGAAGGATCTCGCCGCCCGTTTCGGAGCGGAGTACGAGCGGTACCGCGAGCGGGTGTCGTGCTGGGTACCCCGGCGACCGCGCGCCGTCGCGAGGCGGCGGGAAGCCGCCCCCTCGTATACTGACCCGGATGTCTGAGCACAGTGAGCCCCCCGTCACGCCGGCCCCTCTGACCCGAGCAGCGGCGCGGCGCGCCGGTGCGCTCCGCCCCGGTGAGCCGGGCGACGCCGCAGCAGCCGAGCCACTCGCGCCGGTCGCCGGTCAGACCGGTCGCGGTGCCGACATCAGCCGGGCGCTCGAGCGCCACGACCGGCGCATCGGCTGGATGGATCTGCTGCGCGGTCTGTCGATCCTGCTCGTGATCCTGCACCACAGCACGCAGATCGTCGCGTACCGGATCGACGACGTGCCCGAGTTCTTCACCTTCCTCAGCGCGTTCTTCGCCCCGTTCCGCATGCCGATGCTGATGTTCCTCTCCGGACTGCTCGTCGCCGGCTCGCTCAACGCCCCCGCCGGCAAGTACGTGTGGGGCAAGGTGCGCCGCATCGTGTGGCCGATCATCGTGTGGACGTTCATCTACACGGCATCGCAGCTGGTCGCCGACCCCGGGCTGAAGCACATGCCGTGGGAGCCCGCCTTCTGGGACACCTACCTGTGGTTCATGCAGTTCATCTTCGCGTACTACATCATCGCGCTGCTGCTGCGATGGGTGCCCGCCTGGCTGATGGTCGCGGTGCCGTTCGCGGCCATGTTCCTCATCCCCGCCGATCTCGAGCTGCTGCAGCGCTTCTTCTACCTGATGCCCTTCTTCTTCCTGGGGGCGTTCATCGAGAAGCACTGGAACCGGTACGCCGGGCTGCTGAGTGTGCCCCTCGCCGCCGGTCTCGCGATCATCCCGCTCGGCGTGGCTCTGTACTCGGGCTTCATCGAACCGCTCTGGTACGAGCCCCTCTCCGCTCTCCCCGCGATGCTCGGCATCCTGATCCTCGTGCGTCTCACCGCCGCGGCCCCTGAGGCGCGCTGGCTCGCACCGGTGCGCTTCGTGGGTCAGTACTCACTGATCTACTACGTCGCCCATTACCCGGTCTTCGCTGCGCTCGGCTGGCTGGCGGCAAAGGCGGGCATCACCAGCCCGGGGCTCGGCCTGGTGCTCATCTTCGCCGCGACGGTCGCGATCTCGACCGGCTTCGCCCTGATCGGACGACGGATGCCCGTGAGCCTGCTCTTCGAGCTGCCACGTCGGATCGGGCGGGCCAAGCGGGCATGAGCTCGTCGGGTCGGTGATCTATCGGTGGGCCCTGCCGGGATCGAACCGACGACATCCACGGTGTAAACGTGGCGCTCTACCAGCTGAGCTAAAGGCCCTGGTACTGACATTCTACGGTGCGGAATTTGCCGAACCCGCCATCGGAACGGATATAGGCTGAGCACAGCGCGTGTTGTGCAGAGCCGACAAGGCTTCCCACGCTGCATCCCGTTTCCTTGGCACGACCTGCCAGCTTGACGAAAGGCTCCACGTGACCGTCCACGATCAGGACCCGTACTCCCAGGCACCTCTGGACAGCGACCCGGAGGAGACCGGAGAGTGGCAGCAGTCACTCGATGAGCTGGTGGATGCGAAGGGGCCGGGGCGCGGCCGGGAGATCATGCTCAGTCTCCTCAAGCGCTCGAAGGAGCGTCACCTCGGCGTGCCGATGGTGCCCACCACCGACTACATCAACACGATCGCGGCTGAGAACGAGCCCGAGTTCCCCGGCGACGAGGAGATCGAGCGCCGCTACCGGCACTGGATCCGCTGGAACGCCGCCGTCACCGTGCACCGCGCCCAGCGCCCCGGCATCGGGGTCGGCGGTCACATCTCCACCTACGCCGGTGCGGCGTCGCTGTACGAGGTGGGCTTCAACCACTTCTTCCGCGGCCAGGACCACCCCAGCGGCGGCGACCAGATCTTCATCCAGGGCCACGCATCGCCCGGCATCTACGCCCGCTCCTTCCTCGAAGGACGCCTGAGCGAGGCCGACATGGACGGCTTCCGTCAGGAGAAGTCGCAGGAGGGCCACGCGCTTCCGTCGTACCCGCACCCGCGCTCGATGCCGCACTACTGGCAGTTCCCGACCGTGTCGATGGGTCTCGGGCCGATCAACGCGATCTACCAGGCGCAGGCGAACAAGTACCTGACCAACCGCGGCATCAAGGACACCGGCGACCAGCACGTGTGGGCGTTCCTCGGCGACGGCGAGATGGACGAGGTCGAGAGCCGCGGCCAGCTCCAGGTCGCCGCGAACGAGGGGCTCGACAACCTCACCTTCGTCATCAACTGCAACCTGCAGCGTCTCGACGGCCCCGTGCGAGGCAACGGCAAGATCATCCAGGAGCTGGAGTCGTTCTTCCGCGGCGCGGGCTGGAACGTCATCAAGGTCATCTGGGGCCGCGAGTGGGACGACCTGCTCGCCCGCGACGCGGACGGCGCGCTGCTGAACATCATGAACGCCACGCCCGACGGCGACTACCAGACGTACAAGGCCGAATCCGGCGCGTACATCCGCGAGAACTTCTTCGGCCGCGACGAGCGGGCCGCCGCCCTCGTCAAGGATCTCTCCGACGACGACATCTGGCACCTGCGCCGCGGAGGACACGACTACCGCAAGGTCTATGCGGCGTTCAAGTCGGCCATGGAGCACAAGGGCCAGCCGACCGTCATCCTCGCCAAGACCGTCAAGGGCTACGGTCTCGGACCGCACTTCGAGGGCCGCAACGCGACCCACCAGATGAAGAAGATGACGCTGGAGAACCTCAAGACCTTCCGCGACACCATGCAGATCCCGATCACGGATGCGCAGCTGGAGGAGAACCCCTACCTGCCCCCGTACTACCACCCGGGTCAGGACGACGAGACGATCCAGTACATGCTCGAGCGCCGTCGCGCGCTCGGCGGACTGCTCCCCGAGCGCCGCACCACGCACACGGCCATCTCGCTGCCTGACGACTCCGCCTACGCGCTGCCGAAGAAGGGCTCCGGCACGCAGGAGATCGCCACGACCATGGCGTTCGTGCGTCTCCTGAAGGACCTGCTGCGCTCCAAGGACTTCGGCCACCGCATCGTCCCGATCATCCCCGACGAGGCGCGCACGTTCGGCATGGACGCGTACTTCCCCACGGCGAAGATCTACAACCCGAACGGGCAGCACTACACCTCCGTCGACCGCGAGCTGCTGCTCGCCTACAAGGAGAGCCCCCAGGGCCAGATCGTGCACGTCGGCATCAACGAGGCAGGCGCTCTCGCCGCCTTCACCGCCGCCGGCACGTCGTACTCGACCCAGGGCGAGCCGCTGATCCCGATCTACATCTTCTACTCGATGTTCGGCTACCAGCGCACCGGCGACGCGATGTGGGCCGCCGGCGACCAGATGGCGCGAGGCTTCATCATCGGCGCCACCGCCGGCCGCACCACGCTCACCGGCGAGGGCCTGCAGCACGCCGACGGACACTCGCCGCTGCTGGCATCGACCAACCCGGCGACTGTGTCGTACGACCCGGCCTACGGGTACGAGATCGCTCACATCATGCGCTCGGGTCTCGAGCGCATGTACGGCGGCTCGCACCCCGACCCCGATGTCATGTACTACCTAACGGTGTACAACGAGCCCCTCGTGCAGCCCGCCGAGCCGGAGGACGTCGACGTGGACGGCATCATCCGAGGCATCCACCGCATCAAGGTCGGCTCGGGCGAGGGCCACCGCGCCCAGCTGTTCGCCTCGGGCGTCGGCGTGCCGTGGGCGCTCGAGGCGCAGGAGCTGCTTCAGAAGGACTGGGGTGTGAGCGCCGACGTGTGGTCGGTGACGTCGTGGAGCGAGCTGCGCCACGACGGCCTCGCCGTCGACGAGCACAACTTCCTGCACCCGGAGGAGGAGCCGCAGACGGCGTACCTCACCCAGAAGCTGCAGGGCGCCGAGGGCCCGGTCGTCGCAGTCAGCGACTTCATGCACGCCGTGCAGGACCAGATCCGCCCCTGGGTGCCGAACCGGTACTACACGCTCGGCGCCGACGGCTTCGGCTTCTCGGACACCCGCGCTGCCGCCCGTCGCTTCTTCAAGATCGACGGACCGTCGATGGTCGTGCGCACCCTGCAGGCGCTCGCCGACGAGGGCAGGATCGACCGCTCGGTGATCGGCCAGGCGATCGAGAAGTACCGCCTGTTCGACGTGAACGCCGGCACCAGCGGGAACGCAGGCGGCGAGAGCTGAACCTGTGAGCAGTACCTCCCAGCAGGCCATGGACAAGGCCGCGACCCTCGCCTGGCTGCGCCGGATCTCCGGTGACATCGCGACGGTGACGATCAAGCGGCTCGAGGACACCCTGCCCTGGTACGCCGACATGCCGCCGGCCCGACGCTCCGCCGTCGGGCTGGTGGCGCAGGCCGGCATCACCTCGTTCATCCAGTGGTACGAGGATCCGACCTCGACCCCCTGGATCGCCGCCGACATCTTCGCCGCCGCCCCGCGGGAGCTGCTGCGCAGCGTCAGTCTGCAGCAGACCCTGCAGTTGATCCGCGTCACGGTCGAGGTCACCGAGGAGCGGGTCGCCGGCCGCGGCGAGGACCTGCGCGAAGCGATCCTGCTGTACTCCCGCGACGTCGCGTTCGCGTCGGCAGACGTGTACGCCCGCGCGGCTGAGGCGCGAGGGCTGTGGGATGCCAGGCTCGAGGCGCTCGTCGTCGACTCGATCCTCACGGGCGAGGCGGACGAGGAGCTGCCCAGCCGGATCGCTGCACTGGGCTGGCACGGCCACGGCGAGGTCTGCGTGATCGTCGGGACGACTCCCCCGCAGTTCGACGTCGACCTCGTGCGCCGCACGGCGAGGCGGCTGTCGGTCGACGTCCTGATCGGCGTGCAGGGCTCGAGGCTCGTGCTGGTCATCGGCCGCGCACGCGTCCCCGGCAAGGAGGAGGCGACCGAGGAGCTGCCCTTCAGCGAGATCGCTCAGCGTCTGGAGCCCTCGTTCGGCCCCGGCTACGTTGTGCTGGGGCCGCCTGTCTCGGCCCTCGTTGACGCCGGTCAGAGCGCACGCGCGGCCCTCGCGGGGTTCGCCGTCGCCCGAGCCTGGCGCAGCGCACCGCGTCCGGTGGAAGCCGACGACCTCCTGCCCGAACGCGCCCTCGCCGGCGACACGCTTGCCAAGCAGACCCTCATCGAGCGGATCTTCCGTCCGCTGCAGGCGCACTCGACCGACCTCGTCACGACCCTCTGGAGCTACCTCGACAACGGGCGCTCCCTGGAGGCCACCGCCCGAGAGCTCTTCGTGCACCCCAACACGGTTCGCTACCGCCTCAAGCGGGTGACCGAGGTGATCGGCTGGGACGCGACGGGGCCGCGCGAGGCGCTGATCCTGCAGACCGCGCTGATCCTCGGATCGATCGGCGCAGCCGAACCCGTGCGCCGCCGCGCCATCCCCCGTCGCCGCTGAGACGAAGCACCCTCCCGAAGCGCGGCGGCGAATGTACGCCACGCACAATCGATTCGTCGATTGTTGTGATGTTTCATCCACCACTAGCGCCGAATCGTTGGCAGACTGGTCTGGTGATTGTCGTCGCATCGCCCGGACAGGGTTCACAGACTCCCGGTTTCCTCGCACCCTGGCTCGAGCTGGACGGCGTCGCCGACCAGCTGGCCGCCTACTCCGAGGCTGCGGAGGTCGATCTGATCGCACACGGCACCGAGTCGGACGCCGACACGATCCGTGATACCCGCATCGCCCAGCCCCTCATCGTCGCAGCCTCGCTGGTCGCCGCCGAGCAGCTCACCCTGCGCGCCGGACGTCGCGCCGACGGCGTCGCCGGGCACTCCGTCGGCGAACTGGCGGCTCTGGTCGGGGCCGAGGTCGTCGCCGCCGGCGATGCGATGCGGCTGGTCGGCATCCGCGGTCGCGCGATGGCGGATGCCGCGGCGCAGACGCCCACCGGCATGAGCGCCGTCCTCGGAGGCGACGCCGACGAGGTCCTCGCGCTTCTCGACGAGCTCGAGCTGACTCCGGCGAACTACAACGTCGCCGGTCAGATCGTCGCCGCCGGAGCCCTTCCCGCCCTCGCCCAGCTCGCCGAGCGGGCCCCGCGCGGCGTGCGCGTCATGCCCCTGCAGGTCGCAGGCGCGTTCCACACCTCGTACATGGCGCCCGCCGTCGACACCCTGCGCTCCGCCGTGGCCGGTGTCACCCCGAGCGACCCGACCATCACCCTGTGGTCGAACCGCGACGGTGCCGCCGTCGATGCGGGCCAGGAGGCGCTCGACCGCATCGTCACGCAGGTCTCGTCGCCCGTGCGCTGGGATCTGTGCATGGAGTCATTCGCCGCTGCCGGGATCACCGGCTTCATCGAGGTCGCTCCCGCCGGAGCGCTCGTCGGCCTCGCCAAGCGGGGCCTGCGCGGCATCCCGAACGTCGCGGTGAAGACCCCCGACGACCTCGACGCAGCCGCCGAGCTGCTGAATGGAGCAGTCTCGTGAGCATTCTCAAGCAGGCCACCGGCGCCGCCCACACCCGCATCTACTCCGTCGGTGCGGCACGCGGCGAGAACGCCGTTCCCAACGACGACCTGGTCGGGCCCATCGACTCCAGCGACGAGTGGATCCGGCAGCGCACCGGCATCATCACCCGCACCAGGGCCGTCCCCGAGACGAGCGCCATCGAGCTCTCCGCCGACGCCGCGAAGGAGGCCGTCGAGCGCTCGGGCATCGACCCTGCCGAGATCGATCTCGTCATCGTCGCGACCATCAGCAATCCGAAGCAGACGCCGTCGGTCGCCGCCATCGTCGCGGACCGCATCGGCGCCACTCCCGCCGCGGCATATGACATGAACGCCGCGTGCGCCGGATACGCGTACGCGGTCGCGCAGGCCGACGCGCTCATCCGCGCCGGAGCCGCGCGTCACGCCGTAGTCATCGGCGCCGAGAAGCTGTCGGACGTCGTCGACCCGACCGACCGCAGCATCTCCTTCCTTCTCGGAGACGGCGCCGGCGCCGTCGTCATCGGTCCGAGCGAGACCCCGGGCATCTCTGCCACGGTCTGGGGATCGGACGGCTCGAAGGCGGACCTCGTCGGCATGAACCACACTCTCACCGAGTTCCGAGACGGCAAGGCACCCTGGCCGACGCTCCGTCAGGAGGGACCGCGCGTGTTCCGCTGGGCGGTGTGGGAGATGGCCAAGGTCGCCCGCGAGGCGCTCGAGAAGGCAGGCGTCGAGGCATCCGATCTCGCCGCCTTCATCCCGCACCAGGCGAACCTGCGCATCATCGAGGAGTTCGCCAAGCAGCTCAAGCTGCCGGAGACGACCGTCATCGCCCGCGACATCGAGACGACGGGCAACACCTCGGCGGCATCGATCCCCCTCGCCACCCACCGCCTGCTCGAAGAGCACCCCGAGCTCAGCGGTGGTCTGGCGCTGCAGATCGGATTCGGCGCCGGACTCGTCTTCGGCGCGCAGGTGGTCGTGCTCCCCTGATCGGGCGCGCGCCTTCCCTAGACTGTTCACCGGTTCCAACCATTCCGAGAAAGAGGAAACACCATGGCTCTCACCCACGACGAGGTCCTCGCCGGCCTTGCTGAGCTGGTCACCGACGAGACGGGCATCGACGCATCCGAGGTCACGATGGAGAAGTCGTTCACCGACGACCTCGACATCGACTCGATCTCGATGATGACGATCGTCGTCAACGCCGAGGAGAAGTTCGGCGTCACCATCCCCGACGACGAGGTCAAGAACCTGAAGACCGTCGCTGACGCCGTCAACTTCATCGTCGCCGGCCAGGAGTAAGACCCGTCGATGCCACCCCCGCGGACCGCGGGGCGTGGCATCCTCCTTCCTGCATCCACCCCCTCCTCACGAAGGACCTCCATGACCAAGCGCATCGTCGTCACCGGCATCGGCGCCACGTCCGCTCTGGGCGGCACGGCTCCCGAGAACTGGGCGAACCTGCTCGCCGGCCAGTCCGGCACCCGCACGCTGCCGCACGACTGGATCGAGAAGTACCAGATCCCGGTGCACTTCGCCGCTGAGGCCGTCGTCCGCCCCGAAGAGGTGCTGCCGCGTCACGAGGCCAAGCGCCTCGATCCGTCGACGCAGTTCGCGATGATCGCGGCGCGTGAGGCATGGGAGGATGCGGGCGCGCCCGAGGTCGCCCCCGAGCGCCTCGGCGTCGACTGGGCGACGGGCATCGGCGGCGTCTGGACGCTGCTGGACGCCTGGGACACCCTGCGCGAGAAGGGTCCGCGTCGCGTCATGCCGCTGACCGTCCCGATGCTGATGCCGAACGCCGGTGCCGGGAACCTCTCACTGCACTTCAATGCGAAGGCGTACGCCCGCACGGTGGTCAGCGCATGCGCGTCGAGCACCGAGTCGATCGCGAACGCCTATGAGCACCTGCAGGACGGCCTCGCTGACGTCGTGATCGCCGGAGGCGCCGAGTCGGCGATCCACCCGATCACCATGGCGTCGTTCGCCTCGGCGCAGGCGCTGTCGCGTCGCAACGACGACCCGGCCACTGCATCACGACCGGGTGCGATCGACCGCGACGGCTTCGTGATGGGCGAGGGCGGTGCCGCCCTCGTGCTCGAGACCGAGGAGCACGCCAAGGCCCGCGGGGCGAAGGTCTACGCGTACGTGGCGGGCGGCGGCGTCACCGCCGACTCGTACCACATCACAGGCAACGACCCGGAGGGAGCGGGCGCGGCCCGCGCCGTGGAGGCCGCCCTCGCGCAGGCGGGCGCGTCGCCCGACGAGGTCGCGCACATCAACGCTCACGCCACCTCGACTCCGGTCGGCGACCCGAACGAGTACGAGGCCCTCAAGCGCGTGTTCGGTGCGCGCATCGACGAGATCCCCGTGTCCGCCACCAAGGCGTCGACGGGCCACCTTCTCGGCGGGACCGGTGCCCTCGAGGCCGTGTTCACGATCCTCGCGCTGCGCGACCGCGTCGCTCCCCCGACCATCAACATGACCGAGCCGGACCCCGCGGTGCCCTTCATGCTCTCGACCTCTCCGCAGCCGCTCGGCGAGGGCGACCTGCTGGCGATCAGCAATTCCTTCGGCTTCGGCGGCCACAACGCCGTCGTCGCCTTCCGCAGCGCAGACTGACGCGCGCGTGCACGACGAAGGCCCCCTGGATCACCAGGGGGCCTTCGTCGTGCGGATGTCAGCCTGACTGCGATGCATGCCCGACGACGTCGCGGGAGGACGCGAGGGCACGAGAACGCGCCTGTCGCAGCCGCGTGAACCGCCCGAGGAACAGGCCGATCAGCGGACCGACCCCGAAGGCGAACAGCATCGTTCCGACACCCACCGGTCCTCCGAGCAGGAAGCCGACCACGAGCACGCTTCCCTCGAGCATCGTGCGCACGAGCCAGACCGGGCGCCCGGTGACCCTCACGAGGCCGGTCATCAGGCCGTCGCGAGGTCCGGGCCCGAGGTCGGCGGCGATGTAGAGCCCCGTGGCGAAGGACAGCAGCACCAGGCCCGCGAGGAACAGCGGAACGCCGATCCACGGTGACGCCGCGGGCGGCACGACCAGCATCGTCACGTCTGCTGCCGGACCGAGCACCACCGCGTTGAGCAGCGTGCCGACCCCCACGCGCTGCCGGAGGGGGATCCACAGCAGCAGCACGACTGCGGCGATCAGGCAGGTGATCAGCCCGAATCCGAGCCCGGTGCGCTCGGTCAGGCCGACGGCGAGCACGTCCCACGGCGAGACGCCGATGCCCGCGCGCACCATGAGTCCCATGGCGACGCCGTAGAGGACGAGGCCGCAGAGCAGCTGCGCGATTCGCTCGACGAGATCCCGCCGCGAGGTGGCTGCAACAGGGAGGAGGATTGAGCGGAGAACCATGTTCTCATGGTGGCTCGCCGAGCCTGGCATCCGGCGAGGCCACTCCCCAGAAAGTGGACTGCTCATCCGAAGCCACTTTGCGGCATGCTTGATGCATGTCGTCACGCCTCGTCGAGCAGCTCGGAGCGCACCGTGCCGCCGGCGCCACCTCCTCCGACCTCGCCCAGCAGGTCCGCGCCCTCATCCTCGACGGCCGTCTCACGGTCGGGGAGCGACTGCCCAGCGAGCGGGCACTCGCCGCCGAGCTGCGACGGTCGAGGTCGACCATCACGCGCGCCTACGATCAGCTCGAGGCCGCGGGCTACGCCGTCCGCCTGCACGGCGGTGGCACGCGGGTCGCCCTCCCCCACGCTCGTACCTCGTCCTCGCCGCTCGACGGCGACGCGCAGTCCATCGACCTCTCCATCGCATCGATGGACTCGACGCCTGGTCTCTACGACGCCACTGTGCGCTCGCTGCCCCGACTCGCCGCGCTGCGCGGCACGAGCGGGTACTCGCTGCAGGGCCTTCCCGAGCTGCGGGATGCGATCGCGCAGCGCTTCACCCTACGCGGTGTGCCGACCCTCGCCGAGGAGATCATCGTCACATCCGGTGCGCTCAATGCCATGAATCTCGTGCTCGCGACCATCGGGCGTCGCGGGGAGCGCGCGCTGGTCGAGCAGCCCACCTTCCCCCATGCCCTCGAGGCGCTGCGCCGACACGGGTACCGCCTGCTTCCGACCCCTGTCGACGTCGACGGGTGGGATCAGGACCACCTCATGGACCTGCTGCTGCGGGCGCGCCCGCATGTGGGCTACCTGATCCCCGACTTCCACAACCCGACGGGAGCCAGTCTGCCGGATGCCGCGCGGGAGCGCGTCGCCGCGACGGCGCGCAGCGCCGGCACCCAGCTCATCGTCGACGAGACGACCGCCGAACTCGACATCGATCGTGGCTGGACGCCGACGCCTCTGGCCGCGTACAGCCCGCAGATCATCACCGTCGGCTCGATGTCGAAGATCGCCTGGGGCGGGATGCGTCTCGGCTGGATCCGGGCGGAGCGCGACCTCATCGCCCGTCTGCTCGCGGTGCGGCCGTCCTTCGAACTCGGCACCGCTCTGCTCGAGCAGTGCATAGCGGTGGAGCTGCTCGACGACATGCCTGCGCTCTCCGCCCACGTCACCGCGCGGCTGCGCGCGGGGCGTGAGGCGGTGAGCGCCGGTCTCGCACAGATCGACGGACTTCGGATGCCCGAGACACCGGGCGGGCTCTCCGCCTGGCTCGATCTGGGCGCCCCTGTGTCGACTCGGCTCGCACTCGCTGCGCGCGAACACGGACTCATCCTCCCCCCTGGTCCGCGATTCGCGACGGGCGGAGTACTGGAGCGGCGCCTGCGGATCCCGATCACGCTGCCGCCGGAGCGCACCCACACCGCGCTCGCGCGGCTGCGCCATGCCTGGCGGGACGTCAGGGACGGATCCGCCGAGCACATCGGGGAGGTCCCGAGCGCAGCGGTCATCTGATCGAGAACGACGAAGCCCCCTGCTTCCCCGCAGGGGGCTTCGGTCGTGTGCGGAGGATTCGCCTTCTCGGTTCCAGGGTGCGCTCACCTGGTCCCGTTACCGACGCCTCCTCCGCAGGACTTCGCCACCACCGCCGGCCCGGCTTCCCGCCTAGCCGACTTCCCGCCTAGCCGACCTTGTGCAGCCACACGACATGCGTGTCGTCGCCGGCATGCCGGAACGGCTCGAGCTCTTCGTCCCATGCCGAACCGAGGGCGACGTCGAGCTCGCGCTGCAGCTCGACGGCGCTGCCGGCGGCGATCTCCATCGCGTAGCGGATGCGATCCTCGCCGATCACGATGTTCCCCGCCGAGTCGGTCTGGGCGTAGTGGATGCCGAGGTCGGGCGTGTGCAGCCACCGGCCGCCCTCGCTTCCCGGTGTCGGATCCTCCGAGACCTCGAAGCGCAGGTGCTCCCAGCCGCGGATCGCCGTCGCGAGTGCCGCCCCGGTGCCGGCGGGGCCGTCCCAGAAGAACTCCGCACGGCGGGTCCCCTGCTGAACGGGCTGATCGCTCCAGTCGAAGCTGACCGCACGACCGATGGCGCGTCCCACCGCCCATTCGAGGTGCGGGCAGAGCGCGCGTGGAGCGGAGTGGATGAACACCACTCCGCGTGCGTATCCCGTCGCCATGATCTCTCCGTTTCATCAGGTACGTCTTCCCCTACGACCTGATCGAAGATGCGGCGAACTATGCGGTTGTACGGCGATTATCGCCCAGAAGCGGCGGAATCACAAGCGTGTGATTCCGGATGCGACGACGGCCCCGGTCCGTGAGGACCGGGGCCGTCGTGCGAACACGGAGTGCTGCTTACGCCTCGCTCATCGCGAGCTTGGCCTGCTGGCCCTTCGCGGCGTAGTACGCGGCGCGAGCGGCGTCGCGGCGAGCCTGCTCGGCGTAGCCTGCCTCGAGGACGTCCTGCGGCACCTCGACCTGCTCGTGCTGGTCGGTGCCGTTGTACTTCTCGATGTAGGCATCGAGCTCGGGGCCCGACTCCCACGAGGTGATCAGGCAGTAGCGGGGCTCGGTGCCGTTGTGCGTGGTGGCGTGCCACAGACGCTGGGTGTCGACGATGAGCTGGGCACCGGCCGGAAGGGCGATGCGGTACTCGATGCTCGGATCGGTGCGGTTCTCACGAAGGACGAAGTAGCTGTCCTTGTCGTCGGTGAGGTTGAAGAACCCGCGAACCACCCAGCCGGTACCGTCCGGGTTGAGGCGGTTGTTGTCGTCCTGGTGGAGGTTGTAGAGGCACTCGCCGTACGGCGTCGGCTGCAGCTCGATGACGCGGCAGCGACCGACGTTGGCACCCGGCTCCTTGGCGCGCGCGGTCAGGGTCGGGGCGATCGCGGTCTGCGAGTCGATCCAGACGCCGTCCTTGTCGGTGCGCGGCGGCTTGTGATTCCAGAAGCCGTTGCACTCGATCTCGCCCTTGGCGCTGGCGAGAGGCGAGAAGCGGGTGTCACCCGAAGACTTCCAGTCGACGTACTCGATGTCGAGCCATTCCTTCGGGTCCATCTCCCCGCCGTACGGGTCGAGGATGACGAATCCCTTGTCTTCGAGGGCTGCGGACTTGATGTATCCCATGATCTGAGTCATGTCCTTTCGTAATGGGCCAGCACGTTTTAACAGGCCCTACTTAGGTAAGCCTACATCGGGCTTCTGAACGCGCCGGGCGGCACGGCCGGAGAAAATGCCCGCGGACTAGACTCGATCCGGCGGACCGTCACCCCGCCGCTCGGAGGAATCACGCAGCCATGGCAACGGCCACCAATGTCGAAGCACACGCAACGGGCACGATCGAGTGGCTCTCCGCCCCGACGACCAACATCGTCGTCCCGGTCTATCAGCGCCAGTACCGGTGGGACATCGGCGGCTGCGAGAAGCTGCTCTCCGACATCAGGGCTGTGGCAGGAGAGGACGCCGCGGACCGGCACTTCATCGGATCGATCCTGTCCGGTCGCGATGCCGCATCGGAAGCGGATGCCGAGGACGGCGACCTCATCCTCATCGACGGCCAGCAGCGCATCACCACGATCATGCTGCTGATCGCGGCGCTGCATCACGCCGTGCGCGACGCCGACGCCGCACTCGCCGCCGAGCTCGAGCGCGTGCTCGTCCGCGCCGACGACCCCAGTCGCACCAAGCTGCGCCCGCACCATGCGTGGGCCGAGCTCTACGAGTCGGTCGTGCTCGATCGGCGCGGAGACGTCGACCGCGAGTCGCGCTTCGACGACAATTACGCGTTCTTCCGCAGCCAGGTGCACGCCGACGAGGCGCAGGCGATCTGGCGCGGCCTGCAGCGTCTGGAGCACGTCTCGATCACGCTCGGCCCGCAGGCCAGCGCTCAGCAGATCTTCGAGAGTCTCAACTCGACCGGCCAGCCGCTGCGTGACCACGAACTGATCCACAACTACATCCTGATGGGCCTCTCGCACGCCGAGCAGCTGCGCATCGAGCAGGACTACTGGCTGCCGGTCGAGCAGCACACCGGCGAGACGATCGGGGGCTTCTGGCGTCACTACCTGGTGATGACCACGGGGCGCGAGATCGACGCCGCCGGCGAGCACGGCGTATACGCCGCCTTCCGGGCCTCCTTCCCGCGGCTGGACCTCGATCGTCTCCGCGAGGACGCCGCGGTGTGGCGCGAGTACGCCGAGATCTACGGCATCCTGCTCGATCCGACTCGGGAGCCGGATCCCGCGATACGCGCGCAGCTGCATCATGTGAACACCTTCGGCCGCACCTCGTATCCGCTGGTGATGAGCGCCTATGGCGACCACCGCCGGGGGGCGATCAGCCGCGACGACCTCATCGAGGTGCTGGAGTGGGTCCAAGCGCTGTTCCTGCGCCGCGCCATCGTCGGGCTGCCGAGCGACCGGCTCATTGCCAGGCTGTGCCGCGCTCGGGCGGATGGCCGTGACACCCTGATGCGCGCCATCGCGCGCATCACCCCATCCGATGAGCGGATCAGCGCTGTGCTGAAGTACGGCGAGCTTCCGCACCCTGCGTATGTGCTCGGTCGCATCGCGGGGGTCGACGATCTCTCCGAGTTCGACGTCGAGACCGTCGTGCCGCCCGTGCCGGCCACTTCGTGGAGCGGCGACGGCATCCGCGAATGGAAGGAGTACACCGAGGATGAGCAGAACGCCCATCGCGCGCTGACTCCGACGCTCGGCAACCTCACCCTGCTGGAGGACTCGCTCACCCTCCGCGTGTTCGGGGCGTCGTTCCCCGAGAAGCGCGATCGCGCCTACGCCCGCAGCTCGGTCGCGGCCACCAGGGAGCTCGGCGAGATCGCGGCGTGGAGCACCGCGGCGATCGCTGCTCGAACCGTACGGCTGACCGCGGAGCTGCTGAAGATCTGGGCGCGCCCCGACGTCGACGAGATCGACGACGACGGCCTCACCCCCGTGCTCGACGCCGTGCGCCGCCGGGGCTGGCCCGCCGGATGGGACCGGGAGTTCGACTACTGCGAGTACCGAGGCGAGCACTGGGAGATCAAGGACGTCCGCGCCCTGTTCAACCGCATCTTCCGCCGCGCGTGGACCGACGACCGCCCCGCCGCCCTCGCGTACAGCGGGAAGCACGGCGGCCCCATCTACAGCGAGATGGCCTGGAAGGGCCAGTGGGATCAGTTCGACGAATCCCACTTCCTCTACATGGGCTGGGACTCGCACTACATGATGACGGCCCTGCAGGGGGTTCTCGAGGAATCCGGGATCGCCGCCGAAGTGTTCGTGAAGTACTCGTACATAGGGAACGTGATGTGATGACCGCCACCACCACCGTCCGGCGCATGCAGGACCTCACCGTCGAGGAGCACACGCTCACCCTTCCCCTGGTCTGGGGCGATCCCGCCGACACGCGCACGATCGACGTCTTCGCCGCCGTGGTCACCCGTGAGGGCGGCGAGGATCTGCCGTATCTCGTCTTCCTTCAGGGCGGGCCGGGTCACGAGGCGCCGCGCCCGTTCCACTCCCCGTCGGCACCGTCCTGGCTGGATGCCGCACTGGCAGAGCACCGCGTCGTGCTGCTCGACCAGCGCGGCACCGGCCGCTCGACGCCCGTGGGCGACGGAGACCTGGCACGCGGTGCCGAGGCCGTCGCCGAGCACCTCACCCACCTGCGCGCGGATGCCATCGTGCGCGACTGCGAGGCCTTCCGCCAACACCTCGGAGCGGAGCGGTGGAACGTGCTCGGTCAGTCGTTCGGCGGCTTCACCACCCTGGCCTACCTGTCGACCGACGCGTCGTCGCTCGAGCGCGTCTACATCACCGGAGGCCTGAGCACCCTCGATCGCACTCCGGACGAGGTGTACGCCCTCTGCTACGACAAGATGCGGGATGCCTCCGAACGCTACTACCGGCGCTTCCCCGAGCATCGCGATCGGATGCGCCGCCTCGCGGATCTCGCCCTCGCCGGCGAGCTCGTGCTGCCCGACGGCGAGATGGTCTCGCTGTCCCGGCTGCGGTCGATCGGATCGGCTCTCGGCACCAACGACGGCTGGCAGTCGCTCTGGTCGTTCCTCGAGCTCGACCCCTCCTCCAACGCGTTCCGACACGATCTCGCCGCGGCGATGCCGTATGACGGCAGGAATCCGCTGTACTTCGTGTTCCACGAGTCCAGCTACGCGTCAGGTCACCGCACCCGCTGGTCTGCGGAGCGGGTCGAGCCGTCCGACTTCGCCGCCGACCCGACCCTGTTCACCGGCGAGCACATCCGACGCGACTGGACGGAGACAGTGCCCGCGTTCCGCCCCTGGCGCGATGTCGCGCTCGCCCTGGCCGAGCACGAATGGCCGGCGATCTACGATGCGGCGGCGGTGCAGGCATCCGGAGCCGTCGGCGCCGCAGCGGTGTACGTGAACGACGTGTACGTACCCTATGAGTTCTCGATGGAGACGGCGCGGCTGCTGCCCGGTGTGCGCACGTGGGCTACCAGCGAGCACGAGCACAACGGCCTTCGCGCGGGGGACGTGCTCCCCCGTCTGTTCGAGCTGGCGCACGACCGCCGCGTGCGCTGACCGCTGAGTTCACGCGTCGCCGTCGCGCTCCTCATCATCGTCGGGCACATCGATGCCCTGCTCGATGACGTCGGCCGGGTCGGCCTCCACACCGTCCGGCGTCGGTTCGGTCGTGGTGCGCTCGGGATCGTGCGGTTCGTCGACCGGGTCGCGCCGCTGCTCCAGGGCATCCGCCTCCGGGATCTCCGCCGTCTGCTCGTCGTGATGACCGCTCATGTCGTCCTCCCTCGCGATGTGCTCCACATCGTCCCCGGTGGTTCCCCCGTCCAGAAGGGGGTTGCATCTCGCCGATCGACCGCCGCGGCACCCCGCGTCAAGGGCATGTCCACGGTCCGCGCGGCGGCCTACGGTGATCGGGATGACGCACCACGATCGCCGCGCCCAGCGGCAGCCGCACGTCAGAGTGGGCACGTCCGGCTGGCGGTACCGCTCGTGGCGCGGGGACTTCTACCCGGCAGGACTGGTGCAGCGCGCCGAGCTGACGTACATCGGCGAACACTTCTCGACGGTCGAGCTGAACGGATCGTTCTACTCGCTGCAGCGTCCGCAGAGCTATCTGCGCTGGCGCGCTGAGGTGCCGGAGGACTTCACGTTCGCGGTGAAGGGATCCCGCTACATCTCGCACATGCTGCGCCTGCGCGAAACGACCGGCGCTCTCGCGAACTTCTTCGCATCGGGAGTGCTGGCGCTGGGGCCGACGCTGGGGCCGATCCTCTGGCAGCTTCCGGAGCGGCAGCAGTTCGAACCCGACGTGCTCGCCGACTTCCTCGATGCCCTGCCGCGCACCACCGCCGAGGCGCGAGCGCTCGGACAGCAGCACGACGCGCGGATGACGGGCAGGACGTGGCTGAGCGACGTCGAGGACCGTCCACTGCGCTACGCGCTCGAGCCCCGATCGTCGAGCTTCGACGATCCCGCGCTCACCGAGATCCTGAACAGGCGCGGCGTGGCCCTGACCGTCGCCGACACAGCGGGCAGATGGCCGCAGTTCGAGCCCGGCGATGCCGACCTCGTCTACGTGCGGCTGCACGGCGCGTCGGAGCTGTACGCGAGCGGCTACACGCCGGAGGAGCTCGAGGGCTGGGCCGAGCGATGCCGCCGGTGGTCCGCCGGGAGGGGAGATCGGGACGTCTTCGTCTACTTCGACAACGATGCGCGCGGGCACGCACCGCACGATGCGCTCACCCTCGCGCGCCTGGTCGGAGACTCACAGGACGGGCGGCGATGAGACGCCGTGCGGTCACGTCCTCGGCCATCGCGTCGGTTGGGTACGAGGAGTCGACGGCTGAGCTCGAGATCGAATTCGTCAGTGGTGAGGTGTACCGCTACTTCGCCGTGCCGCGCTCCGTGCACACGGATCTGCTCTCGGCCCCGAGCATCGGGCGATACTTCCAACGGCACATCCGTGATCGATACCCGACACGGCAGCAGTGATCGACTGCTCCGGTCAACGGCGCGAGCGCCGCACCCGCCGCGCCAGGCGCTCGTCGGCCACGTCGTTCTCGGCCGTCTTCTCGAGCCTGGTCGTGTCGCGCAGTTGCACCTGCAGCTCCCGCTCCGCCGGCACGCCTCTGCGCAGCTCACGCACCCGCTCGAGCTCGGCGTCGAAGAGCGCGCCGACGAGCAGCGCGATGTTCCCGATCCACAGCCAGAGCAGGAAGAGCACGACCCCAGCGAACGACCCGTATATCCGGTCGTAGTCGGCGAGATCGCGCACGTAGAACCCGAAGCCCACCGAGGCCAGCGCGAACACCGCGATCGCCACCAGCGCGCCCACGCTCATCAGCCTGAACCTGGGGTGCGCGATGTTTGGCGCGAAGTAGTACAGGATCGCGACGATCAGGCAGACGACGAGGACCACGGCAGGCCAGCGCGCGATGCGCCAGATCGTCAGCGCGACCTCACCCGCGCCGAGTGACGTGCCGATCGACCTCGCCAGAGGCCAGCTCAGCGCCGCCAGGGCGCACGCGATCGTCACGAGCAGGAACACCGCGAAGGTCACGAGCAGGTGGGTGGGCTTCGCCTTCCAGAACATCCGTCCCTCGGGCACGCCGTAGATGCGGTTCATGGCCCGTCCGAGAGCGGTGACGTACCTGGCGACCGACCACAGGGCGAAGACGAGCGCCAGGACCAGCAGCCAGCCCGCTCCGGCCGTCGTGGCCACCTGCTCGAGCGGGCGCCTCAGAGCCTGGGCGATGTCGGCCGGTGCGACCTCGCGCAGCACGTCGAGCACGGCCTTCGCCGCACCGCGCTTCTCGCCGAACACGCCGATGACCGAGAAGGCGGCGATCAGTGCCGGGAACATGGCGAGCACGGCGTAGAAGGTCAGGCCCGCCGCGGCGTCAGGACAGTAGGTGCGGAAGAACCCCCGGGCGACTCGCCGCGCGATCAGCGCTGTGGCACCCCGGCGGTCGCCATCGCGGTGCGTGCCGCCGGGCTCCGGCTCGTGTGTCCCCATCTGCCCAGGATGCCGCATCCGGCCCCGCAGGGCATCGGCCTTGCGGGGCGCAGAACCGCGATGCTAGCCGAGACGCCGCTGCGGTCAACCCCTTTGCCGGACCGGGTGGTCGACAGGCACGGTGATGGCGGAGAGGAGCAGACATGTCGAACATCCACGAAGAGCCCGACGAAATGCCGACGACCGAGGAGCTCGAGGAGCCGAGCACCGAGAAGGAGCCCGGTGAGGAGCCGCGGGTCGAGAGTCCGGACGAGCCGGAGCCCGACCACGAAGCCGTCGGCATCGTCGTCGTCGGCGGCCCGCAGAGCGACACCGCCGACGCGGCGCATTCGCAATCAGGAGAAGAGGATCAGCCCAGCTGAGCCTCGCGCCGGAGAGAGCTGCGGCCGGCCTCCCAGGCGTGCAGGATGTGCTCGCTCGCCCACCCGTCGACGGTGAGGCAGGCCGCGGCTCCGAACAGGATGTCGTCGAGGAGCTCCGGTCGGTCCTCCGCCAGTGAGCCGGCGAGGTCACGCCCCGCGATCTGCTCATGCACGGCATCCGCCTCGACGTGCTCGTCGTAGTAGGCGGCGACATCGTCGCCGAAGCCCAGACGTCGCAGCCCCTCCGCGATCGCGCGGCACGGAAGCGAGGAGGTCATCTCGAAGGCGGCGAGATGACCGACCGAGGCGCCGATCAGACGCCGGTTCAGACCGAACATGGTCATCAGGTTGAACGAGGCCAGCGTGATGGCGGGGACCAGATCGACATAGGCGCCATACGCGTCGTCGAGGTCGGCGCCGCGCATCGCGTCGGCGAACATCACCTGGTGCATCCGCTCCACGCGCCCTCCGCCGTACTCGTCGGCCTGGATCTCGATCAGTGCAGCTTTGGCGCGACCGGTGAGGCGAGGGATCGCCCACGAGTGCGCATCGGCCTCGCGCAGCGTGTAGATGCTGCGCTGCACGAGCAGCTCCCGTGCCTGCGCGGCATCGGCCCTGCGTGCGACATGATGCGACAGGCTCGGCCCCGGCTGCGGGGCAGTGAGGGCGAACAGCGCCGCTGCCACCGACTCCCCGGTCGGCTCCGGCCTCTCCGGCTGCGGGACGACGGCGCGCACCGCATCCTCGAAGGCTCGCTCGAGAGCAGCGCGCGCGGCCAGCAGCGACACATCCCACTCCCAGTGCGCCGCGAACTGCGGCAGTGACCCGTAGGCCACGGCGTACAGCAGGAACAGCGAGAGCTGAACGTCCTCGTCGGTGATCGGATCCTCGACGAGAACGGCGTCCCTGGCCAGCTGCGCGAGCTCGCCGGCGCGCTGCGGTGCACGATCCGTCAGCACCTCCAGCAGTGCGGCGCTGAGCGGCCCGCGTCCGGAGATGGCGATGGTCATCGGCTCGGAGGAGAGGCTGAGCGTCATGGTGCTCCTTCATCAGGCGGGGGATCACCTCGTCCGGCCACCCTAGGTGCGCGCGGGTCCTGGTTCACAGCCCTTGACACGGTGACCCGCGAGCAGTCAAGTCCCTGTGCGCCGGGGCTCGGCCGCGCGACGCTGGGGGCTCCACCGCGACGAGGAGCAGGCATGACTGCGAGAACCGAGGCCCCCACGATCACCGCCTGCACCGACGGGCCGCTGCTGGTCCGCGGCGACGTCGACCTGCAGTCGGCCGCCGGTCGCCCGATCGAGCGTCACCGCAGCACGATCGCGCTGTGTCGATGCGGCCTGTCGTCGATCAAGCCGTTCTGCGACGGTGCGCACAAGACGTCGGGATTCCGCACCGATGACGGACCGGATGTCAGGAAGTAGGGCGGGTCGGACTTGAACCGACGATCGTTGGGTTATGAGCCCACTGCCTTAACCAGCTTGGCCACCGCCCCGTGAACCACCAGCCTACCGCCCGCTCCGCGCGCTACCGCGCCTGCGCCGCCGAGTGGGTGCGGATGTGGCCGAGGTAGATCTCCGCATTCGCGACGAGACCCTGCCGCTCCTGGTCGGTCAGCGGACGACGCACCTTCGCCGGCACGCCCGCCACGAGGGACCCGTCCGGTACCTCGGTGCCGCTCAGCACCACCGCGCCGCCCGCGATGAGGCATCCGGCGCCGATCACCGCTCCGCTCAGCACCACCGCGCCCATCCCGACGAGCGAGCCGTCGCCGATCGTGCAGCCGTGCACGACCGCGTTGTGCCCTATCGAGACGTCATCGCCGATGACGACGGCGTGCGCCGTGTCGACGTGCACCGACACGTTGTCCTGCACATTGCTGCGCGCGCCCACCGTGATGGGCGCCGAATCAGCCCGCAGCACGGCGTTGTACCAGACGCTCGCTCCAGCACCGAGCGCGACCTCTCCGACGATGCGCGCACCGTCGGCCAGGAAGGCGTCTTCTGCGATGCGGGGGACCCTGGTTCCGAGGGCGATGACGGAGGCGTTCGAGGCGATGGTCATGAAGGTGAGACTACCCTCACTTCCGCGTGATTCCGCGGAAGAACGGGTGGGTAAGCGTTGCCTACGCTTGCTTGCGGAATGACTCTCGGTGAGTAGCGTTGTAGTCACAAGACGTGGAAGAAGACACCCGGAGGTTCTCATGAGCAAGGCCCAGACCGTTCCCAGCATCGCCGTCGACCCGACCGTCGCGGCGGCCGCAGCCCAGTTCCTCTCCCCCGTGGTGCACGGCCTTCAGGCCCTCACCGTCAATGGGAAGCAGGCGCACTGGCACGTCCGTGGCGCGAACTTCGTCGGCGTGCACGAGCTGCTCGACACGATCGTCGAGCACGCAGGCGAGTTCGCCGACACCGCCGCGGAGCGCATCGTCGCCCTCGGCCTGCCGATCGACGCCCGCATGCAGACCGTCGCAGAGAAGGCCGGACAGACCGCCGTCCCCGCCGGCTTCGAGCAGTCCGACGCGCTCATCCGCGCCGTGATCGGCGACATCGACGCGATCCTCGTGGATGTGAAGGCAGCCGTCGACGGCCTCGACGAGGTCGACCTCACCAGCCAGGACGTCGCTATCGAGATCCAGCGCGGCCTCGAGAAGGACCGCTGGTTCCTGATCTCGCACATCGCGGCCTGACGCCGCAGCATCGAGAGGGTGCCGCAGCATCGCTGCGGCGCCCTCTCGCGTTCGATGGCTGCAGGTTCAGGCGAGGTGGGTGAGCCTGCCGCCCAGCAGGGTGGCTGCCACCGGCATCCGGCTCAGCTCTGCGCGATCCGCCGTCAGCGGGTCGATCTCGCAGAGCGCCAGATCGGCGATGCCGCCGATCTCGATGTCGCTCCCACCGTGCCGGCTGCTGGCGCGCAGCGCCGATTCGATGCCGACGCGCTCCTCCGGCCTCCACGGCTCACGGTCGTCACCTGTGCGGTGCACCGCAGCGGCGATCGTCAGCCACGGATCGAGCGGGGCGACGGGAGCATCCGACCCGAAGCGCACCGGGATGCCCGCCTCGATAAGCGAACCGAGAGGATGACTCAGCGCCTGCTGATGCTGCCAGAGGCTGCCGACCAGGTCGCGGTCGTCGATCGCGTGCTCGGGCTGCACGCTCGCGATCACACCCAGTCGCGCGAAGCGCACCAGGTCGGCGTGCCGCACCAGCTGCGCGTGCTCGATCGTGCCACGAGCCTGGGTGAAGGTGAAGGCGTCGAGGGCGGATGCCACAGCTCGGTCGCCGATCGCATGCACGGCGACCTCGATGCCGGATGCGGTGGCCGTGGTGAGCAGTTCGCGCAGCCGATCCGGCTCGATGGTGAGCACCCCGAAGTTGGTCGGATCGTCGTCATAGGCGTGCGAGCACGCCGCGGTGCGGGTGCCGAGCGACCCGTCGGTGATGAGCTTCAGAGGGCCGACATGCACCAGCCCTGAGGTGGAGGCGAGTTCGTCCCCGGTGCGCAGGCCGCGCTCGATCGCACGGTGCAGTTCAGCCGCATAGAAGGCGAACTCCACCCGATGCGCGGCGAACCCCGCGTGCGCCCTGCGCTGCCACGCGTCGGCATTCCACGCCATGTCGAAGTCGACGAGGCCGGTCACGCCCCTGGCCGCGGCCCGCTCACCGGCTCGATGCACCGCGGCGTCGGCCATCAGATCGTCGGCGGCGTTCAGCCTGCGGGAGATCTCGAATGCGTCCTCTTCGCGCAGCATCCCGTCGGCGATCGGCTCGAATCCCTCGCGCCGGAACGCGGCGGTGTTGAGCCATACGCTGTGCACGTCGGCGTTGATCAGGTACGTGGGCTCCGCGCCCGTGCGCTCGTCGAGCAGGGTGAGCGAGGGGACGTCCGGCCACAGAGCGTCGCGCATCCCGGCGCCGACACGACGCCCGTCCGCGAGGGCGACGGCATCCCCCATGGCTCGAGCGGCCTCGGCGGCGCTGCGCATCGTGCCGAGGGGCACTCGGTCTGCGTTCAACGCCCACTGCACCGTGTGCACGTGGTGGTCCCACAATCCGGCGACGAGACGGCGGCCATCCCCCTCGAGCACGGCGCCTTCGGCCCGCAGCGCACCGCTGGGAGCGGCGTCCACGATGCGGTCCCGGTCGATGACGAGATCAACCGGCTCATCGCCGAAGGTGTGCGCCAGCGGACCGGTGAGCCGGACCGCACGCAGGAAGCCGACCTGATCGCCGCGTGCGATCATGCGCTGCGTCCCTGACGCGCGTCACGAGCTCGACGCATCTCGGCGGCGAGAGCGGGATCGGCGTATGGACCCGTGCCCTCGAGGGCCGTGATCACCTCGTCCACGGTCTCGACCGGCTTGTTCTGGCTGAGCTTGCGCTTTGCGACGACCTTCGCGGGCCTCAGCCGGAACCCGACCGTCCCCGCGGCGAGCCGGTTCACGAACCCGTCGTCGTTGGGAAGCTGCCACATGCCGCGGGGACTCGGCATCCGGTTCTCGAACACGTCGACCATCCGCTCGAGCACCCGCAGGTTCTCGTCGGCGGAGAGGATCTCGGGCACGCCGCTCAGGTGCACCGAGACGTGGTTCCAGGTCGGCACCGCCTGCACGTCGCCGTACCAGCCCGGCGAGATGTAGCCGTGCGGGCCCTGGAACGCGATGAGGATCTCACGCTCGCCCAGCCCGTGCACGAGGTCGTCGGGTCTGCCGACGTGACCGACGACGGTGAGGTCGTCTCGCTCGTCGTCGAGAAGCACGACGTAGTGAGACGCCACGAGTCCGTCATCTGCATGACTGACGAGCGTCGCCCACGGGTTGAGCTCGATGATCCTGCGGATCTCGGCCGGGTCTGTCATGGCGAAGCTGGGGTTCTGACGCACCCCACCAGCCTATGGCCGACCCGGCCGAACCAGTGGCTAAGCGTTGGGGGTCTTGACCACCGGAATCGCCTGAGTCTTCCAGTCCTCGAACGCCTGGTCGCCTGCCATGAACGCGTTCACTTCCTCTGGCGTGGCTGTCAGCTTGGGGTCGTGGTCGAGGTACTTCTTCGTCTCGCGTGCGACGAGGCCCGACAGCAGCAGAAGACCGATCAGGTTCGGCAGCGCCATGAGGCCGTTCATCACGTCGGAGAACGCCCAGACCACACCGAGCTGCACGGTGCAGCCGATGAAGACGACGAGCGAGAACAGGATGCGGAACGGCATCACGGCTTTGCGCCCGATCAGACGCTCGATGCTGCGCTCGCCGTAGTACGACCAGCCGAGGATCGTAGATCCGGCGAACAGCACGAGGCCGATCGTGACGATGTAGTGACCCCACTCCCCTGGCAGACCGTGCGAGAACGCCTCACCCGTCATCAACGCGGCGCTGATCTGGTCACCGTTCCCGTCCTTCATGTTCCAGACGCCGGTGGTGATGATCACGAGCCCCGTGCAGGTGACGACGATGATCGTGTCGATGAAGGTCTGCGTCATCGACACGAGACCCTGGCGCACCGGGTGACTGGTCTTGGCCGCAGCGGCCGCGATGGCAGCCGAGCCCATGCCGGACTCGTTCGAGAAGATGCCGCGGGCGACACCCATCTGCACGGCGATGATGATCGCCGAGCCGGCGAAGCCGCCGATTGCGCTTGTGCCGGTGAAGGCCTCAGTGAAGATCTGCGCGAAGGCCGCGGGGACGCCGCCGATGTTTGCGATCAGGATGTAGATGGCGCCGACCACGTAGAAGATGATCATGACGGGCACCAGACCCGCGGTGACCCGGCCGATCGACTTGATGCCGCCGACCAGCACGAGCATGGCGAACACGGTCAGCACGATGCCGGTGACCCAGGTGGGCACGCTGAAGCTGTTCTCGAGGTTGGCCGAGATGGAGTTGCCCTGCGTCATGTTGCCGATGCCGAAGCAGGCGATGACGGCGGCGACCGCGAAGAAGATCGCGAGGAACTTGCCGAACGGACCGGGTATTCCCCGCTCGAGATAGTACTGCGGGCCGCCCGACTTCTCACCCGCGGCGTCAGTGGTGCGGAAGCGCACACCGAGGAAGGCCTCTGAGTACTTCGATGCCATGCCGAGCAGACCCGTCACCCACATCCAGAACAGCGCGCCGGGGCCGCCGATGCCGATGGCTGTGGCGACGCCGACGATGTTGCCCGTGCCGACCGTGGCCGCGAGCGCGGTGGTCAGCGCCTGGAACTGCGAGATGTCGCCATCGGATCCGGGGTCCTGGCGCCTGAACAGACCGAGACGCAGCGCCGCGCCGAGGCGGATGAACTGAAGGCCGCCGAGGCGGATGGTGAGGTAGAGGCCGGTGCCGAGCAGCAGCGGGATGAGGACCCACGGTCCCCAGATCCATGAGCTGATGTTCTCGAGAACGGCCTGCAGGCCGGAAAGGTCCATGAGGTCTCCTGTCGTGCTACGTCGCGAACGGATTCCGTCATCCTATTCACAGCGGGCGCTCAGGTTCACTCCGACCTCGGCGCGGCGCGGTGAGCGCCGACGGCCGCGTGGGCTCAGCGCTGGCAGGACGGGCACCAGTACAGCTTGCGGGCGCCGATCTCCTCCAGGGCGATCTCGGTGCCGCACACCCGGCAGGGCAGGCCCGCCCGGTGGTAGACCCAGTGGCGATCGTCACGGCTGGCCATGGCGGCCCGGTAGGCGTCGCCGGTCAGGCCGTCCATCGTCATCATCTGACCGGTCTCGACACCGATCGCGAGCAGCTTCACCCAGTCGCGCCACAGCTCGCGCACGACCTCCTCCGGCACGTCGCGGCCTGGCGTGTGCGGCTCGAGCCTGGCGCGGAAGAGCATCTCCGCCCGGTACACGTTGCCTATGCCGCTGACCACCGCCTGATCCATCAGCAGCAGCGCTATCGGCGTGGGCTTGCGGCGCACGATGCGAACGAAGCGCTCCTCGCCCTCCGTCACGTCTCCGACGAGGGGGTCGGGGCCGAGCTTGGCGATGGTGGCGAGCATCTCGTCGGTGGTCTGCAGTGCGCAGGCGGTCGGACCGCGCAGATCCGCGCAGGTCGCGTCGTTGAGCAGACGAAGGCGCACCTGCCCGACCACGGGCGGCGGCCAGTCGTCGCCCTCATCGGCGAGCCCCTTGGTCTGCTCGGACATGCGCACGTGCACGCGCGACTTCCGCGGTGCGCCGATCGAGGACAGCGAGTTCTCCCCGGCTTCGTCGAAGATCGCCTCATCGAGATCGGTGCCGCGCTGGTTGGTCTGCCCCATGCGTCCGTTCGCCGAGGCGATGGTCGCGTCCGCGACGATCTCGCCGGCGAAGTCCCACGCCCCGTACAGTCCGAGGTGCACCCGCAGCCACACGGCATCCTCGAACTCGAGGAACATCTGCTTGCCGACCGCCATCGCCCGCATCATCTCCCGCCCGTCGAGCACGGCGGCTCCCTCGGCGAACCGCCCCTGCGGGCTGGAGGCACGGACGGGCCTGTCGACGAAGTTGCGTGCGAACTGTCGGGCGATGCGGTGGACGGAGTGACCCTCGGGCATGTCAGGCTCGCGGATCGGGAAGCAGCGATCCGTCCTTCTCGAAGTCGGCGATCTGACCGATCCGGCGCACGTGGCGCTCGTCGCCGGGGAACGGCGTCGCGATGAACAGGTCGATGAACGAGATGACCTCGTCGAAGCCGTGCTGGCGGGCGCCGATCGAGATCACGTTCGCGTCGTTGTGCTCGCGGGCGAGCTGTGCGGTCGACAGGTTCCATACCAGCGCCGCCCGGATGCCCTCGACCTTGTTCGCCGCGATCTGCTCTCCGTTGCCCGACCCTCCGAAGACGACGCCGAGCGCGTCGACTCCGGCGCGCTGGTCGGCGACCACGCTCTGTGCGGCACGGATGCAGAAGGCCGGGTAGTCGTCCAGCGCGTCGTACTCCACCGGCCCGTGGTCGATCACCTCATGCCCTGACGAGCGCAGGTGCTCCTGAAGGCGGGTCGAGAAATCCAGTCCGGCGTGATCGGTGGCGATGTGGATGCGCATGGCGTCAATCCTATTGAGACGGGAGAGGCGATCAGGGCGCTATGCCGGCGGCCGCCGGCTTGAAGCCCGCGCGGATGTTCTCGCAGCACCCGGGGCGACACACGTCGAACCACGGTCCGAGTTCGGTTACATGCGCGCGGTCAGCAGCCGGACGGCCCTCGAGCCGCTCCTGCACGAGGTCGACGATTCCGGCGACGAACGCCGGCGAGACGCCGGGAGTCGGCGTTCGGGTGAAGGCGAGGCCCGCCTCCTCTGCGGCCTCCTTCGCCTCGGTGTCGAGGTCCCAGAGCACCTCCATGTGATCGCTCATGAATCCGACGGGCACCACGATCACCGCATCGCGTCCGCGTTCGGAGAGCTCGCCGATGACGTCGCAGACGTCCGGCTCGAGCCAGGGCTGCGAGGCCGGGCCGGAGCGCGACTGGTACACGAGCTCCCACGGCACGTCGGCCGCGGCGGGCGCGAGCTCGGCGACGCGGGCCATCACCCAGGCTGCGACGGCTTCGTGCTGCACGGCATACGCGCCGCCCTCGCCCCAGTCGATGTCGCGTGGGCCGGAACGCACGGCGTCGTCCATCGGGATGCTGTGGGTCGAGAACAGCACCTGGATCCGCTCTGCGGCGAGACCCTCGTCGAGACGCTGCCGCACCGCGTCGTGGACGCCCTCGACGAACGCCTGCACGAAGCCGGGGTGGTCGAAGAACGGACGGATCTTGTCGATCGTCACCACCCCGTCGTGCTCGGTGCCGTCGAGGATGCGAGAGAAGTCCTCGCGGTACTGGCGGCAGCTCGAGAAGGAGCTGTATGCGCTGGTCGCGAAGGCGAGCAGTGTCGTGTCGTCGTTCGCAGCCGCCTCCGCGACGGCCTCCTCCAGGTAGGGCGCCCAGTTGCGGTTTCCCCAGTACACGGGCAGATCGATCGATCGCGCCGCGAGCTCCGCCTCCAGCGCAGCCTTCAGCGCGCGGTTCTGCGCGTTGATGGGGCTGACGCCGCCGAAGTGGCGGTAGTGGTGCGAGACGTCCTCGAGTCGCTCATCGGGGATGCCGCGCCCCCGCGTGACGTTGCGCAGGAAGGGGATCACGTCGTCCTGCCCCTCCGGCCCGCCGAATCCGGCGAGCAGGACGCCGTCGTAGGCGACGGGGACCTCGATGTGGGCGGAGCCGGCCGATGCTGCCGGCGAGGCGTGCGGAACGACGATCTTCTCTGTGGGGCTCACGTCATCCATCCTTCCACCGACTCTCTATGAGCCAGCATCGAGGTCAGCGCGCCGGCGCGGCGCTGGCGTAGGCTGTCATGGTTGCCGTCGGCGCCAGCAGCGTGGACGCACTCGACATCCCCTCCACCAATGGGAGAAATCAGCTGTGCCTGGAGAAAACCTCACCCGTACCGAAGCGCAGGAGCGCCGTGCCGTCATCGACACGCAGTCGTACGAGATCTCGCTCGACCTGACCAAGGGAGCGGAGGTGTTCGGCTCGCGCAGCGTTGTGCGCTTCACCGCGACCCCCGGCGCCTCGACGTTCATCGACCTCATCGCACGAGAGGTGCGCGAGATCACGCTCAACGGCGAGCAGATCGATCCGAGCGCCGCCTTCGCCGATTCGCGCATCGCCCTCGACGGCCTGCAGGCGGAGAACGTCCTCATCGTCGACGCCGACTGCCTCTACACGAACACGGGCGAGGGCCTTCACCGCTTCGTCGACCCCGTCGACGGCGAGGTGTACCTGTACTCGCAGTTCGAGGTTCCTGACTCGCGCCGTGTCTTCGCCGTGTTCGAGCAGCCGGATCTCAAGGCGACGTTCCAGTTCACCGTGACGGCTCCCTCAGCCTGGAAGGTCGTCTCGAACTCCCCCACGCCCGAGCCCATCGTGCACGACTCGTCGTCGGGCGCCGAGGGCGTGGCCACCTGGGGCTTCGCCCCCACGCCGCGCATCTCGTCGTACATCACCGCACTCGTGGCGGGCCCGTACGAGGCCACGTTCTCCGAGCTCACCAGCGCCTCGGGCGCCGTCGTGCCGCTCGGCGTGTACGGACGCAAGAGCCTCTGGCAGCACCTCGACGCGGACTACATCTTCGACAAGACCCGGCAGGGGTTCGAGTACTTCGAGGCCAAGTTCGGCGTGCCCTACCCGTTCGAGAAGTACGACCAGCTCTTCGTGCCCGAGTTCAACGCAGGAGCCATGGAGAACGCGGGTGCAGTGACCTTCACCGAGACCTACGTGTTCCGCAGCAAGGTGACCGACGCCGTCAAGGAGCGTCGTGTCGTGACGATCCTGCACGAGCTCGCGCACATGTGGTTCGGCGACCTGGTCACCATGAAATGGTGGAACGACCTGTGGCTGAACGAGTCGTTCGCCGAGTGGGCATCCACCATCGCCACTGCGGAGGCCACCGAGTGGACGTCCGCCTGGACCACCTTCAACGCGATGGAGAAGACCTGGGCGTACCGCCAGGATCAGCTGCCGTCGACCCACCCGATCGTCGCCGAGATCAACGATCTCGAAGACGTGATGGTGAACTTCGACGGCATCACCTACGCGAAGGGCGGCTCGGTGCTCAAGCAGCTGACCGCGTGGGTCGGCATCGACGCGTTCTTCGCCGGCGTCGGGCAGTACTTCCAGAAGCACTCCTGGGGCAACACCGAGCTGAGCGACCTGCTCACCGAGCTCGAGGCCACCAGCGGGCGCGACCTCACCACCTGGGCCAAGAAGTGGCTCGAGACCGCCGGCGTGAACACCCTCGCCCCGGTCATCGTCGAGGACGCGTCGGGCGTCATCACCCGCTTCGCGGTGACGCAGACCGCTCCCGCGGACTACCCGACCATCCGTCCGCACCGCCTGGGCATCGGCTTCTACAACCTCAGCGACTCCGCCGAAGGCGCCGGGGATCTGGTGCGCACGCACTACGTCGAGGTCGACATCGACGGCGACCGCACCGAGATCCCCGAGCTGCAGGGCCTCGAGCGTCCCGACATGGTGCTGCTCAACGACAACGATCTCGCCTACGCGAAGATCCGCCTCGACGAGCGGTCGCTGGCCACCGCGATCGAGCACCTGTCCGACATCTCCGACCCGCTCGCGCGGTCGCTCGTGTGGGGCGCGGCCTGGGACCAGACCCGGGATGCCGAGACCGCCGCCTCCGACTACATCGACCTCGTCCTGGGCAACATCGGTCACGAGACCGAGTCGACGACCGTTCGCACGACTCTCGCGCAGGTGCAGCTCGCCGCGAACATCTACGTCGCACCGGACACGCGCGCCGCCGCCCGCGAGAAGATCGCCGACGGTCTGTGGGCCCTCGCTCAGCAGGCCGAGGCGGGCAGCGACAGCCAGCTGCAGCTCGTGACCGCGTTCGCCAACTCGGTCGCCACCCCCGAGCAGGCAGGCATCGTCGGCCGCCTGCGCGCCGGCGAGGAGACCCTGCCCGGCCTCGAGATCGATGCCGACCTGTCGTGGCTGCTGCTCGTCGGCCTCGCGGCCGCCGGCGCGACCGACGCCGGCGCAATCGATGCCGCATTGGCCGCCGACAACACGTCCAAGGGCGGGGAGTTCGCCGCGCAGGCGCGCGCCGCCCTGCCCACCGCCGAAGCCAAGCAGGCCGCATGGTCGTCGCTGATCGACAACAGCGACCTGCCCAACACCATCGTGCGCTCGGCTGCCCTCGGATTCGTGCACCCGTCCGGCACCGACGTGCTCGCCGACTTCATCCCGAAGTACTTCGAGATGCTGGTGCCGATCTGGGAGCAGCGCACGTATCAGATCGCCGATTACCTGGTCGTCGGCCTGTACCCGCGCTCGCTCGCCAGCGTGGAGCTGCGCGACGCGACCCGCACTTGGCTCGCCGAGAACCAGGACGCCGCTCCCGCGCTGCGCCGCCTCGTGCACGAGAACCTGGCCGACGTCGAGCGGGCGCTCGCCGCTCAGTCCCGCGACGCCGAGATCTGACCCGGAGCCAGGACGATCCGTCTCGAGCGGGCCTCAGCGCACCCAGTGTGCGCTGAGGCCCGCTCGCTACCATCGAGTTGATGAACACCTTCCACTTCCCCGCCCCGCTCGCCGCGCTCGCCGCCCCTGACGATGCTGCCGGGGACTGGTCGTGGGAACGGCTGCTCCAGATCCTGCAGGCGACGGGTGGGAACATCCTCGTGGTCGCGATCATCATCGCTGTGTGCGCACTCACGGCGCTGGTGCTGCGCGGGGTGATCCGCCGCGTGGTGAAGCGCATCGTCGACAGCGCGAAGACCAAGGCGAACGTCGACGACACCCAGGCGCTGGAGCGCTCGCCGCTGGCTGACATGCGCCTCGTGCAGCGCACCCGCACTCTCGGCACGATCCTGACCAACATCGTCAACGTGATCCTCGTCGTCGTCGCCATCGTGCTCGTCGTCAACCACCTGAACAAGGACCTGCTCGGCTCGCTCACGCTGCTGACAGCCGCCGTCGGCGCCGGTCTCGGCTTCGGTGCGCAGAACATCGTGAAGGACGTCCTGAACGGGCTGTTCCTCGTCGCCGAGGATCAGATCGGAATCGGAGACGTGGTCGACCTCGGCCTTGCTTCCGGTGTCGTCGAGTACGTCAGTGTCCGAGTGACTCAGGTGCGAGACGTGAACGGCACGCTCTGGTACGTCCGCAACGGCGAGGTCACCCGCATCGGCAACATGTCGCAGGGCTGGGCGCGCGCGATCATCGATCTCGGAGTCGCCCCCGACGCGGATCTCGAACTCGTCGAGAAGACGATGCTCGAGACGGCGCAGACCCTGGCGAAGGACCCGAAGTGGCGTACCCGGATCATCGCCAAACCCGAGATCTGGGGCCTGGAGACCATCGACGGCGATGCGCTGGTCGTGCGCGTGGTCATGAAGACCAGGGCGAACGCGATGGACGACGTCTCACAGGAGCTGCGTCGCCGGCTGCGCACGGCCCTCGTCGAGAAGGAGATCGGCGTGCCCCGAATCGCCGCGGTCACCCTGAC
Organism: Microbacterium esteraromaticum; assembly: GCF_014084045.1. Taxonomy (NCBI): domain Bacteria; kingdom Bacillati; phylum Actinomycetota; class Actinomycetes; order Micrococcales; family Microbacteriaceae; genus Microbacterium; species Microbacterium esteraromaticum. The sequence goes on from NZ_CP043732.1 coordinate 3,079,659, forward strand.
CGGCCTGGAGGGCGCGCGCCGCGTGCGGGGGGCCAATCCCCCTGTCACCAAGCCCAACCCGGTGACCGGCGTGCCCCGCATCGTCGATCGCGGCATCTGGCGGCGCAAGAAGACCACCGGCGAGGAAGGCGGCACGCAGTGACGTTCTACGAAGAGGTCGGCGGGCAGCCCACCTTCGAGCGCCTGGTGGCGGTGTTCTACCGCGAGGTCGCCCTGGATCCCGTGCTGCGGCCCATGTATCCCGAAGAAGACCTCGGTCCTGCGGCGGAGCGCCTCACCTGGTTCCTCGCACAGTACTGGGGCGGCCCGACCACGTACGGCGAGCAGCGAGGGCATCCGCGACTGCGGATGCGGCATGTCCCCTTCCACATCGACCCCGATGCACGCGATCGCTGGCTGCGTCACATGCGCACGGCGCTCGACGAGGTGAAGCTGTCGCCGCTGCACGAGGCGACCCTCTGGGACTACCTCGAGCGCGCCGCGTATGCCATGGTGAACACATTCGAGCCCTCGGGCATCGGGCCGAGCCCCCAGGGACGCCCGACGCTCGAGAACCGCGCCGCCCCGGAGTCGACGGAGACCGCATGACAGCCCTGCCCCGCACCCCCGCGTCCGATGTCATCGTGATCGGCTGGGGCCTGGCGGGGCTGGTCGCCGCCGCGGAGGCGCTCGAGGCCGGGAGGCGCGTCACCCTCATCGATCAGGAACCGCGCCAGAACCTCGGCGGGCAGGCGTGGTGGTCGTTCGGCGGCCTGTTCCTCGTCGACTCGCCCGAGCAGAGGCGGATGGGCATCCGGGATTCGCTCGAGCTCGCCCGTCAGGACTGGTTCGGCAATGCCGGCTTCGACCGGCCGGAGGACGCCTGGCCGAGACGGTGGGCGGAGGAGTACCTGCAGTTCGCCGCCGGCGAGAAGCGCGCGTGGCTCCGCGAGCGCGGTGTCGGGTTCTTCCCTGTGGTCGGCTGGGCGGAGCGCGGGGGCGGCAGTGCGATCGGACCGGGCAACTCGGTCCCCCGGTTCCACATCACCTGGGGCACGGGTCCCGGCATCCTGGCGCCGTTCCTCGCCGCCGTCGAGCGGGCAGAGGCAGACGGACGGGCGACCATCCTGTCGCGGCACCGCGTCGCCGACCTGATCCTCGACGACGGCGCCGTCGTCGGCGCACGCGGCGTCGTGCTCGCCGACACGCACGCGCCGCGGGGCACGCCGACCTCGCGCGAGCGCGTGGCCGACTTCGAGATCAGAGCGGATGCCGTGATCGTCGCCTCCGGAGGCATCGGCGGTGCTCACGACCTCGTCCGCGCGTTCTGGCCGGAACGCCTCGGCTCTCCGCCCGAGCACATGCTCACCGGAGTGCCCGCGTACGTCGACGGGTCGATGCAGGCCGTCGCCCGCGCGGCCGGAGCCGACCTGATCAACAACGACCGCATGTGGCACTACGTCGAGGGGATCCAGAACTGGGATCCGGTGTGGCCGGGGCACGGCATCCGGATCCTGCCCGGACCGTCGTCCCTCTGGCTCGACGCCACCGGCACGCGGCTGCCCGTGCCGCTGTATCCGGGTTTCGACACGCTGGGCACTCTCGCGCACCTTCGCCGCACGGGACACGACCACTCGTGGTTCGTGACGTCGCTGAAGATCGTCGAGAAGGAGTTCGCGCTCTCGGGCAGCGAGCAGAACCCCGACCTGACGGGCAGAGACATCGGGCTGCTGCTGAGGTCGCGCCTGGCGAAGGGGCCGACCGGGCCCGTGCAGGCCTTCCTCGACGAGGGTGTCGACTTCGTCGTCGAAGACGACCTGGAGTCGCTGCTGGCCGGCATGCGCGCGGTGCCGGACGGGGAGCTCCTGGATGTCGATCGGGTGCGCGAAGAGGTCGTCGCCCGCGACCGGGAGATCGACAACGAGTTCACGAAGGACGCCCAGATCGCCATGCTGCGCTCGATGCGCGGTTACCGCGGCGACCGGCTGATCCGCACCGCTCCCCCGCACCGCCTGCAGGATCCGGCGGCCGGACCGATGATCGCCGTCCGGCTGCACGTGCTCACACGGAAGTCGCTCGGCGGCATCCACACGGACCTGGACGGCCGTGCGCTCGACGTCGCCGGCGACCCGATCCCCGGACTCTTCGCCGCCGGAGAGGCGAGCGGATTCGGCGGAGGCGGGATGCACGGCTACCGGGCGCTCGAGGGCACCTTCCTCGGCGGATGCCTGTTCTCCGGACGCCAGGCCGGACGGGCCGCGGCTGGTTAGCCGGTCGTCCCCGTGCTGCGCACGGCGGTGAGCCCCGTGACGGCCGGACCGCGGCTGAGAACGTGCCCGCGCGCGAAGGCCAGTCGCGTCCACCGGCCCGACCGCGTCACCCGCACCTGCTCGGCGCCGCTGATGAACCCGAACGCGTGAGCTGCGAACGCGACGCCGCGTGGAAGACCCGACAGCGCGTCGTCCGGCTCGCCCCACACGCGGGCGCGCAGCGTGCGCACCGCCTCCTCGCCCGAGCCCGGCGCAGTGCCGTGCGCCACGGCCGAGATCCCCCACTGCGCGCGCTCGGCGACGATCTGCGCGGTGAGGTCGCCCACGTGCATCCACTCCCCTCGCGGCGGTGCCACGCCGGCCCACGCCGGTGCGCGGCCTGTGTCGGGCAGCGCGAGCTCATGCGCGCTCTCGCCCTCAACGAGCTCATCGACGACGATGTCGCAGCGCAGCTCGGGATCGGCCCGCACGATGCGCATCGCGAGCACCGTGGGCGTCTGGTCGAACAGGCTCTGCGGCGCGAGCGCCGCCGAGGTCAGCGCGAGCACGCCGTCAGCGGCCTGCAGCCGGACCCCGTCCGCACCCGCCTTCACTGCTCGTCCTGCGAAGGTGAGCACGTCACGTGCGGTCTGGGCGTCGGCGAGCACGAGCGGTCTGGTCACTCCTCTAAGTTAGTCGGCTGACCGCGAGGTGGCCGCCGACCCGTCGACCTAGACTGGTCGGATGACCGCTGAGCAGGATGCCCGCCGATCCGTCGACGCCCTTCTCGAGGTCCTCGACCTCGCGGCGTCCGAGGCGCGGACCACGGAGGACATCTTCACTGGTCGGTCGCACTTCATGCCCACGGGGCGGGTGTACGGCGGACAGGTGCTGGCCCAGTCGCTGGTCGCCGCGGAGCGGACGCTGCCGGAGGATCGCGTCGTGCACTCGATGCACGGCTACTTCCTGCGCCCTGGAGACACCTCGAGCGGCATCACGTTCGCCGTGGACCGCATCCACGACGGGCGCTCGTTCTCGACTCGCCGCTGCCAGGCGTTCCAGGGCGGGGTCCCGATCTTCTCGATGATCGCGTCGTTCCAGGACGAGGATCCTGGTGCCGATCACGCCGAGCCCATGCCCGAGGGCATCCCCGACCCCGAGCGCCTGCGCCCTGACGAGGAGCTGCTCGGGGATGTGCACCCCCTGACCCTCAAGATGCTCACGGAGCGACCCGCCGACGTGCGGCATGTCGAGGGTCCCCTCTTCGTCGACGTGGCCGGGGAGCGCGTCGCACACCAGGCGGTGTGGATGAGGCTGCGCGCCACGATGCCCGATGACCCTCGCCTGCATCGCGCCGCGCTCGCGTACCTCAGCGACATGACCATCCAGGAGTCCATCCTGCGCCGTCACGGCGTCACCTGGAACACTCCTGGCCTCAAGGTGGCCAGCCTCGACCACGCCATGTGGTGGCACCGCTTCGGGCGTGCCGACGAGTGGGTGCTCTATGTGCAGGAGTCGCCGAACGCCCGCGGAGGACGAGGGCTCTCGACCGGCCGCATCTACGACCGCGAGGGCGCCCTGCTGGCCAGCGTCGCGCAGGAGGTCATGGTGCGGGTGCCCAAGGAGGACGCCTGAGCGTCAGCGGCGCGAATAGCTGATCGGCTCGCCGACGAACGGCTCCCACGCGGCGCGCATCTCGGGGCTGATCCGCACCGGACGTCCGCTGCCCGCGTCGACGAGCACGATCACGGCAGTCGATCGGGCGTACAGGGTGCGCTGGACGCTCGCCGGGTCGTTGTGCACCTCGTAGCAGACCTCGAGGCTCGAACCGCCGAGCTTGCCGAACCACATCTGCACCTCGAGCGGGCGCCGCTGGTACGGCACCGGCGCGAGGTACTCGATCTCCTGACGCGCGATCAGGGTCAGGATGCCCTGCTCGATCCCGGAATCGAGCACGGCCGTCGCCGGCGCCTGCTCCCCTGCCTCCGGCTTCCAGAACGCGCGCACGCGCGCCTCCTCGAGGAGCTTGAGCATCGACGTGTTGTTGACGTGGTTGAACGCGTCGAGATCGCCCCATCGCAGGTGGATGGGGATGTGCAGGCGTGGTGTTCTCGCCATGTTCGGAGCAGGTCGCGGGGATTAGTCGCGCGTGAGCTTGCGGTGCGTGGTGCGGTGCGGGCGTGCCGCCTCGGGGCCCATGCGCTCGATCTTGTTCTTCTCGTACGCCTCGAAGTTGCCCTCGAACCAGTGCCACTGGGCCGGGTTCTCGTCGGTGCCCTCGTACGCGAGGATGTGCGTCGCGATGCGGTCGAGGAACCAGCGGTCGTGGGTGATGACCACGGCGCAGCCGGGGAACTCGAGCAGAGCGTTCTCGAGCGAGCTCAGGGTCTCGACATCGAGGTCGTTGGTCGGCTCGTCGAGAAGCAGCAGGTTGCCGCCCTCCTTGAGCGTCAGCGCGAGGTTGAGGCGGTTGCGCTCACCGCCCGAGAGCACTCCGGCCTTCTTCTGCTGGTCCGGCCCCTTGAAGCCGAACTTCGACACGTATGCGCGCGAGGGGATCTCGGTCTTGCCCACGGTGATGAAGTCGAGCCCGTCGGAGACGACCTCCCACAGCGTCTTGTTCGGGTCGATGTTCGCGCGGGACTGGTCGACGTAGCTGATCTTGACAGTCTCGCCGACCTTCAGGTCTCCGCCGTCGAGCGGCTCGAGACCGACGATGGTCTTGAACAGCGTCGTCTTTCCGACACCGTTGGGGCCGATCACGCCGACGATGCCGTTCGGCGGCAGGCTGAAGCTCAGCCCGTCGATGAGCACGCGGTCGCCGAAGCCCTTCTCGAGCTTCTTCGCCTCGATCACGACATTGCCGAGACGGGGACCGGCGGGGATCTGGATCTCCTCGAAGTCGAGCTTGCGGGTGCGCTCCGCCTCGGCCGCCATCTCCTCGTAGCGCGCCAGACGCGCCTTCGACTTGGTCTGACGGCCCTTGGCGCTGGAGCGGACCCACTCGAGCTCGTCCTTCAGCCGCTTGGCGAGCTTGGCGTCCTTCTTGCCCTGGATGTCGAGGCGCTCGGCCTTCTTCTCGAGGTAGGTCGAGTAGTTGCCCTCGTAGCCGATCAGACGACCGCGGTCGACCTCGGCGATCCACTCCGCGACGTTGTCGAGGAAGTACCGGTCGTGCGTGATGGCGATGACCGCGCCCTTGTAGTCCTTGAGGTGCTGCTCGAGCCAGAGCACGCTCTCGGCGTCGAGGTGGTTCGTCGGCTCATCGAGCAGCAGCAGGTCGGGCTTCTGCAGCAGCAGCTTCGCGAGCGCGACGCGGCGCTTCTCACCACCGGAGAGGGGACCGATCTCCGCGTCCGCCGGCGGGGTGCGCAGGGCGTCCATCGCCTGCTCGAGCTGGGAGTCGAGGTCCCAGCCGTCAGCCGCGTCGATCTCCTCCTGCAGCACGCCCATCTCGGCGAGCAGCGCGTCGAAGTCGGCGTCCGGATCTGCCATCAGCGCCGAGATCTCGTTGAAGCGATCGAGCTTGGGCTTGATCGCGACGCCGTCCTGGATGTTCTCCAGCACGGTCTTGGTCTCGTCGAGCTCCGGCTCCTGCATCAGGATGCCGACGCTGAAACCGGGAGTGAGCTTCGCCTCGCCGTTGGACGGGGTGTCCAGACCGGCCATGATCTTGAGGATCGTGGACTTGCCGGCGCCGTTCGGGCCGACCATGCCGATCTTGGCACCGGGCAGGAACGCCATCGTGACGTCGTCGAGGATGAGCTTGTCGCCCACCGCCTTGCGGGCCCTCACCATGGAATAGATGTACTCAGCCATACCGTTCAACGCTCCTCTGGAAGACCTGTCTCAGCGCCCGTGATCCGGCGCAGCGCATGCCGGAACGGATGCGCGAAGTGTGTGCGACCGGACTCGGGGCGCTGCCCCTCATAGCCGGCTCGGCTTCATAGCCTACCGGGCGCAGCGCGACGGCGCGCTCAGGCACCGCGGCCGTGCACCGCCTTCGCCAGATGGATGCCGAGCCCCCGGTTCACCAGTCGATCGGTCTGGTTCGAGCCACCAGGCATGCCCCGTCCGCCAGCCGTGGCAGCACGGCGGTGACCGGATCGCCTGTCGAGGGCCCGACCTGGCCCACCAGGCATTCCGTCGCGCTCCACGCCACCGAGAACTGCAGGCTCTCGGCGGGATTGCCTACCGTGCTCCGATCGGCGGTGACCTGCATGTTCTCCTTCGCGAAGCCGGCCTGGGTGAGTGCGTCGATGTACGCGCGACCCTGATCACGGGAATCCGAAGCCCAGACGCGAGCGGTGACGTCGGTGAAGGAGGCGAGAGCCGCGTCGAGGTCAGACTCCGAGGACGACGAGGACGACGAGGACGACGAGGACGACGGCTCCGTCTGTGACGAGGAGCTCGCGGGTGGCGGCTGAGGAGCCGGCGGTCCGCACGCCGTCAGCGCGAGCGTGAGGAGACCGGCGCCACCGAGGAGGGCTATGGCATGCGCGTGCCGCCGGACGGAGACGGAAGACCCTGGACGCACGCCCAGCAGTCTAGGCGCTCGGGCCCTCCGCCCCCGTCGCACCGCGGTCACGCCAGAGTCATCGCGCTCTCCTCCTGCGCGCCCTCCGCATCGGACGAGAACGCCCGCTCCCCCACCGGTGTCAGGCCCGCACCGGCCCAGGCAGCCTGATCCGCTGCCGACGGCTCGTCTGCCCGCGGAGACTCCGAGGGCGCGGCGGCGGCGGCCTGATCTGAACGCTGGCGGCGGACGAACGCGCTCGTGCCCCTGCGCAGGTCGTGGCCGATCGCATCGGCGGTGATCTCGATGTCGATGCCCTTCCTGCCGTTCGCCTCCCACTCCTTCTGGCGAAGACGTCCGACGACGATCACGGGATCGCCGCGATGAAGCGACGCTCTGGCGTGCTCGGCCAGGTTGCCGAACGCCGACACCGCGTACCAGTTCGTGACGCCGTCGACCCAGGCTCCGGTTCGCTGGTCGAAGTATCCCGACGAGGTCGCGACACGGAAGTTGATCACCGCCTTGCCTGCGCGTGTCTCGTTGCTGATCGGGTCGTTGCCGATGTTCCCGGCGATGGTCAGTACGTCGTTGGTGATGCTCATGGGTGCTCCTTCGTTGCCGGGGCGAGCCCGGGTCTGAACAGCGTGCATCCCCGCATCGGACATCGAGCCCCGGATTCCCGGCGACTGTGGAGAACCTGCGCAGATCTCGAGATGTGCAGCGGGGATCGACTGATCAGTGCACGAAGAGCAGCAGCTCAGTGCACGAAGAGCAGCAGCGCGGCGACGGCGATGAACAGGGAGCCGAAGACCGTGTTCAGGATGCGCTGGCCGCGCGCATCGCGCGTGAAACGGCGGAACGGCTTCGCGGCCGCGGCGAAGAAGAACCACATCACCAGGATGTCGACGACGATCACCGTGCCGATGAGCAGGAGGTACTGCGGCAGCGGGTCCTGGTCGAGGCGCACGAACTGCGGCACGAAGGCGAGGAAGAACACGATCGCCTTGGGGTTGAGCAGATTCACCCAGAAGCCTCGGCGGAAGATCGACCAGGCGCCCTCGCGCACGCCGCTGTCGCGCTCGACCGTCTCATCGTCCGGCTTCGCCAGAATCAGCCGGATGCCGAGATACACCAGGTACGCCGCACCCGCATACCGGATGATCTCGAACAGCAGCGGCGAGCGTGAGACGATCAGCCCCACCCCCGCAGCGACGATGACGACGTGCACGATGAGGGCGGCCTGCTGGCCGAGCACACCCCACAGGGAACGCCGCCAACCCTGCGACAGGGCGTTGCTCATCGTGTTGATGGCACCCGCACCCGGCGTGAAGCTGATCACCACGCACGCCGCGAGCAGCGAGAGCCATACCGTCCAGGTCACCAGCACAGCGTAGTGACATAGCGGGCACGGCGTGGAATCGTGGCGACGTCGGCGCCCGCTCGTATGGTGTCGCCATGACCCTTCCGATCGATGCTCCCGCCTGGCTCACCCGAGTCGGGGTGTTCGACCTCGAGACCACGGGAGTCGATGTCACGCAGGATCGCATAGTCACCGCGCACATCGGCGTGCTCGACAGGCATGGCAGAGAGCTCGCCGCCCGCGACTGGCTCGCCGATCCCGGCGTGCCCATTCCCGTCGGCGCCACCGCCGTCCACGGGATCAGCACCGACCATGCCCGAGCCCACGGCAGACCCGCCGACGAGGTCGTGGCCCAGGTGATCGGGGCTCTGCAGGTGCTGTTCGCACAGGGGCTGCCGATCGTCGCGTACAACGCGTCGTACGACTTCTCGCTGCTCGCGCACGAGGCTCGTCGCCACGGCATCCCCGAGCTGACCACCCCCTCGCCGGTCATCGACCCGCTGGTGATCGACAAGGCCTTCGACCGCTACCGTCCTGGCAAGCGCACACTGACCGTCGTGGCCGACCATTACGAGGTTCGGCTGGACGCCGCGCATGAGGCGTCGGCCGATGCGGTCGCCGCAGGCCGGGTCGCGCTCGCTCTCGCGAGGGAGTTCACCCTTCCGCACTCGGCGGCGGAACTGCACACGAGGCAGATCGGCTGGGCTCGGGATCAGGCCGCCGGCCTCACCGAGTACTTCATCAGGATCGGACGCCTCGACCCGGATGAGAGCCTCGACGGGACGTGGCCCGTGCGCGGCTGAGTCGCCGCCCTGAAACGACGAAGGCCCCGCCGGAGCGGGGCCTTCGTGACGGCTGCTTACTTGGAGGAGCCGCCGAAGTTCTTGAAGCGCTGGTTGAACTTCTCGACACGACCGGCCGAGTCCATGATGCGCTGCTTGCCCGTGTAGAACGGGTGCGAGGCCGAGGAGATCTCGACGTCGATGACGGGGTACTCCACACCGTCCAGTTCGATCGTCTTGTCGCTCGTGACGGTGGAGCGGGTGAGGAAGGTCTCGCCCGAGCCGAGGTCGCGGAACACGACGGCCTGGTAATCGGGGTGGATGTCAGTCTTCATGGGATTCCTTACGTGGTGCCCTGGATTCTGCCAGAGACGAGGGAAGTCTGCGGTGCGATCGCACCAAGGATCTACTTTAGCACCTCTCAGGCGGCGCGCGCGGCGTAGCGGCCGCCGTCCTGCGTGAGCACGATCGGCATGCCGAAGGCCTCGGTGAGCGCCTCGGCGGTCAGGGTGTCGGCGATGGGCCCTGCGGCCACGACGCCGCCGTCGCGCAGCAGCAGCACGTGCGTGAAGCCGACCGGGATCTCCTCCACGTGATGGGTGACCATGACCATCGCCGGCGTGGTGGGCGACGCGGCGTAGCCGCTGAGAAGCTGAAGCAGCTCCTCGCGCGCGCCGAGGTCGAGGCTGGCAGTCGGCTCATCGAGCAGCAGCAGCTCGGGATCGGTCATCACCGCCCGAGCGATCTGCACGCGCTTCTGCTCGCCGTCGCTGAGCGTGCCGAAGAGTCGCTCGGCGAGGTGCTCGAGGTGCCAGTCGGCGAGCACCCGACGCGCCCGACGCTCATCGATCGCCTCGTAGTCCTCGTTCCAGCGGCCCATGACCGAGTACGCGGCGGTCATCACGGTGTTCAGCACGGTCTCATCGCGCGGAATTCGCCTGGCCATCGCCGAGGAGGCGAAGCCGATCCGCGGTCGCAGCTCGAACACGTCAGTGCGGCCGAGGGTCTCCCCCAGCACCGTCACGGTGCCCGATGTCGGGTGCATGAGGGTGTCGGCGAGCTGCAGCAGCGTGGTCTTGCCCGCGCCGTTGGGACCGAGCACCACCCAGCGCTGATCCTCCGAAACCGACCAGGTCACCTGATCGACGATGTTGCGGCCTTCGCGTCGCACGACGACATCGGTGAGATCCAGAGCGCTCGACATGACGTCAGCCTATCGGCTCACGAGGTCAGCTCCTCGTACAGCGCGCGGGTCGTGTCGGCGATGGCACCCCAGCTGAACTGGCTGCGGGCGCGCTCTCGTCCGGCCTCGCCGTACTGCTTCGCGCGCTCCGGATCTCCGGTCACCTCGGTGAGCACCGCCGCCAGATCGGACACGTACCGCTCCGGGTCCACGGGGGTGCCCGTGCCGTCCTGCAGCTGCTCGATCGGCACCAGGCGCCCGGTCACTCCATCGTCCACGACCTCGGGGATGCCACCGGTCGCGGTGCCGACGACCGCAGCGCCGCACGCCATCGCCTCGAGGTTCACGATCCCGAGCGGCTCGTACACCGACGGGCACACGAACGTCGTCGCCGCGGCGAGGATCGCGGACAGCTCGTCGCGCGGCAGCATCCGCTCGATCCAGATCACGCCCTGACGGGTCTGCTGCAGCAGACGGACGCCCTCCTGCACCTCCGCCATGATCTCGGGGGTGTCAGGGGCTCCCGCGCAGAGTACGAGCTGCACGTCCTCCGGCAGCAAGCGGGCGGCCCTCAGCAGGTAGGGCAGACCCTTCTGCCTGGTGATACGGCCCACGAACACGACCGAGGGACGCGCCGGATCCATCCCGACGCTCTTCAGGAAGGCGGCGTTCTCGACCGGCCGCCAGCGCTCGACGTCGATGCCGTTGTGGATGACGCGCACGCGCTCGGGGTCGACCTGCGGATAGCTGCGCAGGATGTCCTGCCGCATCCCGGCGCTCACCGCGATGATCGCGGCAGCGCTCTCGTACGCCAGGCGCTCGATGCCGCTCGAGACGGCGTATCCCCCGCCGAGCTGCTCAGCCTTCCACGGCCGCAGGGGCTCGAGGCTGTGGGCCGTCAGCACGTGCGGGATGCCGTGCAGCTGCGAGGCGAGGTGGCCGGCGAAGTTCGCGTACCAGGTGTGACTGTGCACCAGATCAGCCCCGGCGACATCGCCGACCATGACCAGATCGGTCCCGAGGGTCTGCAGTGCGGGGTTGGCGCCGGAGAGCTCGGCAGGTGCCAGATAGGCGTGAGTGCCCGGTTCGGCGCGCTCGGCGCCGAACGCTCGCACCTGCACATCGATGCTGCTGCGCAGTGCCGCGACCAGCTCGGCGACGTGCACTCCGGCGCCGCCATAGATCTCCGGCGGGTATTCCTTGGTGATGACGTCGACTCGCATGACTGCACGGTAGTACATCGACGGCCGGGCGCTCTATGGTGGACGCATGTCGGCTCCAAAGAAGGTTTTCGGGATCATCCTCGCCGGCGGCGAGGGCAAGCGACTCATGCCCCTGACCGCGGACAGAGCGAAACCGGCCGTGCCTTTCGGCGGTCAGTATCGGCTGATCGACTTCGCGATCTCGAATCTCATCAACTCGGGTCTCAGACAGCTCGTCGTGCTCACCCAGTACAAGTCCCACAGCCTCGACCGGCACATCTCTCAGAACTGGCGCATGTCGGCGCTGCTCGACTCGTACGTCACCTCGGTGCCGGCGCAGCAGCGGCTCGGCAAGCGCTGGTTCTCCGGATCGGCCGATGCGATTCTGCAGAGCCTGAACCTCATCAACGACGAGAAGCCGGACATCGTGGTCGTGATCGGCGCCGACCACGTGTACCGGATGGACTTCCAGCAGATGATCGATGCGCACATCGCCTCCGGCGCGCCGGCGACCGTCGCCGGCATCCGCCAGCCGATCGCCCTGGCCTCCCAGTTCGGCGTGATCGATGCCGATCCCGAGACGGGGCGCATCCGCGACTTCCTCGAGAAGCCGGCCGACCCGGTCGGGCTCGCCGATTCACCCAACGAGGTTCTCGTGTCGATGGGCAACTACGTCTTCGACGCCGACGCGCTCGTCGCCGCCGTCGAGGCGGATGGCGAGTCGGCGTCGTCAGGGCACGACATGGGCGGGGACATCATCCCCTACTTCGTGGGTCGAGGCGAGGCGGGCTACTACGACATGAAGCAGAACGACGTGCCGGGGTCGTCCCCTCGCGACCGCTCGTACTGGCGCGACGTGGGAACGATCGACTCGTACTTCGACGCGCATATGGACTTGATCTCCACGCTGCCGATCTTCAACCTGTACAACACCGACTGGCCGATCCGCACGCAGAACGTGAACATGCCGCCAGCGAAGTTCGTGCGCGATGCGGTCGGCCGCATCGGCAACGCGATCGACTCCGTGGTCGCCGCCGGCTCCGTGCTCTCCGGCACGCACATCGAACGCAGCGTGATCGGCCTCGGCGGCGTCGCGCTGGGCGGATCGACCATCACCGACTCGGTGCTGCTCGATCATGTGCACCTCGGACTCGGTGCGCGCGTCAGGCGGGCGGTGCTCGACAAGAACGTCGTCCTCGAAGACGGTGCGACCGTCGGCGTCGATCGCGAACGCGATCTCGAACGCGGGTTCACCGTGACCGACTCCGGGATCACCGTGGTCGGCAAGGGCGTGCGCATCACCCGGTGACGCTACGCTCGACGGGTGACCGCTGCGCGCTTCCTCGTCGTCCTCGATGCCGATTCCACCCTGATCCGCAATGAGGTGATCGAGCTTCTGGCCGACGAGGCCGGACGTCGCGCCGAGGTGCAGGCCGCGACCGAGGCGGCGATGCGCGGCGAGGTCGACTTCGCCACCAGCCTCCGCTCGCGCGTCGAGGCGCTGCGCGGGGTGCCGATCGCGGCATTCGAGCGCGTGCGGGCACGTATCGAGCCGACTCCGGGGGTGCGCGAGCTCACGAACGCGGTGCACGAGCGCGGCGGAGTCGTCGGAGTGGTCTCGGGAGGCTTCCACGAGATCCTCGACCACATCGCCCCGGGGCTCGGCGTCGACCGCTGGCGGGCCAACCGGCTCCTCCTCGACGGCGACGGCCTCGCAGGCTCCGTCGACGGCGACATCGTGGACGCCGACGCGAAGGCGGCGTCGCTGCAGAGCTGGGCGCGTGAACTCGGCGTCGCACCGCACGCCACCATCGCGATCGGCGACGGAGCCAACGATCTCACCATGATGGCCGCGGCGGGTCTCGGGATAGCGTTCAACGCCAAGCCCGCCGTGCGGGCGGCCGCCTCGATCGTCGTCGGCCCCCAGGATCTGTCAGAGATCATCCCCCTGCTCCCCTGACGCACTGCGTTTTTGTCGGAGGCGGCGAGTAGCGTCTTCGCATGGACATCATCCTCATCCCCGGCCTGTGGCTGGATGCGTCCTCATGGGACGATGTGACCCCTGCACTGACCGCCGCCGGTCATCGCGTGCATCCGATGACGATGCCGGGGCTGGGCGAGCCTGCTCCGGAGGTCGGCATCGCCGACTGGGTGGATGCCGTCGTCGAGCTCATCGACGGGATCGATGCTCCGGTCGTGCTCGTCGGTCATTCGGGCGGCGGCAACGTCGCCTGGGGCGCGGCCGATGCGCGGCCGGATCGCGTTACCCGCGTGATCCTCGTCGACACCGTCCCGCCGGCGCCCGATCACGGCATCGGCGAGTTCGAGACGGTCGACGGCGTGGTGCCCTTCCCAGGCTGGGACCACTTCCCCGATGAGGACGTCCACGACCTCGACGCGGCCATGAGGGAGCGCACCGCGCCCCTGACCATGAGTGTCCCGGCCCGGGTGCCGACCGACCCGATCGCTCTGTCGGACGAGCGACGCTTCGCGATTCCCGTGACGCTGCTGATGGGCGGGTACGACCGGCAGCGGCTCGAAGCCGAGCTCGCGGACTGGGGTCCGTGGGGTGCGGAGTTCTCATCGATCGCGGATGCGACCGTCGTCACGCTCGACTCCGGCCACTGGCCGCAGTTCTCCATGCCGGAACGACTGGCAGCCGCGATCGTCGACGCGATCGGCGACTGACCGGGCAGCGACGGGGCCTCGACGTGCGGGCTCTCAGTGCCCCATTCCGAGGCCGCCGTCGACCGGGATCACGGCGCCGGAGATGTAGGCGGCGTCATCTCCCGCCAGCCATGCCACCGCGCCGGCGACCTCATCGGGTGTCGCGAACCGCCCGGCGGGGATGCTCGCCTTGTACTGCTTCTGGGTCTCCTCCGGCAGCTCGGCCGTCATATCGGTCTCGATGAAACCGGGGGCGACGACGTTCGCCGTGATGCCGCGTCCGCCCAGCTCGCGCGTGAGCGAACGGGCGAATCCGACCAGGGCGCTCTTCGACGCCGAGTAGTTGACCTGCCCAGCCGAGCCGTACAGGCCGACGACGCTGGAGATGAGGATGACGCGGCCGAAGCGCGCACGGAGCATGCCCTTCGATGCGCGCTTGACCACGCGGAAGGTGCCGCCGAGGTTGGTCGCGACGACGCTGTCGAAGTCGTCCTCGCTCATGCGCATCAAAAGGGTGTCCTTGGTGATCCCGGCGTTCGCGACGACGATCTCGACCGGGCCGAGCTGCTGCTCCACCTCGGTGAAGGCCGCGTCGATCGCGGCGGCGTCGGTGACGTCTGCTCGCACGGTCAGGGTGCCCTGCGGTCCCTCGCCGCTGCGGGCGGTGACGGCGACCCGGTACCCGTCGCGGACGAAGCGTTCGGCGATCGCACGGCCGATGCCGCGGTTTCCGCCGGTGACGAGGACGACGCGCTCAGCGCTCATATGGGGCTCCTGACTGAGGGAACGGATCGCTGGCCATCCTATCGACCGCGACCCCGCCGGACGGCGTCCGGGACGCCGGGCGCGGCGTAGGCTGGAAGCACCGTGAAAGACAAGCGCCACGCCCCCTCCGTGACCTCCCTGCCGCAGTCGCCGCAGGACGAGGCCGATCACCGCGTGCGCCGCTACGCGCTGACGATGGGCATCCGCACGGTGTGCTTCCTACTGATGGCGCTCGTGCAGCCTCTCGGGTGGTGGACCTGGGCGTTCGCGGCCGCGGCGATCTTCCTCCCTTACATCGCCGTCGTGTATGCGAACGCAGGAAGCGACAGCACGCCGAGCGCCGTCGAGTCGCCGGTCGCGCAGCTCGAGAGCCCGAGGGCGTCCGCTCCTGAGCCGACCGCCGCAGACCCGGATGTGATCACGATCATCGAGAGGCGAGACGACCGCGGAGCCGGCGAGCGATGACCGCCGCGCTGGAATGCGCGCGGGCCGAATGCCGTGAACCCGCCACGCATCACATCGTCTGGCGCAACCCGCGCATCCACGCCGAGGACCGACGGAAGATCTGGCTGGCGTGCGACGCGCACGTCGGGTTCCTGAGCGACTACCTGAGGGCAAGGGAGTTCCCGGTGGAGGTTCACGAGGGGCTGCCCCGGTGAGCCGGCTGATGCGCTGGGGCGTGTACGTGCTCGTGGCGATCGGCTTCGCGATCGCGTGCGTCTTCCTGTCGCAGTGGCAGTTCGATCGCAACGAGTCGCGTGCAGAGCAGATCGCCCTGGTGGAGCGCAATTACGATGCGGACCCGGTCCCCGTCGCCGACCTGCTCGGCACGGACGGCGCTCTCCAACCGGCCGATGAATGGCATCCGGTGCTGCTGCGCGGCGAGTACCTCGCCGATGAGCAGGTGCTCGTGCGCAACCGCCCGCACGGCGGCACCAGCGCGTTCGAGGTCCTCGTGCCGTTCCGCGACGAGAGCGGCCTGGTGCTGCTGGTCGACCGCGGCTGGATCTCCCCCGGCGAGGACGCATCACCGAAGTCCGTTCCCGCTCCCCCGGACGGCGAGAGCAGTGCGGTGGTGCGCCTGCGCCCCGGTGAGCGCCTCCCGGCGTCCGGTCGCGGCGCCCCCGAGGGACAGGTGCCGACCATCCATCTGCCGACGATCGCCGATCTGGTGAACCCGGCGCTGACCACGAGCGCCTACGGCCAGCTGGTGTCCGAGGAACCAGCCGCGCAGGCGGCGCTGGGCGGCTTCGCATCGCCCACAGACGATCCGGGCCCCCATCTTTCGTACGCGATCCAGTGGATCCTGTTCGCCGTCATGGGCTTCGCCTTCATCGGCTACGTGATCCGCATCGAGATCGTGAAGGCGAAAGAGGACGCCGGTGAGCTGCCGAAGCGGCAGCCACGGCGCCGCGATCGCGACGCCGCCGACGAGGACGCGCTTCTCGACGCCGTGCAGCGCTGACAGGCGCCGCCGAACCGCGTGCGGCGCCTCGGCGCGAGGCTCAGGCGAGCTCGATGAGGTCCTGGTAGTCCTTGCTCCAGATGTCCTCGACGCCGTCGGGAAGAATGAGCACGCGCTCGGGATTCAGCGACGCGACCGCGCCGGGGTCGTGCGACACCAGCACGACGGCACCCTCGTAGTGCGCCAGCGCCCCCAGGATCTCCTCGCGAGACGCGGGATCGAGGTTGTTCGTCGGCTCGTCGAGCAGCAGCATGTTGGCCGACGACACGACCAGAGTCGCGAGCGACAGCCGGGTCTTCTCTCCGCCCGAGAGCACACCGGCCGGCTTGTGCACGTCGTCGCCGGTGAAGAGGAACGATCCGAGGACCTTTCGCGCCTCGGTCTCGTTGAGGTCGGGAGCTGCCGAGATCATGTTCTCGAGCACGGAGCGCTTCACATCGAGATTCTCGTGCTCCTGCGCGTAATAGCCGATCTTGAGCCCGTGCCCCGGCTCCAGCTGACCCGTGTCCGGCTCGTCGACGCCGGCGAGCAGCCGCAGCAGCGTCGTCTTGCCCGCGCCGTTGAGGCCGAGCACGACGACCTTCGAACCGCGGTCGATCGCCAGATCGACGTCGGTGAAGATCTCCAGCGACCCGTACGACTTGGACAGTCCGGATGCCATCAGCGGGGTCTTGCCGCATGCAGCGGGCTTCGGGAAGCGCAGCTTGGCGACCCGGTCGGCCTGGCGCACCTCGTCGAGCCCGGACAGCAGCTTCTCGGCACGGGCGACCATCTGGTGCGCCGCGGCCGCCTTGGACGCCTTGGCGCCGAACCGGGCTGCCTGCAGCTGCAGCTGGGTGGCCTTCTTCTCTGCGTTGGCGCGTTCCTTCTTGCGGCGCTCCTCGTCGGCCACCCGCTGACGGAGGTAGTTCTTCCAGTTCATGTTGTAGATGTCGATGACCTGGCGGTTCGCGTCGAGGTAGAAGACGCGGTTCACGGTCTCGCCGACGAGCTCGACATCGTGACTGATCACGATGAGGCCGCCCTTGTAGTTCTTGAGGAACTCACGCAGCCACACGACGCTGTCGGCGTCGAGGTGGTTGGTCGGCTCGTCGAGGATCATCGTGTCGGCATCGGAGAAGAGGATGCGCGCGAGCTCGATGCGGCGGCGCTGACCGCCCGAGAGCGTGTTGAGCGGCTGGTCGAGGATGCGATCGGGAAGGGAGAGGTTGTGCGCGATGGAGGCAGCCTCCGCCTCGGCGGCGTAGCCGCCGAGGGCCTCGAACCGCTCGGTCAGGTTGGCGAACTTGCGCATGGCGCGGTCGGCGATCTTCGGGTCGTCCGATGCCATGTCGTGCGACGCCTTCGACATGCCGAGCTGCAGCGTGCCGAGGCCGCGGGCATCGAGGATGCGGGTGCGCGCGAGCACCTCGGGGTCGCCGGTGCGCGGATCCTGGGGCAGGTAGCCGATCTCACCCGATTTGGTCACCTTGCCCTCGCTGGGCAGCACATCGCCGGCGAGCACCTTGGTGAGGGTGGTCTTGCCCGCGCCGTTGCGACCGACGAGGCCAATCTTGTCGCCGGCGGCGACTCGGAACGAGACGTCCGACATGAGCACGCGGGCTCCGACGCGGATCTCGAGTTCGTGCACGGCGAGCACAGCGCAGTCCGATCTTCGGGAGGTGTGAGTGAGCGGCCGAATGGCCAGCCCCCCAGTATACGCGAGGCGTGCTGAGCAGCCGCCGGTGCGGCTCAGCGTGCCAGTCCGCGTGCGGCGAGGGCGTCGCCGACGTCGTCCGCGTGGCGCAGTGTCAGCACGAGCAGCGGCAGCACCGCACGCGCGCCCAGCCGCACCCCTCTGGCACGTTGGGCATCTCGAACCTGCGCGAGGAACCCGGCGAGCACGGGGACCATCGCGATGGTGAGCGAGACGGTGAGCGCCACCGATGCCGGGTCCACTCCGAAGCGCCTCAGTGGCCGCATCGCCCGCTCCAGCACGTCGAGCAGGTCCCCCATCCGCGTCGAGCGGGTCACGCTCTCGGCCAGGAGGATGAGCGCGATCACCCGCGCCGTGCTCTGCACAGCGGTGCCGACGTCCACGAATACCCAGAGCGCCCCGCCGAGCAGCAGGATCAGCCAGCGCAGACGCCACCAGGCCGCCGCAACGCCCCGCCACCCGAGACCCGCGACGAGCAGCAGCCCGGATGCGGAGAGCACCAGCAGCACGGCCCCGACGCTGCCCGGTCGGGCGAAGGAGACCAGCAGCGCCGCGACGATGAGCGCACACAGCTTCGCACCGGCAGGGAGTCGGTGCAGGATGCTGGTCCCCGGCCGGTAGAGCGAGATCATCCGATGAGCCGCCGGTATGCGGCGATGACATCGACAGGTGCGCCCACGGCGTGCACCCTGCCTTCGTCGAACAGCACGGCCTCGTCGCACGCGGCCGCGAGCTCGAGGTCGTGCGTCACGATGACGACGGGAACCTCGAGGCCGAGCAGCAGCTCGCCGATGCTGCGCGCGTTTCGCAGGTCGAGCAGTGTGGTCGGCTCGTCCGCGACGAGCAGGTCCGGCTCCGAGGCGAGCACAGAGGCGATCGCGAGCAGCTGACGCTGCCCGCCCGAGAGCGCGGCCGCCGGCTGATCCTCGCGTCCGGCCAGCCCGAAGCGCGACAGCGTGTCGAGCACCCGCTCTGCCCGCAGCGGCTTCGGCAGATCGCGCAGCGACAGCGCTATGTCCTCTGCCGGGGTCGGCATGAGGATCTGCGCCTCAGGATTGGTGAAGACGAATCCGACTCGGTCGCGGAGCATTCTGGCGTCCCTGACGATGTCGTGGCCGAGAACGCTGGCGCGCCCCTGCGTGCACGGGCGCAGCCCGTTGAGCATGCGGGCGAAGGTCGACTTGCCCGACCCGTTCGCGCCGATGACCGCCGTCCGAGGCGCGCTCAGGCTCAGATCCACGTCGTGCAGGATGCGCTCACCGTCGATCGTGCACCCGGCACCCTCGAAGCGGATCCCGGGATCGGTCACGACAGAGCGGATGCTGGTGCCGTAGCGCTCCGCGCGGGGAATGCCCGCGGATAGGCCCGACGCAGGCCCAGCGCGAGCACCGTCGCGATCCCGGCCTTGACCAGGTCGCCCGGCAGGAAGGCGACGGTGGAGAGCGCCGTGAGATCGAGCGGAACGCCCGTGACGGCGGCCTGCACCGGGACGCCGAGCAGATACACCGCGGCGATGCCGCCGATGATCGTCGCGAGGGCGGTGCGCCACCAGCTTGGGCGACCCGAGTGCGCGATCAGGCCGATCACGATCGACCCGATGACCCAGCCGAGCATGTAGCCCGCAGTCGGTCCTGCGAACGCCCCGAGGCCGCCTCGTCCACCCGCCAGAACAGGCAGGCCGATCGCGGCGAGGGCGAGCACGACGAGGATCGCCAGAGGAGCACGTCGTGCCCCGAGGACGAGGCCGGCGAGCATCACGCCGAGCGTCTGTCCGGTGATCGGCACGCCTCCCGGCAGGGGCACGACGACGGTGCCGAGCACGATGATCAGTGCGGCGAAGACGGCGATGCGCGCGAGGTCGGCGCTGAGTGGTCGGGGGTCTGACATGCGTCCTCCGGAGGTCATGGCGTACGAGCGCCCGGGCGTCATCGGAACACTGTTCACTGTATTGACGCGCACCGCGGCTGCATCTGGCGACAGACACAGGGTCGCCGGGCAAACCTTGTCGCCGGTGGCACGCCTGCTCGTCTTCGTCAGCGCTGCGCGTCGCCCATCCGGAGTCCGGGGAGCATCGCGATGGTGGTCAGCACGGCGGCGAACAGATACACGGTGGCGAAGCCGCTGCCGAGCAGCGGCACGGCGACGAATCCCAGGCCGGCAACGGCCACAGCGAGCGCCGAGCCCGTGGCGTCGGCGATCGACAGCGCCGAGGAGTTGAAGCCCTCGTCGCGGGTGGTCGAGTATGCGAGGGTGAGCACCGTGAGCCGTGGGTAGAGCAGTCCCATCCCTGCCCCGGCCAGCCCCCACCCGATCATGACGATCCACGGCAGCGGCCACAGCACCACCACGCCGAGGATGGCGAGCAGCGCGACCATGATCAGCGCGAAGGCGATCAGCATGATCCGCCTGCTGCCCAGGCGATCGCCCCACCGTCCCTGCACCGCAGACGCGCTGGACCAGCCGAGCGCCGCGAGCGTCAGCGCCAGTCCCGCGATCGACGGCGAGAAGCCGTGGTCATCCATGAGGAGCTTCGGGATGTACGCCTCGGCGGCGAAGAACGCGCCGGCGATGAGACCCCGCGTGAGGACGACGCTCGGCAGGCCCGCCGCGGCGCGCAGTGTGCGTCGGGGCAGCAGCGGCAGCAGTGCGACGCCGATCGCGACGATGCCGATCGCGGCGAGCGGCCCGCCGGTGGAGAAGGGCAGCTCGACGGTGAAGCCGACGCCCACCGCGCAGACGGCGACGACGACGGCGAGCAGCAGGCGCAGCGCGAATCCTCCGCGCTCTCCCTGTGAAGCGGTCGTGGCATCCGGAGCATCGGCGTCCGGAGCGGAATCCGCATCACC
Source organism: Microbacterium esteraromaticum (assembly GCF_014084045.1). Classification (NCBI taxonomy): domain Bacteria; kingdom Bacillati; phylum Actinomycetota; class Actinomycetes; order Micrococcales; family Microbacteriaceae; genus Microbacterium; species Microbacterium esteraromaticum. Next base: position 3,100,369 of record NZ_CP043732.1, read on the forward strand.
CGCGTCCGAGTCGAGACTCACCCCGCTCAGCCGCTGCACGACGAGGACGAAAGCCGCAGCCGTCAGCACCGCGACGCCCAGGAAGGTCCAGCGCCAGTGCATCAGCTCGGTCACCAGGCCCGCCAGGAACGGTCCGATCATCGACGGCACCACCCAGGCGGCGGCATATGCGGCGAAGATGCGCCCGTGCAGGTGCGGCGGGTACACCCGTGCGACCACGACGTACAGGGCGACGGTCTGTCCGCCGGCGCCGAGTCCCTGGACGAGCCGCCCGGCGAGGAAGGTGTACATGTCGAGGGCGAGACCGGAGACCACCAGTCCGAGGAGGAAGAGCGCGACCGCGGTGTACAGGGGTGCGCGGGGACCCGCTCGATCGCTCCAGGTCCCGGCGGCAACCATGCCGATGACGCTCGTCGCGAGCGTGCCCGAGAACGCGACGGCGTACAGCGCCTCGCCATGCAGATCGGCGCTGACCACGGGCATCACCGTCGTGACGGCGAGGGCCTCGATCGCGGCGAGGAAGATGAGCACGACCGAGCCGATGGTGATCCCGAGACGAGTGCGATCCCAGATCGTCTCGATCTCGGTGACGCCGGTCACTCGGGCACCTTGAGCGTGCGAGGGCGGGTGGTGACTGTCACCACATGAGCCTATCGACGCGGGAGCCGGGGCGGCGCGTGGGAGGATCTGGGGATGACCGAGCAGCTCCCTCCCGCAGGCTGGTATCCGGATCCTCAGGGCTCCTCGGCGCAGAGATACTGGGACGGCTCGGGCTGGACAGGCCAGCTCCTGCCCGAACCGCAGCGCCCCTCGGACCCGCTACGAGGTGCCGATGATGCCCGCGCCGCAATGCCCGAACCGACGAGGAAACGACGCGTTGGGCTACTTCTGGGGTCCGCCCTCGTGGTCACGCTGGCGCTGGTGGCGACAGGCGTGTGGGGCATCGGACAGCTCCTGCCCGGCGCACTCCCGTTCACGAGTGCCAAGGTCCCGCTGTCCGAGGCATCCTTCTACCAGAAGAACGCCGAGTGGCTCAGGTCGGAGATCGTGGCGGCTCCGGATCCGTTCGCGTCGAATGCGACGGTCAGCGGCGTGCGAGCATCCACCGGCTATCGGGCGGCATCTCGCGAGTATCTCACTGAGGTGCTCTCCGAACTGGAGGCGGAAGGCTCAAGAGAGTTCGACACTCTCGATGAGGCGGAGCAGTACGCCTACGACTTCGTCACCCTGCGCGTGAGCGAAGCGGTGGAAGCGATCTCGACAGGAGGCATCGGAACCGACCTCGCGACGACGGGCTTCCCGCAGGACGAGGCGGTCATCGCGGTCGAGAAGCAGATCGCCGCCGCCACGATCCTCCCGAGCGGCGACGGCAGATACTGGGATGCGGCGGAAGCGCTCGCGAATCTGCTCGGCTCGACAATCACACTCGATCAGACGGCGGCCGAGTGCCCGCCCAGTACGAAACCCCGCATCCTCGCCTTCGTCTGCCTCGGCACAGAAGCCGGCTGGAGCCTCGTGACGTACACGCCTCTCGGGATGGACGACGTGTCGAGCACCGGCTTCGTCGACACGATGAAGCATGAACTTGCACACAAGCTCATCCATATCCAGTGCGGTCCGCCCGTGACTCAGTGGGACGAGCAGTACGGCGAGGGCGTGACGAACTCCTACGCGGTCCTGTTCCTGGGTGCCGACCCGGCGCAGCTCAGCACGCAGGACGACTACGCGATGAATGAGACCACCGACGCGAAGGCGCGTGCGATCCACGAGAACGACCTGGCCTGCTTCGACGGCGACGTGCTGCCGGCTCCGTAGCACCGACGCCGTCGACCGTGTCTGTCTTCAGGCGGTCATCCTCGAGGACCCGTCGTGCCCCGAAGCGCGGCGATGCGTGTGATCGCCTCGGTGATGATCTCCGGGCTCGTGCCGAAGTTGAGGCGCACGTGCCCCGCACCTTCCGCGCCGAACGCCGGTCCGTAGTGCAGGGCGACCTCGGCCTCGCGCAGGATGCGCCGAGCGGGGTTGGCGCCCCATCCGAGGTCCGTGAGGTCGATCCAGGCCAGGTAGCCGGCGTCGGGCATCCGGTATCGGGCCTCGGGCAGGTGCTCGGCGAGCAGAGACCGCAGCAGCCGACTGTTCTCATCGAGCGTGCGCAGCAGCCCGTCGAGCCAGTCATCGCTCTCGGGTGCGAAGGCGGCGACGGCCGCGAGAAGTCCGAACTGACCCGTGCGCCACACCACCTCGACGGGCAGTTCGCGAAGCACCCGCTGGGTCTCTGCGCTCGCGGCGACCATCAGCGCGCACTTGAGGCCGGCCAGGTTGAACGCCTTGCTGGCACTCACCACGGCGTAGCCGATCCGCGCCGACGCTCCGCCCGCGGCGAGGAAGGGAGTGTATCCGGCCTCCGGCTGGGCGAGCGGGGCGTGGATCTCGTCCGAGATCACCGCCGCACCGTGCTCGGCGGCGAGATCGGCGAGTGCGCGCAGCGACGCGGCGGAGTGGACGGTCCCCGTCGGGTTGTGGGGGTTGCACAGCAGCACGGCCCTGGCGCCGGACGCCAGCGCGGCGGCGATCCCCTCGAGGTCGAGCTCCCACGCATCCCCGGTGTCGCGCAACGGCACGCGCTCCACGACTCCGCCTGCCTCCTCGACGAGTTCGAAGAACGGCGGATACACGGGAGGGTTGACGATCACCCGCTCCCCCGGCGCGATCACCCGGCGGAGGATCTCGACGATACCCATGCTCACATCGGCCGTGCTGCGCATGCCGGCCGGGTCGGGAGACCAGCCGAAGCGTCGCTCGGCGAACGCCGAATACGAGGCGGCGAGGGGGGTGCGGGATGCGATGTACCCCGTGTCGCCCGTGCGCACGGCCCGGTCGAGCGCAGCACTGATCGCGGGCGCGAGCGGGAAGTCGGTCTCGGCGACGAGGAGCGGGAGCACCCCTTCCGGGTACTCCCGCCACTTCTCGCTCGTGCGCTGCCGCAGTTCCGCCAGGGGAAGAGCTACGACGTCAGCAGGCATGTCAGATCGCGAATCCGAGCGCGCGCATCATGTCGCGTCCGTCGTCGGTGATCCGCTCCGGGCCCCACGGCGGCATCCATACCCAGTTGATGCGGAACTGATCGACGACGGAGTCCAGCGCCTGCGCGGTCTGCTCCTCGAGCACGTCGGTGAGCGGGCAGCCGGCACTGGTCAGCGTCATGTGGATGACCAGCGCGTCGTTCTCGTCGTCCCAGGAGAGGTCGTAGATCAGGCCGAGGTCGACGACGTTGATCCCGAGCTCCGGGTCCATGACGTCCTTGAGAGCCTCGGTGACCTCGTCGTGCTTCTCAGGGGTGAGCGTCGCGGTCATGCTGTCAGCCTACGCTTCGATGGGCTCGGCGGGGTCGAGGAAGCGGTCGTAGCCCTCCTCCTCGAGGCGGTCGGCGAGCTCGGGGCCGCCCTCCTCGACGATCTTGCCCTTGACGACGACGTGAACGTAGTCGGGGCGGATGTAGCGCAGGATGCGGGTGTAGTGCGTGATCAGCAGCACACCGAGGTTCGTCGCCTCCTTGGCGCGGTTGACGCCTTCGGACACGATCTTCAGCGCGTCGACGTCGAGACCGGAGTCGGTCTCGTCGAGCACGGCCAGCTTCGGCTTCAGCACCTCGAGCTGCATGATCTCGTGGCGCTTCTTCTCGCCGCCCGAGAAGCCCTCGTTCACGTTGCGCTGGGCGAACTTGGGGTCCATGCGCAGGTTCGACATGGCCTCCTTGACGTCCTTCGTCCACTGGCGGATCGAGGGCGCCTCGCCGTCGATCGCCGTCTTCGCGGTGCGCAGGAAGTTCGTCACGGTGACGCCGGGGATCTCGACCGGGTACTGCATCGCGAGGAACAGTCCGGCGCGGGCGCGCTCGTCGACGCTCATCTCGAGCACGTCCTCACCGTCGAAGGTGATGGTGCCCTGGGTGACGGTGTACTTCGGGTGACCGGCGATCGTGTAGGCGAGGGTCGACTTGCCGGAGCCGTTGGGGCCCATGATGGCGTGCGTCTCGCCGGTCTTGATGGTGAGGTCGATCCCGTTGAGGATCGGGGTCTCGCCCTGGTCGGTCTCGACCGTTACGTGCAGGTCGCGGATCTCGAGCACAGACATTCAGACTTCCTTAGTGACAGTGGGGTCGATGAGCACGTCGTCGCCGTCGATCTCGACGACGAAGACCGGGACGGGCTCGTAAGCGGGGAGGTTGAGGGGGTGGCCGGTCTCGAGCGAGAACGCCGAGCCGTGGGCCCAGCACTCCAGCGTCTTGCCTTCCACGAAGCCCTCCGACAGCGAGATGTCGCCGTGAGTGCAGCGGTCGCCGATCGCATGGATCTGATCGTCGCCGTCCTTCACGATCGAGATCGCGATGCCGTCGAGCTCGACGCGAAGAGGCGTGTCCTGCTCGAGTTCGCTGACGCTGCACGCGCGCTGGGCGCTCACGCGGTCACCGCCCCGAGCTCGGCTTCGAGGGCGGCGACCAGCTCGTCCTGCAGCGACGGGATGCCGATGCGCTGGACGACCTCGGTGAGGAAGCCGAACACGACGAGGCGACGAGCCTCCTCCTCGGTGATGCCGCGAGCCTGCAGATAGAAGAGCTGCTCGTCGTCGAACCTGCCGGTGGCACTCGCGTGCCCGGCTCCGGCGATGTCACCGGTCTGGATCTCGAGGTTCGGGATCGAGTCGGCGCGTGCGCCCTCGGTGAGCACCAGGTTGCGGTTCGCCTCGTACGAGTCGGTGCCGGTCGCATCGGGACCGATCAGCACGTCGCCGATCCACACGCTGTGCGCGCTCGCACCGTGCAGAGCGCCCTTGTAGAGCACGTCACCGGTGGTGTGCGCACCCTTGTGGTGCAGGTAGACCTGGCTCTCGAGGTGCTGACCGGCGTCGGCGAAGGACAGCCCGTAGAGGTACCCGTGCGAGCCGGTGCCCGCGAGCTCGACGTTCGGGTTCACGCGCACCACGCCGCCGCCGAGGCTGACGACGATGTGGGTGAGCTCGGCATCGCGGTCGACACGCGCCTGGTGGGCGGCGGCGTGCACCGCCTCGTCCTCCCAGCGCTGCACGGTCACGAGCTTCAGCTTGGCTCCGTCGCGCACGATGATCTCGACGTTCTGGGCGTACTGGGCCGTTCCGCCGTGCTGCAGCACGACGGTCGCGACGCTGTGACGCCCGGCTTCGATGACGAGGTGCGCGTCTGCGCGGCCGCCGGTGCCGTCGATCGACACGGTGATCGGCTCGGCGACCTCCTCGTCGGCGGGGATCCGAAGGTGGATCGCCTCAGCCGATCCCTGCCATGCCACCGCCGAGACGACGTCCTCCGGCACGAAGAACTCCCCGCGAGGCGTCGAGCCGTGCGCGAGCGGCGTGCTCACGTACTGCTCGTGGCTGAAAGCGTAGGTGACGCCGTCGTTCTCGCCGGCCGGATCGAGCAGCGACTTCAGCTGTGCGATCGGCGTGTGCTTCCAGTTGACCTCACGGCCGGTGGGAGCACCGAAGTCCTGCGGATCGAACGACCGGGGCCGCTCGGAGCGGGTCTGCACCGGCACGAAGCCGGAGCCTGCGACCTGCGCGGCCGGGTCGATGTGCGCGTTCGTCTGCGGCGCCAGCTCGGGCGCCTGTGTGGGGGCCGTCATCAGCCGACCGATCCTTCCATGCCCATCTCGATGAGCTTGTTCAGTTCCATCGCGTACTCCATGGGCAGCTCGCGCGCGATGGGCTCGATGAACCCGCGCACGATCATGGCCATCGCCTCGGTCTCGTCGATGCCGCGCGACTGCAGGTAGAAGAGCTGCTCCTCGCTGACCTTCGAGACGGTGGCCTCGTGGCCGAGCTGCACGTCGTCGACACGGATGTCGATCGCCGGGTAGGTGTCGGAGCGCGACTGGGTGTCGACGAGCAGCGCGTCGCAGACCACCGAATTGGCCGAGTGGTGAGCGGCGGCGTCGACGCGCACCTCACCGCGGTAGCCGGCACGACCGCCGCCGCGGGCGATCGACTTCGACACGATCGACGACTGCGTGTACGGCGCCATGTGCACCATCTTCGCGCCGGCGTCCTGGTGCTGACCCGGACCGGCGAAGGCGACGGACAGGGTCTCGCCCTTGGCGTGCTCGCCCATCAGGTAGATCGACGGGTACTTCATGGTCACCTTGGAGCCGATGTTGCCGTCGACCCACTCCATGGTGGCGCCCTCGTGGGCGACCGCGCGCTTGGTGACGAGGTTGTAGACGTTGCTCGACCAGTTCTGGATCGTCGTGTAGCGCACGCGTGCGTTCTTCTTCACGATGATCTCGACGACGGCGGAGTGCAGCGAGTCCGACTTGTAGATCGGGGCGGTGCAGCCCTCGATGTAGTGGACGTAGCTGTCCTCGTCGGCGATGATCAGGGTCCGCTCGAACTGACCCATGTTCTCGGTGTTGATGCGGAAGTACGCCTGCAGCGGGATCTCGACGTGAACGCCCTTGGGCACGTACACGAATGATCCGCCCGACCACACGGCGGTGTTGAGGGCCGCGAACTTGTTGTCGCCGGACGGGATGACCGTGCCGAAGTACTCCTCGAAGAACTCGGGGTGCTCGCGCAGCGCGGTGTCGGTGTCCATGAAGATGACGCCCTGCTGCTCCAGGTCCTCGCGGATCTGGTGGTAGACGACCTCGGACTCGTACTGCGCGGCGACGCCGGCGACGAGACGCTGGCGCTCGGCCTCGGGGATGCCGAGCCGCTCGTACGTGTTCTTGATGTCGTCGGGGAGGTCTTCCCAGCTCTGCGCCTGCTTCTCGGTGGAGCGGACGAAGTACTTGATGTTGTCGAAGTCGATCTCGCTGAGGTCGGCGCCCCAGGTGGGCATCGGCTTGCGGTCGAAGAGCGACAGCCCCTTGAGGCGGGTCTTCAGCATCCACTCCGGCTCGCTCTTGAGAGCCGAGATGTCGCGCACGACGTCTTCGGAGAGGCCGCGACGCGCGCTGGCTCCGGCGGCATCCGGGTCGTGCCAGCCGAACTCGTACACCCCCAGACCTTCGAGTTCCGGGCGGTCGATCAGCACATCCGACATGACACACTCTCCTCACACGGGCCCAGACGGTGTCATCCGCCCCGGCATACCGGTCCCCCGTCGAGTCTTCGGGGAACGGATGCCGCTGATGGGCCCTCATCTTCGGCGCAGGACTCGCGCCTAAACTGTCGGTGATGGGTTTCGCGCTGTGAGCGCACCCCTCACCACGTTCCCGATTCTACAGGTTCCGTCTGACAGACGGGCCGCGACGGCCTGTCACATTCCGCGAACCGGAGGCACCATGAACCACACCGCCGCTCCGGATACCATCCCGCGCCTGCGCACGCCCGACGACACCCTGAGCTGGCTGCCGACGACGATCGACCGGCGTGTTCGCGTGTTCGCCTGGCTGTCGTTCGTCGCCGAGGTGCTCATCATCGGAACCGGCGGCGCCGTGCGCCTGACCGGCTCCGGCCTCGGCTGCTCCGAGTGGCCGCTGTGCACCCCCGAATCTCTCGTGCCGATCCTCGAGGTTCAGGGTCTGCACGGAGCGATCGAGTTCGGCAACAGGGTGATGACCGGCGTCGTCGGCCTTCTCGCGCTGGCTGTGCTGATGCTCACCCTCCACATCATCAGCGGACGACGCCTGGTCGTTCGGGCGGTGTGGTTCGCGCTCGGCGGGATCGTCGCCGGCGTCGCGGTGTACCTCGCCGCCTCGGCTCTCGATCTGCCGAGTGCGGCCCTGATGTCCGCCGTGCTTCTGCTCGCCGTGCTGGCCGGAGCCACGGACTCCCTGCGTCAGACGACCGAGCGACGTGATCTCGCGGTGCTCGCCTGGATCGTCCTCGTCGGCGTGATGGCGCAGGCCGTCGTCGGCGGATTCGCCGTGATCAGCAGCCTGAACCCCTTCATCGTCGGGTTCCACTACACGGCTTCGCTCATGCTCGTGTGCATCACCGCCCTGTTCCTCGTCCGATTGGGAGCACAGCCGGGGCCGCGTGTCGCCGCCGTGCCGCCCTGGTTCACGATCACGACGCACATCACGGGTCTCGCCCTCGCGCTCACGATCGTCTTCGGCGTGCTCACCACCGGATCCGGCCCGCACTCCGGGGACGCGAACATCGAGCGGCAGGGCTTCGACGCCAGCGTCCTCGCGCACGTGCACTCCTGGCCCGGCTATGTGCTCGCCGCGCTCGTCCTGCTGCTCGCGGTATCGGCGTGGGTGCTGAAGCTGCCGCCCAGGAACTGGGCCCTCGTGCTCATCGTCGCGATCGTGGTGCAGGTGGGAGTCGGCGTGCTGCAGGCGCGCACCGGCCTTCCGCCGCTGCTCATCGGCATCCACATGGTGCTCGCGTCGCTGTCGGCCGCCGCCTACACCGTGATGGTCACGACGCTGAAGAAGCCCGCCGCCTGAGGCGCGGCGCGAACAGGCGAGGAGGCCCGCACCGGTCACGGTGCGGGCCTCCTCGCGTCGCGAGCGACAGCTCAGAACGGCAGCAGCGGATCGACCGCGACGGCGAGGAAGATCAGCGTCAGGTAGGTGATCGACGCGTGGAACACGCGCATCGGACGCGCCTCGCCACCGTGCACGGCGCGGTTGTACAGACGGTGAGATTCGTAGATGAACCAGCCGCCGAAGACCAGAGCGGACACGGTGTACACCAGACCCATGTGGGCGACGGGCACGAGCAGCAGCGAGCAGGCCACGGTCGCCCACGCGTAGAGGATGACCTGCAGGCCGACCTGCGACGCCGAGCGCGTGACGCCGAGCATCGGCACGTCGACGTCGTCGTAGTCGTCCTTGTACTTCATCGACAGCGGCCAGTAGTGCGGCGGGGTCCACAGGAACACGAGCACGAACAGCACGAACGGCGGCCAGTCCAGCGAGCCGGTGACGGCCGTCCAGCCGATCAGCACCGGGAAGCAGCCGGCGATGCCGCCCCAGACGATGTTCTGCTCGGTGCGGCGCTTGAGGATCATCGTGTAGATGACGACGTAGAAGAAGATGGCGACGACCGAGAGGGTCGCGGCGAGCCAGTTGGTCGTGAGCAGCAGCCACACGGTGGATGCCACAGCCAGCACCCACGAGAACACCAGCGCACCGCGCGGCGAGACCTCGCCCGTCACGAGCGGACGGTTCTCGGTGCGCTTCATGTGCACGTCGATGTCGCGATCGAGGTACATGTTGAACGATGCTGCGGACGAGGCGCTCATGGCCCCGCCGATCACCGTCGCGACGACGAGCCAGATGTCCGGCATCCCGCCCTCGGCCAGGAACATCACCGGCACGGTCGAGACGAGCAGCAGCTCCAGCACGCGCGGCTTCGTGAGGGCGATGTAACCGCGGATCTTCTGACCGAGCGGGTGATGAGTCGCGGCGGTCTGCGATGTCGTCGAGATCGCGATCCCCTCCTTATGCGTGCATGACGGGCGTCCTGCCAGTCTATGCCACCCGGCGTGTCGAGCCGGGTCGAGCGGGAGACGCCGCCCCAGCCGCACGACTACTCGCGGGAAAGCGATTTCCGTACGCTGTCGACCGAGCGCAACACACACCGAGCAGCCTCTCCCACCCCGGTATGCTGAAACCCACTCGCGCACCCGCTGCTGTGCCGTTCTACTCCGTGAAGACGCGGAAAGCGCAGGAATACGGGGGCCTCCGCAAGCGTCTGAAGGAGTATGGCTGTGGCAGAACTTCACTGGGATGAGATCGATCGTCGTGCGGTTGACACCGCCCGGGTCCTCGCGGCGGATGCCGTCGAGAAGGTGGGCAACGGCCACCCCGGCACGGCGATGAGTCTCGCTCCGGCCGCGTACCTGCTCTACCAGCGCGTCATGCGCCACGATCCCGCCGACACCGACTGGCTCGGCCGCGACCGCTTCATCCTCTCGGCCGGGCACTCGTCGCTGACGCAGTACGTGCAGCTCTACCTCGGCGGGTTCGGCCTCGAGCTCGAAGACCTCCAGTCGCTGCGAACCTGGGGCTCGAAGACCCCCGGCCACCCCGAGTACGGCCACACCAAGGGCGTCGAGATCACCACCGGCCCGCTCGGCCAGGGCCTCGCCTCGGCCGTCGGGTTCGCCTACGCCGCCCGGTACGAGCGCGGGCTGTTCGACCCGGATGCCGCAGCCGGCACCAGCCCGTTCGACCACTTCGTCTACGTGATCGCCGGCGACGGCGACCTTCAGGAGGGCGTCACCAGCGAGGCGTCGTCGCTCGCCGGCCACCAGCAGCTCGGCAACCTCATCGCGATCTACGACTCGAACCAGATCTCCATCGAGGACGACACCGACGTCGCGTTCACCGAGGACGTGGCCGCGCGCTACGAGGCGTACGGCTGGCACGTGCAGACCGTCGACTGGAAGAAGACCGGCGAGTACGTCGAGGACGTCGCCGAGCTGCACGCCGCGATCGAGGCGGCCAAGGGCGAGCAGGCGAAGCCGTCGCTCATCATCCTGCGGACCATCATCGGCTGGCCCTCCCCCGGCAAGCAGAACACGGGCAAGATCCACGGCTCCGCGCTCGGCGCAGACGAGCTCGCGGCGACCAAGAAGGTGCTCGGCTTCGACCCTGAGCAGCACTTCGTCGTCGCCGACGACGTCATCGCGCACACCCGCGAGCTCGGTCGGCGCGCCGCAGACGCGCGCGCTGAGTGGCAGAAGTCGTTCGACGCCTGGGCTGAGGCCAACCCCGAGCGCAAGGCGCTGCTCGACCGCCTCGAGGCCCACGAGCTGCCGGAGGGCATCGCCGGCGCCCTCCCGGTGTTCGAGGCGGGCAAGGACGTCTCGACCCGCGCGGCATCGGGCCAGGTGATCAACGCCCTCGCCGCGCAGCTGCCCGAGCTCTGGGGCGGCTCCGCCGACCTCGCCGAGTCGAACCTCACGACCATCAAGAACGCGCCGTCGTTCATCCCCGTGGAGTGGTCGACGCACGAGTGGAAGGGCAACCCATACGGTCGCGTGATGCACTTCGGCATCCGCGAGCACGCGATGGGCGCCATCATCAACGGGATCGTGCTGCACGGGCCGACGCGCGCCTTCGGCGGCACCTTCCTCATCTTCAGCGACTACATGCGCCCAGCCGTGCGCCTGTCGGCGCTGATGAACGTGCCGAGCATCTTCGTCTGGACCCACGACTCCGTCGCCCTCGGCGAGGACGGTCCCACCCACCAGCCGATCGAGCAGCTCGCCTCGCTGCGGCTGATCCCCAACTTCACCGTCGTCCGCCCCGCCGACGCCAACGAGACCGCCGCCGCGTGGCTCGAGCTGCTGCGTCGCCACGGCGGCCCCGCCGGCATCGCGCTCACCCGTCAGAACATCGCGGTGTTCGAGCGGGGCGACGGCGAGGCCTCCGGTGACACCTTCGCCTCGGCCGCGAACACCTCCAAGGGCGCGTACGTGCTCGCGGAGGCTCCGGGCGGCACGCCTGACGTGATCCTCATCGCCACGGGCTCCGAGGTGCAGCTCGCCGTCGCCGCCCGTGAGGCGCTCGCCGCGGAGGGCGTGGGGGCGCGCGTCGTGTCGGCCCCCTCGCTGGAGTGGTTCGCCGAGCAGGACGAGGCGTACCGCGAGTCGGTGCTGCCGGCTTCCGTCACCGCACGCGTCTCGGTCGAGGCCGGCGCGACCGCCGGCTGGCGCGGGATCGTCGGAGACCGCGGCCGATCGGTCGGCATCGACCACTTCGGCGCATCCGCCGACTACAAGACCCTGTTCGAGAAGTTCGGCGTCACCGCCGAGGCCGTGGTCGACGCGGCCCGCGCGACCATCGCCGCCTCGGCACGCTGAGCGCTGCAGAAGGAGAACGAGACATCATGACCACCCCCACCGAGAACCTCGCCCAGGCCGGCGTCAGCATCTGGCTCGACGACCTGTCGCGCACCCGCATCAGCACCGGCAACCTGCAGCAGCTGATCGAGACCCGCAACGTCGTCGGCGTCACCACGAACCCGACCATCTTCGCGACCGCCCTGATGGATCAGAACGACACCTCGTACGAGGCCCAGACGCACGAGCTCGCCGTCGCCGGCGCGTCGGCTGAGGAGGCCGTGTTCGCCGCCACCACGCAGGACGTCGCCGCCGCACTCGACATCTTCCGCCCGGTGTGGGAGGCGACGAATCACGTCGACGGCCGCGTCTCGATCGAGGTCTCCCCCGACCTCGCACACGACACAGAGGGCACCGTCGCGCAGGCGAAGCAGCTGTGGGAGAAGATCGACCGCCCCAACCTGCTCGTGAAGATCCCCGCCACCAAGGCAGGGCTCCCCGCTATCACCGAGGCGATCGCGACCGGCATCAGCGTCAACGTCACCCTCATCTTCAGCCTCGAGCGCTACGAGGAGGTCATCGACGCCTATCTGACCGGTCTCGAGCGCGCGCATGCGGGCGACTTCGACCTCTCGAGCATCCACTCCGTCGCCTCCTTCTTCGTCTCGCGGGTCGACACCGAGACCGACAAGCGCCTCACCGAGATCGGCACCGACGAAGCCCTGGCGCTCAAGAGCAAGGCGGGGCTGGCCAACGCGCGCCTGGCGTACGAGCTCTTCGAGAAGAAGTTCGCCGAGAAGCGCGCGCAGGATCTCATCAAGCTCGGCGCGAACCTGCAGCGCCCGCTGTGGGCATCCACCGGGGTCAAGGACCCGAACCTGCCCGACACCCTGTACGTCACCCAGCTCGTCGCCCCCGGCGTCGTCAACACCATGCCCGAGAAGACGCTCGAGGCGACGTTCGACCACGCAGAGGTGACCGGCGACACGATCACCTCGACCTACGCCGAGTCGCACGAGGTCATGGCGGGCCTGAAGGCCGTCGGCGTCGACTTCGACGACGTGACCCGAGTGCTCGAGGAAGAGGGCGTCGCGAAGTTCATCGACTCGTGGCACGGTCTGCTCACCCAGGTCGCAGAGGGCCTGGAAGCCGCACGATGACCGTCTCGGTACGCGTGTCGCACTCGGCGGAGGCTGCGGTCGACCGGCTCGTCAGCGGGCTCGTCGACGACCTCGTCGCATCACGCGTCACGGGTGCCGACAGCGACCTCTGGGGTCCGGATGCCTCCGCGGAGGCATCCGTCCGCCTCGGCTGGGTCGAGGCCGTCTCGACGTCCCGTCCGCTCGTCGCGGAGATCGTCGCACTGCGCGACGATCTCCGCGGCCGCGGCGTCGACCGGATCGTGCTCGCCGGGATGGGAGGGTCATCGCTCGCCCCTGAGGTCATCGCGAACACCGCCGGCGTCCTGCTGACGATCCTCGACAGCACGGCACCGGCCCAGGTGCTGCGCGCGATCGACGACGGCCTGAGCCGCACTGCTCTTGTGGTGTCGTCGAAATCCGGCTCGACGGTCGAGACCGACTCCCAGCGACGCGCCTTCGAAGCCGCCTTCAGCGACCTCGGCATCGATCCGGCTGAGCGCATCGTGGTCGTCACCGACCCCGGGTCGCCGCTGCAGGCAACCGCTCGTGATGCCGGGTACCGGGTATTCGAAGCCGACCCAAACGTCGGAGGGCGCTACTCCGCGCTCACCGCTTTCGGACTGGTCCCCGCCGGTCTCGCAGGCGCGGACATCGAGGAGCTGCTCGACGAGGCGGAGGCTTCGCTGCTGCAGTTCGCCGTCGACTCCCCCGAGAACCCCGCACTGCGTCTGGCCGCGGCGATCGTCGGAGCCGAGCCGCGTCGTGACAAGCTCGGCCTGATCAGCGACGGCACCCACATCGAGGGTCTGCCCGACTGGATCGAGCAGCTCATCGCCGAATCGACGGGCAAGGGAGGCACGGGCATCCTCCCCGTCGTGCTGCTGCCCGTCTCGCCAGAGGTGGACGCCCGCCCCGGCGATCTGCAGATCGTTCGGCTGGTCGACGACGCAGAGGAGTTCCATCTGCGCCACAGCGACGAGATCCTCGTCAGCGGCACACTCGGCGCGCAGTTCCTGCTCTGGGAGTACGCCACGGCGATCGCGGGGCGCCTTCTGGGCGTGAACCCGTTCGACCAGCCCGATGTCGAGGCCGCCAAGGCCGCCGCCCGCGGACTCCTCGACTCCAGGCCCGAGGTGCCGGCCCCCGCCTTCGGTGAGAGCGGCATCGAGGTCCGCGCGTCCGACCCCGCGCTGCTCTCGGCAGGCACCCTCGCCGGCGTGCTCGATGCGCTCTGGGCCCGGCTCAGCCCGGACGGGTACGTCGCCATCCAGGCGTACGTCGACCGCACGGACATCCCCCAGCTGCAGGGGCTCCGCGAGATGGTGGCGGCCGATTCCGGTCGGCCGACGACCTTCGGCTGGGGGCCGCGCTTCCTGCACTCCACCGGTCAGTACCACAAGGGCGGCCCGGCCCACGGGGTCTTCCTGCAGATCACCGAGCGCACGGAAGTGGATCTGGAGATCCCCGGACTCCCCTACACGTTCGGACAGCTGATCGAGGCTCAGGCCGCCGGTGACGCGTCCGTGCTCTCGGCACTCGGCCGCCCCGTCGTCACCTTGACCATCACAGATGCCGTGGATGACGTGCTGGCGCTCTTCGAAGCCGCCCAGTGAGAACATCCGCACCACTTGGAGATATCCCCCACCGATGACTGCCCCCATCTCCCGCGGACACAATCCCCTCCGCGATCCCGATGATCGCCGACTGAACCGCATCGCAGGTCCCAGCGCGCTGGTGATCTTCGGCGTGACCGGCGATCTGTCCCGCAAGAAGCTGATGCCCGCGGTGTACGACCTCGCGAACCGCGGCCTGCTTCCCCCCGGATTCGCGCTGGTCGGCTTCGCCCGGCGCGACTGGGAGGATCAGGACTTCGCCAAGGTCGTCTACGACGCGGTCAAGGAGCACTCGCGCACCGAGTTCCGAGAGGAGACCTGGCAGCAGCTGCTGCAGGGCATCCGGTTCGTGCAGGGCACCTTCGACGACCCAGACTCGTTCGCGCGACTGCGCGAGACCGTCGAAACCCTCGACGTCGAGCGCGGCACGATGGGCAACCACGCGTTCTACCTGTCGATCCCGCCGAAGGATTTCCCCACCGTCGCCCGTCAGCTCAAGGAGTCCGGCCTCGTCGGCGAGCACAGCGACGACGACAGCTGCTGGCGTCGCGTGGTCATCGAGAAGCCGTTCGGCGACGACCTCGAGTCCGCCAGGGCGCTCAACAGGGCGCTGGAGGTCGCGTTCCCCGCGGACTCGATCTTCCGCATCGACCACTACCTCGGCAAGGAGACGGTGCAGAACATCCTCGCGCTGCGCTTCGCCAACGAGCTGTACGAGCCGATCTGGAACCGCAACCACATCGATCACGTGCAGATCACCATGGCCGAGGACATCGGCGTCGGCGGTCGCGCCGGGTATTACGACGGCATCGGCGCAGCCCGCGACGTCATCCAGAACCACCTGCTGCAGCTTCTCGCGCTGACCGCGATGGAAGAGCCGATCAGCCTCTCGGCCGAGCATCTGCGGGCCGAGAAGGAGAAGGTGCTCGCCGCGGTCCAGCTGCCGGACGACCTGTCGCTCGCCGCCGCACGCGGCCAGTACGCCGGCGGGTGGCAGGGCGGTGAGAAGGTGAACGGCTTCCTCGAAGAGGAGGGCATGAACCCCCAGTCGACCACCGAGACCTACGCCGCCCTCAAGCTCGAGATCGCGACGCGCCGCTGGGCAGGAGTGCCCTTCTACCTGCGCACAGGCAAGCGACTGGGCCGCCGTGTGACGGAGATCGCCGTCGTCTTCAAGCGCGCCCCGCAGCACCTGATGGGCCGCACGTCCGAGCTCGGCCAGAATGCGCTCGTCATCCGCGTGCAGCCCAACGAGGGCGTCACGATCCGCTTCGGCTCGAAGGTGCCAGGTGCCGGCACGCAGGTGCGCGATGTGACCATGGACTTCGGCTACGGCCACGCCTTCACCGAGGCGAGCCCCGAGGCGTACGAGCGCCTCATCCTCGACGTGCTGCTCGGCGACCCGCCGCTGTTCCCCCGCCACGAAGAGGTCGAGCTCTCGTGGAAGATCCTCGACCCGATCGAGCAGTACTGGGCGTCCCTCGACGAGCAGCCCGAGCAGTACGCCCCCGGCTCATGGGGTCCTGCCTCGGCCGACGACCTCCTTGCCCGCGACGGACGAGTCTGGAGACGCCCGTGATCATCGACATCCCCGACACGACGATCAGCCAGGTCGCCAAGCAGCTGGTCAAGGTGCGCGAGGAGGGCGGCGCCGTCGCGCTCGGTCGCGTGCTGACCCTGGTCATCGCCGCCCGCAACGGCGTGGCCGAAGCCGCCATCGACGCCGCCAACGACGCCTCGCGCGAGCACCCCATGCGGGTGATCGTGCTCACCGCCGGAGAGGGCGAGGCGCGTCTGGACGCGCAGATCCGCGTCGGCGGCGACGCCGGCGCGAGCGAGGTCGTCGTGCTCCGCGCCTACGGCGACGCGGCCAGCAACGCCGAGAGCCTGGTCACCGGCCTGCTGCTCCCTGATGCGCCGGTCGTCGCCTGGTGGCCGGATGACGCCCCCGCGGATGCCGCGGACTCGCCGCTCGGTCGCATCGCACAGCGCCGCATCACGGATGCCGCCACGAGCCACGATGTGCGCGACCGGCTCTCGCTGCTCGGTCGCACGCATGCCCCTGGCGACACGGATCTGGCATGGACGCGCCTCACGCACTGGCGTGAGCAGCTCGCCGCGGTGCTCGACCAGCCGCCGTACGAGAGCGTCACAGCCGCCGACGTGCGCGGCGCCGCTGCGTCTCCGTCGACCGCGCTGCTGGCTGCGTGGCTGCAGATGGCGCTCAAGGTGCCCGTGACGTGGTCGTACGAGGATCCGGAGGAGTGGGAGGAGGGCATCAAGTCGGTGCGCCTCACGCGCGCCAGCGGCGACATCCTGCTCGAGCGCCCGTCGCCGAGCGTGGCCGTCCTCACCCAGCCCGGGCAGCCGGACCACGAGCTGCACCTGCCCCGTCGCACGCTGCGCGAGTGCCTCGCCGAGGAGCTGCGCCGACTCGACGCCGATCTGCTCTATGGTCGTGTCATCACCGAGGGCTGGTCGCGCCTCGGTCCGCCAGAGCAGAGAGCCTGATCACATGAAGGTCCAGGGGACGACGAAGTCCGTGGTGGTCGAGCAGACTCCCGCCGCACTCGCGGCGCGGGTCGCCGACCGCTTCCTCACCCGTCTGCACGCCCGCACGCGTAACGGACGCACCGCGCACGTCTGCCTCACGGGCGGCTCGATGGGCGGCGCGGTGCTCGCGGCGACGGCGAGCGACCCTCGCGTCAGCGAGATCGACTGGTCGCTCGTGCACTTCTGGTGGGGTGACGAGCGCTTCGTCGAGCGCAACCACCCCGATCGCAACTCGCTGCAGTCGCGCGAGGCGCTGCTCGATCGCATCCCCGTGCCCGCCGAGAACGTGCACGAGGTCGCGGCTCCGAGCGACGGCGTCACCCTCGACGAGGCCGCCGAGGCCTACGCCGCCGAACTCGCGCGCTACTCGAGCGACCACGGGCCCTGGCCGTCATTCGCGGTGTGCTTCCTCGGCGTGGGCCCCGACGGGCACATCGCCTCGCTCTTCCCCGACCGGCCTGAGGTGACCGTGACGGACGCCGCGGCTCTGCCCGTGCGCGACTCCCCGAAGCCGCCGCCCGAGCGCGTCACCCTGACCCGCCCTGTGCTGAACGCATCGAAGCGCGTGTGGCTGGTGCTGACGGGCGCCGACAAGGCATCCGCTCTCGGCCTGGCACTCGCCGGAGCCAGCTACGCGAGCGTCCCGGCCGCCGGAGCGAAGGGACGTCGCCGCACGATCTTCTTCGTCGATGAGGCGGCCGCAGCCGAGGTCTCCCCCGAGCTCATCGACCGCGACTACTGAACGGCGCCGGGTTCCCGAGCCGGGCTGAGCCCGGGCCGTGGCCCCGCCGTGCGGCTCAGCCCTCCTGTGCCCCCGCACCAGCAGAAGGGTCGCTCCCCCGGCGGATGCTGAGCTCCTGGCTGTCGCTGAGCACCTGCGGGTGGTAGCGAGCGAGTCCGAAGACACCCCAGATGGCGATCGCTCCCGCGACCCCGAACAGGATCAGCACCCACAGCGGGGCCGCTGCCGCCTCGCCCAATACGAGGGCTCCGATCAGCACCGCGACGATGGGATCGATCACCGTGAGCCCCGCGATGACGAGGTCGGGTGGTCCCGAGCTGTATGCGGTCTGCACGAAGTAGGCGCCGACCGCCGCTGCCGCGATGAGGGCGATCACGCAGACGACGGTGAGCCACTCGAAGTTCCCGGCCTGTATGCGGCTGATGACGGCCTTCGCGAGAGTCGCCACGAAGCCGTACAGGATGCCGGCTCCTGTGACGTAGAACAGCGCCCGCATGCGGTGGCGGAGGATCAGCCAGAACGTCCCGAGCACGATGATCACCACGAGCAGGATCGTGAGGATCGTGAACAGGTCGTCGTTGCTGATCGGGCGCTCTGTCGCATAGAGCGCTGCGAGGATCACGAACAGGAAGATCCCGCCGAGGCAGGCCCCGATCGCGATGAGAGAGCGGCGGGTCGGGGTGTGTCCCGAGATCCGGGCGTTCAGCAGCGTCGTGACCACGAGCGCGATGGCGCCGAGGGGCTGCACGACGATCAGCGGGGCGATGGCGATGGCGCTCAGCTGGCACGCGATGGCGAGGCCGAGCATGATGGTGCCGATGATCCACGAGGGACGGGTGAGCAGCGCCCTGATCTGCGCGCCGCTGAGGCCCGTCGTGCCCTCGGTTCCGCTGAGTCGCTCTACCTTCTCCACCCCGCGGTGCTGGTACTGCGCGCCGAGCGACATGAAGACGGCCCCGGCCAGTGCGAGCGGGATGCCGAGCAGCAGAGCCGGGTTCTCGAACACTCCGACCAGCTGATCGCTGACGTTCGCTGCGAACTCCACCCCATGATGCACCGTCTCACCCTACCTGCAGCGCCGCGCCCATTAGGGTTGTGGCGTGGCTGTTCTTCCGATCCGCATCATGGGCGACCCTGTTCTGCACGCGAGAGCGAGCGAGGTGGGCGAGGTGACCGACGAGATCCGCACCCTCGTCGCCGACATGTACGAGACCATGGATGTCGCCCCCGGAGTCGGTCTTGCGGCCCCGCAGGTCGGCGTCGGGCTGCGCATCTACGTCTACTCGTACGTCGACGACGACGAGAATCCGTGGCGCGGCGAGATCATCAACCCCGTGCTGTGGATGGCTCCGATGGAGCCCGGATCCCCCGACCCCGACGAGGAGTCGGAGGGATGCCTGTCGTTCCCCGGGGAGCGGTTCGCACTGCGGCGCTCAGACCGCGTCCTGGTCACCGGCACCGACCTCGAAGGGCGCGAGGTGCGCATCGAGGTCGACGGGTGGCGCGCCCGCATCATGCAGCACGAGTTCGACCACCTCGACGGCATCCTGTACGTCGACCGGCTCGGAGACTCCGACTGGAAGACCGTGCAGAAGATCGCGCGCAAGCGCGGCTGGAACCGCGGCTCGCACAGCTGGATGCCCGGCGTCGACGACCTCGAGGGCTGAGCGGACTTGCCGCGCGACGACGCGGCTCAGTACGGTCTGAGAAGCGGCGTTCCGTCGCGTTCACTCTCACGCTCTGGAGCGCAACCGCATGACCTCTCGCTCTCTTCTCCGTCCCCTCGCACTCGCCGGATCGACGATCGCCGTCGCGCTCGTGCTGACCGGGTGCAGCATCCCGACCAATGTGTTCAGCGGCGACGCCGAACGCGATGAGGCGGGTCAGGTGACCTCCGAATCGAACATCGACATCTTCGAGCTCAAGGTGGGCGACTGCAAGCTCGCCGACGACGCGACGAGCACCGAGCTGAGCGACACGAACGTCGTGCGGTGCAGCGATCCGCATGATGAGGAGATCTTCTACGAGTTCGACCTGCCGGACGGCGACTTCCCCGCAGCGGACGCGGTCGAGCAGACCGTGTGGGAGACCTGCGACCCGCAGTTCGAGGCCTTCGTCGGCATCAGCGAGCTGGACTCGGCGCTGACCTACGCGTACTTCTCGCCCACTCAGGACGGCTGGGAGCGCCTCGGCGACCGCACGATCCAGTGCGTGCTCTACAGCGAGGACGGCACGCAGCTCGAGGGATCGGCCAAGGGCACCAAGATCTGACGGCCCGGCATCCGGGCTCCGCTTCCGGAGGCGATCCGGCGTGTCGGGATGCGATTGCGCACGGACACGCCGGATGCCGCGGCATCCCGTCGGCGATCTCCGACAGATGTCATCGACGTGCCGCCGCAACGACGAAACCCCGTCGCGAGGACGGGGTTTCGAGGGGATTGGCTCCCCGGCTTGGACTCGAACCAAGAACCTGCCGGTTAACAGCCGGCTGCTCTGCCAATTGAGCTACCGAGGATCATTCGGTCGTTCCCCGCTGCGCGGGCAACTCCCCCAGCTTAGCAAACTCCGCGGGCGCTGCCGAACACCGACGACTCCCCGGGCGTGGCGCGCTCAGGGGCCGACATCGGCCTCGGCGTTCGGCGCCCAGATGAGGTCCGCCCCCGTGCCCCTGGCCACGACATGACCCGCCCTCAGCAGCAGCGCGTCGGCGTCCAGCTCGCGGATGAAGGCCGCGTCGTTCGTGACGAGCAGCGCCGCCATCGCCCGTTCCGTGCGGCGTCGGGTGATCGCGTCGAAGACGACCGGTCGCACCTCCAGATCGAGATTCGCGAGCGGTTCGTCGGCGATGAGCACATGCGGCTCGAGCATCAGCGCGCGAGCGATCGCGACGCGCTGGCGCATGCCGGCGCTCAGCTCGTACGGGAACTTCGACGCGAGTCCGAGCGGCAGGTGCAGTTCGTCGAGCAGAGAAGCCACGCGGATCGCCAGCGCCTTGCCGTTGACCTTCTTCTCACGCGAGGTGATCGGCTCCGAGATCGCCTCTCCGACCGTGAGCCGCGGCGGCAGCGCAGCGCCGGCGCCCTGGGCGAGATGCCCGCTGAGCGCGGTGAGGGTCCGGCGTCTGCGCCCCGGCTTGCGGATGTTCACCCCGCACACGGTGGCGCGGCCCCCCGCCACCTTCAGCGACGAGTCGCCCATGCCTGCGAGCGCGGTCACGAGGGTCGACTTCCCCGAACCGGTCGCTCCGCCGATGCACATCAGCTCGCCTGGCTTCAGGGTGAACGTCACGCCGTCGACGGCACGGGTCGTTCCGCCGTGCCCGATCCGGTCGATGACCAGGTCGTGGCAGTCGATCGCGAACTCGCTGTCGGCAGGCATACCGTCCATCCTGCCCGCTCGGCGTTGGAATGGGCTCAGGACTCGGCGAACCTCAGCCGTTCGGCGTCGACGTCGCGCAGTCTCATGCGCAGAGCACGTCCGCCGTCCGAATCCGCCGGCACCCTCTGCACCGCGCCCAGCAGCTCCTGCTTCTCCCGCTCGATGCCGCGCAGGATCAGCCGGCGGCAGAGGTCGGCCGACGAGGCCAGAGCGCCCTCGTCGTCGCGAGCGGGGAACGGCATCATCAGCAGCTCGCCCGCGAGACTGCGATACGGCTCGCGCACGGCATCGGCAGCGGCCGTCGCCCAGCCCACCCGCGTGCGGTCGGCGACGGAGGCCACGGCCTCGCGCACCGCGTCGAGCGCCGGATGCCGGAAGGGCTCACTCAATGCGCGAGCGAGCGACTCCTGGTCGAGGCGATGCCCGTACTGCAGCACGCCCATCAGCGCGTCACGCTCGAGCGCGACCTCAGGGGTCCGAGGGAGATCCGCCAGCCGCACGCGCGAGGTGCCGTCGCCGCCCATGTCTCCCTGCTCCTGACGCCGGGACGCGGGCTGCTCGCGCTCGCCGCGCGACGCACGCTGCACCTGCTGGTGCACGGCCGTCGGATCCATGCCGAGTCGGCGGGCGAGCACACGCTCGTACCCCGGGCGCAGCAGCTCGTCTCGGATCTCGGCGACGATCGGGGCCGCCGCCCGCAGGGCGCCCACCTGCCCCTCGACGGTCGCGAGATCGTACCCCGCGAGCTTGCGGTCGATCGCGAACTCGAACATCGGCACCTTGGCATCCATCAGCCCGCGCACCGCGGCATCGCCGCGCTGCAGTCGCAGGTCGCAGGGGTCAAGGCCGTCGGGTGCGACGGCGACGAACGTCTGCGCCGTGAAGCGCGAGTCCTCCTGTGCACTTGAGGCCGTGGAGAACGCACGCAGCGCCGCCTTCTGCCCCGCCTCGTCGCCATCGAAGGTGAAGACCACCTCGCCTGCCGCGGAGTCGTCGCCCATCACCCGGCGCAGCACCTTGATGTGCTCGGCGCCGAACGCGGTGCCGCACGTGGCGATCGCAGTCGTGACGCCGGCGAGGTGGCATGCCATCACATCGGTGTACCCCTCCACGACGACCACACGACGCGGGTCGCCCCTGCTGATGTCGCGCTTGGCGAGGTCGAGCCCGTAGAGCACCTGCGCCTTCTTGTAGATCGGCGTCTCAGGCGTGTTGAGGTATTTCGGCCCCTGGTCGTCGTCGTACAGCTTGCGCGCACCGAAGCCGATGGTCTGCCCTGTCACGTCGCGGATCGGCCAGACGACCCGCCCGCGGAACCGGTCGTACACGCCCCGCTGTCCGGCCGAGACGAGCCCGGCTGCCGTGAGCTCGTCTCTCGTGAAGCCCTGGGCGCTCAGCGCCTTCAGCATGTTGTCCCAGCCGCGAGGCGCGTAGCCGACGCCGAAATGCGCGGCTGCACCGGCGTCGAAGCCGCGCTCGCCGAGGAACCTCCTGGCGCTCTCCGCCTCGGGGCTCAGCAGCTGCGAGCGGAAGTACTCCCCGGCCGCGGTGTTCGCGGCGTACAGCCGACTGCGTCCGCTGGTCTCGGGTGCGGCGCCGCCGTCCTCGTAGTGCAGCGTGTAGCCGACCCTGGCCGCCAGACGCTCGACGGCCTCGGTGAAGCTCACGTGATCCATTTCGCGCAGGAACGAGTAGACATCGCCCGACGCGCCGCAGCCGAAGCAGTGGTAGTACCCCACCTGCGGACGGACGTGGAAGCTCGGGCTCTTCTCGTCGTGGAAAGGGCACAGCCCCTTGAGCGACCCGACTCCTGCCGACTTCAGCGCGACCCGCTCACCCACGATGTCGGCGATGTTGGTGCGGGTCTTGACCTCTTCGACGTCCGCCTGCAGGATCCGCGGCATCAGACGGCCCCTTCGACGACCACCCGCGATTCGGTGCGGCGGCCCACCCCCGGGCGGACGTGGCGCGGCGTCCAGATTCCGACCTCGGCGGGGTCCATCTCGCCGACGAGCCGGTTGTGCCAGTCGACCGCGGTCTGGTCGGTGAGACTGGCGATCTGGTCGACGACCACCCGCGCGCGCTGCGCGTCGGTGTCGGCAGCGAGGAAGTCGGCCGAGAAGGCCGGCTCCAGCACGTCGGCACCGGCCGACCACAGCGCGTCGGTCGACCACAGGGCGTCGGCAAGACGGTGCAGCACGCGACGCTGCTCCTTGTAGACGCCCTTGCGAGCATCGATGGTGACGATCGCCTGGCCCATGATGCCCTTGAGCACCGCGATCTCGGTCTCGACCTCACGCGGGATGACCACGTGCGCGCTGTACCTGGCCAGCGTCTCGCCGGGGTAGGCCGCCCTGGTCGCGGCCACGGAGCCGCGCGCGAAGCGGCCGATCATGTCGCTGGTGAGGTTCTTCAGCCGCGCGAGGTCTCGCCGCGACCTGTCGAACGAGCGCATCCACATCGTCTCGCGTGTGAGCCGGTACAGCGCATCGGCCAGTTCATCGCGGGTGTAGTCGTAGCCGACCCACTGCTGGATGCGACCGACGAGCGGATGGTGCTCGACGGGGTCCGAGAGCTGTGCCACATCGACGTACCCGTTGACGATCGCGTCCTCGAAATCGTGGACCGAGTACGCGATGTCGTCTGACAGGTCCATGATCTCGGCCTCGATGCACCGCTCGCGTCCGGCCGCGCCCTCGCGCATCCAGCGGAACACCGGCTCGTCCTCGGGATACACGCCGAACTTCAGCCGGCCACCGGGATCGGGGACGGGTTCATCGACGGTCCACGGGTACTTGCAGGTCGCATCGAGGCTGGCGCGGGTGAGGTTCAGGCCGACAGAGTGGTCGCTGTCATCGAGCACCTTCGCCTCGAGACGGGTCAGGATGCGCAGGGACTGCGCATTGCCCTCGAAGCCGCCGATGTCCTCGGCCCACTCGTTGAGCGCCCGCTCGCCGTTGTGCCCGAAGGGCGGATGCCCGAGATCGTGGCTGAGGCAGGCCGTGTCGACCACATCGGCCGAGACCCCAAGCGCGCTGGCCAGCTCGCGCCCGACCTGAGCGACCTCGAGAGAGTGCGTGAGCCGGTTGCGCGCGAAGTCGGCCGTGCTGGCGGGGCTCAGCACCTGGGTCTTGGCAGCCAGGCGGCGGAGGGCTGCCGAGTGCAGCACGCGGGCACGATCCCGCGAGAAGTCGTCTCTCTCGGAGCGATGCGTCTCGGCGAAGAAGCGTTCGGCGTCGTGTTCGCGGTAGCCGCGATCTGAGGGCTCAGCCGCCATCGTTCTCGGTCTCCGCCCCGCGCATCATGTCACCGACGCCCTCGCCGATCTCGCGCGAGTCGAGCCAGCCCTCGGGAAGGGCGGTGCGCTTGGGGGAACCCGCGCGTCCACGCTGCCCCTCGGCTCCTGCCCCGGGGTACGGCGCGTCGCCGATGGTGCCGAGCAGATCGTCGATCTCCTGCAGAGTCGACGCCCTGGCGAGCGCCGCGCGCAGTTCGCCGCCGACCGGGTAGCCCTTGAAATACCAGGCGACATGCTTGCGGATGTCCTTGCACCCGCGGTCTTCGTCCTCGAAGAACTCGACGAGCAGCTCGGCGTGCCGCCGGAAGGCGTCCTTGACGAATCCGAGGGTCGCGTCGACGACGGCGTGCTGGTCGGCGCCCGCCGACGGGCCCAGAGCGGCGGCGAGCTCGCCGAACAGCCACGGCCTGCCCAGGCATCCGCGGCCCACGACGACGCCGTCGCACCCGGTCTCGTGCATCATCCGCACGGCGTCGCCCGCCGACCAGATGTCGCCATTGCCGAGCACCGGGATGCTCGTGACCGCCTGCTTCAGCTCGCCGATCGCGCTCCAGTCGGCATGGCCGGAGTAGTACTCCGATGCGGTTCGCGCGTGCAGTGCGACGGCCGCGGCTCCGGCGTCCTCAGCCGCGCGACCGGCGTCGAGGAAGGTCAGGTGGTCCTTGTTGATGCCCTTGCGCATCTTCACGGTGAGCGGCACGTCACCGGCGGCCTTCACCGCACGCTGCACGATGTCGGAGAACAGGCCGATCTTCCACGGCAGGGCTGCTCCCCCGCCCTTGCGGGTCACCTTCGGAACCGGGCAGCCGAAATTGAGGTCGATGTGGTCGGCACGGTCCTCGGCGACGATGATGCGCACCGCCTCGGCGATGGTGGCTGGATCCACGCCGTACAGCTGGATCGACCGCGGAGTCTCGCTCTCGTGGTGCTGGATGAGCCGCATCGTGATCGCATTGCGCTCCACCAGCGCCCTCGAGGTGATCATCTCGCTGACGTACAGGCCGGCCCCGTACTCGCGGCAGAGTCGACGGAAAGCGGTGTTGGTGATGCCTGCCATCGGTGCGAGCACGACGGGAGTGTCGAGTTCGATCGGACCGATGCGCAGGGCAGGAGCCGTGCCGGCGGCGGCGAGGGAGTCAGTTACCAGAGTCATGTCCTGTCCATTCTCCCAGACGCCGCCTCGACCGGGGGCGCGCGACTTAGGCTGTGGATGTGACCGACGCGACCATCCGACAGATCCCCTTCCTCGATGCCTCCGGCGAGGAGAAGACACTCGACGATTTCGGCGCGGGCGCCGTGCTGGTCGTCAACGTCGCCTCCAAGTGCGGCCTCACTCCGCAGTACGCCCAGCTCGAAGAGCTCCAGCGCGCGTACGGCGAGCGCGGGTTCACGGTGCTCGGCTTCCCCTGCAACCAGTTCTTCGGTCAGGAGCCGGGGAGCATGGAGCAGATCCTCGAGTTCTGCTCCACGAGCTACGGCGTCACCTTCCCCGTCAACGACAAGGTCAAGGTGAACGGCCGCAGCGCGCACGAGCTGTACAAGGCGCTGACGCAGACCCCGGATGCCGACGGCAAGGCGGGCCGTGTGGAATGGAACTTCGAGAAGTTCCTCGTCTCACCCGACGGCGCCGTTCGGCGCTTCCGCCCCAGGCAGAAGCCCGACGACCCCGAGATCGTCGCCGCGATCGAGGCCGCGCTGGTCGACGTCGACCGCTGACCCGGCCGTTCACCGCGGCTCGCGGAGCCGCGTGGGGCTCGTTCACCTCGTCTTCTCCTCCCGGTCGATCTCGCGGCCTACGTTCTCGTGATGGCGACACCGCCGACGAACGGAGAGAAGAGAATGACCGACCGACTGCCCCTCAGCCGTCGCACCGTCCTGACCGCCGGCGCACTGAGCGCCGTGACAGCCGCACTCCCCCTGAGCGCTGCGAGTGCCGCAGCCGCCGGTCCCGAGTCGGGCTCGCCCGCATCGGGCCGGCCTGGGCCGCACGCTCCACGCCTGCGCTTCCGGTCCGACCGCACGTTCAAGGTCGTGCAGTTCAACGACACGCAGGACGACGAGCGCACCGACCGCCGCACGGTCGAGCTGATCGAGAAGGTGCTCGACCAGGAGCAGCCCGACTTCGTCGTGATCAACGGCGATGTGATCACAGGAGGATGCGAGACCCGTCTCGCCGTCAAGCAGGCGATCAACAACGTCGTGGCGCCGATGGAGGCGCGCAAGGTGCCGTGGGCGGTCACCTACGGCAACCATGACGAGGACTCGCTTCCGCAGTCGGGTGTCGACGAGGCCGGGATGCTGGAGATCTACCGCTCCTACGCCTTCAACGTCAACGCCGAGAGCACGCGCGGCGTGACGGGGACGAGCAACACGATCGTCCCCATCGCCTCATCCGCCGACAAGGGCCGCGAGGCGTTCGCCCTGTGGCTGATCGACTCGGGTCGCTATGCTCCGTCGCGCATCGAAGGACAGGACTTCGCGGGGTACCCGACGTGGGACTGGCTGCGCATGGATCAGGTGGCCTGGTACCGCACTCAGTCGCAGGGCATCGAGAAGCGCCTCGGACGCAAGCTGCCCGGCCTCATGTTCATCCACATCGCCCTGTGGGAGCACCGGTTCATGTGGTGGGGAGGCGTCGACACCCGCACGGCGGCGGACGCCGCCCGCGGCAGGGCGAGGCACGGCATCGTCGGCGAGCGCAACGAGGACGAGTGCCCTGGTCCGTTCAATTCGGGCATGTTCAACGCGATCCTCGAGCGAGGCGACGTCAAGGGCGTCTTCGTGGGCCACGACCACATCAACGACTATGTGGGCGACTACTACGGCGTGAAGCTCGGCTACGCGCCCGGCACCGGTTTCGGCGCCTATGGACTGCCGGGCGCCGAGCGCAACCGCATGCGAGGCGGACGCGTGTTCGAGCTCACCGAGAACGGCAACGACGTCTCGATCGAGACCAGGGTCGTCTACGCCCGCGACCTCGGCATCGATCTGACCGCGAACGACCAGCCGATGGAGCCGTTGCCGCTGCCCGAGAGGCAGCAGGCGCTCTGAGCCGCCCCGGCATCGCAGGAGGGGCCCGATCCGCTCGGATCGGGCCCCTCTCGCATCCGGTCAGCTCGCGGCGGTCTTCTGCGCCCACACGTCGCGGATGACGTTCTCGAACGCCTCGGGCGGCTGTGCGCCGCTCACTCCGTACTGCCCGTCGATCACGAAGAAGGGCACGCCGTTTATGCCGTAGGCGCGGGCCTGCGCCTGGTCGGCGCGGACGGCGTCGAGGTGCGCTCCGGTCTCGAGGGCCGTGCGCGCCTGCGCGGGATCGAGACCGACCTCCTCGGCCAGTGCGACGAGGTCGTCGATGCGGCCCACGTGCCTGCCCTCGACGAAGTAGGCGGACATGAGCCGCTCCTCCATCTCATGCTGCAGTCCCTCGCCCTTGGCGAAGTGCAGCAGCTCGTGCGCCTTGACGGTGTTGGTGTGCTGCAGCAGGTCGAAACGGTACTCCAGCCCCGCGCCTTCGGCGACCTTGGTCACGTGCGCGAGCATCTGCTCGACCTGCTCGCGCGGCATGCCCTTGTGCCCGGCGAGGAAGTCGACCTCGTCTCCGTCGAAGTCGACCGGGGTGTCGGGCGACAGCTCGAAGGAGTGGAAGGTGACCGCCACCCGGGGGGCGTCGTCGTCGCCTGCGGTGGCCGCCAGTCCCTTCTCGAGGTTGCGCTTGCCGATGTAGCACCAAGGGCAGGCGATGTCGGACCAGATGTCGATCGAGATGGGTTCAGTCACATCCTCATCCAACCGCATGCGCTCGAATGCTATTCCGTCGTACGATCGACGGATGCTCCGCGCCCAGGATCCCTTGCCGTTCCGCCCCGAGCGGGTGCTGATCGCCGGAGTCACGGGATCGGGCAAGACGACCCTCGCCCGCCGGGTGGCCGCTCGATGGGGTGTTCGTCACGTCGAGATCGACGCCCTCTTCCACGGACCGGATTGGATTCCGCGTCCGTCGTTCCTCGACGATGTGCGCGCCTTCGCAGCCGAGGATCGCTGGGTCACCGAATGGCAGTACACCAGCAAGGGCACCGATGAGATCCTCGCCCCGCGGGCGCAGCTCGTGCTGTGGCTGGACTACCCGTGGTCAGTGGTGCGCTCCCGCCTCGTACGCCGGACCGTGGCACGTCATGTGCTGCGCACCGAGCTCTGGAACGGCAATCGCGAGCGCGGGCTGGCCAACATCTTCAATCGGGATGCCGAGGAGAACATCCTGCTCTGGCAGACGCGCACTCTGCACAAGTGGGCCGAGCGCATGCCCGCGGTCGAGGCGCGATTCCCCCACCTGACGATCGTGCGCTTCACGCACCCCCGCGAGACGGAGCGCTGGCTTCGTGCTCAGGCCGACCCGTCGGGTGCGTTCACGGCCCCGCCGAAGCGGCGGTCGCGCGACAGGTAGATCTCGATCGCCCGCCAGAGCTCCTCGCGTGAGAAGTCCGGCCACAGCGTGTCGAGGAAGACCATCTCGGCGTACGCCGCCTGCCAGAGCAGGAAGTTGGAGGTGCGCTGCTCCCCCGAGCTGCGCAGGAACAGGTCGACGTCCGGCATGTCGGGCACGTACAGATGCCTGCGGATCTGCTTCTCGGTGATCGCGCTCGGACGCATCCGCCCCGCCTTCACCTCTTCGGCCATCGCACGCATCGCATCGACCAGCTCCACGCGGCCGCCGTAGTTCACGCACATGGTGAGGGTGAGAACGTCGTTGTCCTTCGTGAGCTGCTCGGCGAACTGCAGCTCCTTGATGACCGAGCCCCACAGCCGCGGCTTGCGTCCCGCCCAGCGCACGCGCACGCCCCACTCGTTGAGCTGGTCTCGGCGGCGGTGCAGCACATCGCGGTTGTACCCCATGAGGAAGCGCACCTCCTCGGGTGAGCGCGCCCAGTTCTCTGTCGAGAAGGCGTAGACCGACAGGTGCTTCACACCGGCCTGGACGGCGCCCGCGACGACGTCGAGCAGCACCTCCTCACCGGCTTTGTGACCCTCGATGCGATTG
The DNA here is from genome assembly GCF_014084045.1 of Microbacterium esteraromaticum. Classification (NCBI taxonomy): domain Bacteria; kingdom Bacillati; phylum Actinomycetota; class Actinomycetes; order Micrococcales; family Microbacteriaceae; genus Microbacterium; species Microbacterium esteraromaticum. Next base: position 3,129,906 of record NZ_CP043732.1, read on the forward strand.
AGGCCGCGGCGGTTCGCCCAGCGCCCATTGCCGTCCATCACGATCGCGACGTGCTGGGGCACCGCGGGGAACGCCGGCGGGGTCTTGCCCGTCCAGTCGAGCGGGCGGAAAGGCACCGCGTCCTTGTGCGTGTACGGCTTCGGGGTCACCGTGCTCCAATGCTCGAGGGGCGACTGAGGTGCTCGAGCGAGCGGATGCCTCGCTCGAGGTGCCACTGGGCGTACGCGGCGATCGTGCCGGATGCCGCGGCCAGGTCGGCCGGCGACGCGGCATCGACCGTCGTCCAGTCGCCGCCCATCAAGGCGCGCAGCAGCGCGAGGGCCGACATCGCGATGCGCGGGCTGCCTGCCGGCGCGCATGAGTCGCAGACCGACCCTCCCAGCGGAGCGCCGAAGTGGCGGTGCGGGCCGGGGGCGCCGCACCGGGCGCAGTGGTCGAGCGAGGGCGCCCAGCCCGACAGCGCCATGACCCTCAGCAGGTACGAGTCGAGGATGCTGCGGGCGGCATGCTCGCCGCGCGACAGTGATCGCAGACCGCCGACGAGCAGCAGGTACTGCTCGGCCGTCGCCTCTGCCTCGTTGAGCCGATCGGCCGTCTCGACCATCGCGCTGGCCGCCGTGAAGCGCTCGTAGTCGACGGCGATGTCGGCGCCGTACGCGCCGAGCGAGTCCGCCTGCTGGACGATGTCGAGAGTGCGGCCCTTGTACATCTGCACATCGGCGACCATGAACGGCTCGAGTCGCGAGCCGAACTTCGATGACGTGCGCCTGACACCCTTCGCGACGGCGCGGATCTTGCCGTTGCGCCGCGAGAGCATCGTGACGATGCGATCGGCTTCACCCAGCTTGTGGGTGCGCAGGATCACCGCTTCGTCTCGGTAGGTGGGCACTCAACGATTATCTCCCGGGCACGAGAGAATGGACGGGTGACGGAACCGCTCTTCACCATCCCGCTCTGGGCCGATCTTCTCGGCGTCGGGCTCGGGGGCATCCAAGGGGCGATGTTCGCCTCCGGCTTCCAGGGTCAGCGCCGGCTGGACTGGCTCGGCGTCGCGATCATCGGCATCATGATTGGCATGGGCGGCGGTCTCATCCGCGATCTGCTGATCGGCCAGCCGCCGGCGACCCTGCAGAACGACTGGTACCTCATCACCGCGGGCGGCGCTGCGCTGTTCGGGATGCTGCTCGCCGGCGTCTTCAATCGAATCAACACGCTCATCGTCGTACTCGACGCCGCCGTCATCGGCATGTTCGGGGCGTTCGGGGTGAGCAAGGCGATCGCCTTCGGCATCCCGCCCGTCCCGGCCGTCTTCATCGGCGTGTGCGCCGCTGTCGGCGGCGGCGTGCTTCGCGACGTCCTGATGGGGCTGCCGGTCGCCATCATGCACGTCGGATCGCTGTACGCCGTGGCCGCCGGCGTCGGATGCACGGCGATCGTCATCCTGCACGCTTGTGACGTCTCCATCACTGTCGCGGCGGTGATCGGCATCGTCGTGACGGCGGTCATCCGCGTGCTCGCGGTCGTGTTCGACGTGTCCCTGCCCGAGCAGCGGCGCCTGTACCGCCGCAAGGTCGCCACCGAGACCGGGATGATCCCGATCATCAAGCCCTGACGTCGCTCAGCGCGACGGGCCACCCTGCTCGAGGATCGGCGCGAGTCCATCGAGCACACGTTCCAGGCCGAAACGCCACGCGGCGTCCGGATCGTACGCACCGTCGAACTCGGCACCCGCTGTGGCGCCGACCTGCTGAGCGAGCGGATGTCTGTCACCCAGGTGCCCGGCCAGCGGCGTTGCGACCGCATCCCAGTCCAGGCCCTCGGCGCTCTGCGCCTCGAGACGGCGCAGAGCGCCGGCCATGGCGAAGTCGAGCACGAACGACAGCGCGGCGTCCCGTTGCACGTCGTCGAGCCCCAGACCGTCGAACACCGCCAGCTCACGGTCGTACTTCGCAATCGTTCCCGGACCGAGCACGACGCGCGGGTCGTGCACCTCGAGCAGCCAGGGCTGCGCGCACAGCAGGTCGCGATTGTCATGGGCGAGACAACGCACTCGATCACGCCACGGCGACGCGTCGCCGCCGGAAACCGGGGCGGGCATCCGCATGTACGCGAGGTCCGCCATCAGCACCAGCAGGTCTTCACGGCTGTTGACGTACGTGTACACCGCCATCGGCGTCAGGCCGAGCCGCTGTGCCAGCGCCCGCACCGTCACCGCCGGAAGGCCCCCGTCGTCCGCAAGGGCGATCGCGCTCGAGATCACCTCACCCGGCGTCGTCCGCCGGCGCGGGCCGCGTCGGGCGGGACCCGCGGCGGAGTCGTCGCGCCACAGCAGATCGATCAGATCGGGCATCGGGGAATACCTCCTCACGTCATGCGCTTACTCTATACGTTGTATAGAAAAATGACCGGAGGCTCCATGAACATCACCCGCACCGCCATCTCGCTCAACGTCGCCGACATCGCCGCATCCGCCTCCTTCGCCATCACGCAGTTCGGCTATCAGGAGGAGATGGCCGCCGACGGCTTCATCTCACTCACGCACCCGAGCATCGGGGGAAACCTCATCTTCCTCGAGACGGGGCTGAGCACCTTTCGTCCGGCCGAAATCGCCGGCCCCGCAGGACAGGGACTGCTGCTCGTCTTCGTGGTCGATGACCTCGACGAGCAGTTCGCCCGCATCGCCGCGTCCGGCGCACGAGTGGTGACCGAACCCGAGACCGAGCCGTGGGGCGAGCGGTACTGCCAGTTCGCCGACCCCAACGGGATCATCTGGCAGCTTGTCCAGTGGGTCGACTGAGACCCAGCAGCACGATGGCCCCGGGCTCGCGTCCCGGGGCCATCGAGATGAACCTCAGACGGCGACCAGTTCCTGCTCGCGGGTGCGGATCGAGCGGTTCACGCACGAGACGATGGCCTTGAGGGATGCCGTCGAGATGTCGCCGTCGATGCCGACGCCCCACAGACGCTGGTCGTCGACCTGCAGCTCGACGTACGCGGCCGCCTGCGCGTCGCCGCCGGTCGAGAGAGTGTGCTCGACGTAGTCGTAGAGCGAGATATCGAACCCTCGCTCCCGCAGGATCTCGATGAATGCCGCGATCGGGCCGTTGCCCGTGCCGGATGCCGGTTCGCTGCCCTCGCCGTCGCGCAGCACGATGTCGAGCGAGACCTCTCCCGACATGTCGCTGCGGGTCTGAGTGCCGAGCAGCTCGAAGCGGCCCCACTTGTGCTCGGCCTCGTCGGCCGGCAGATACTCGTCGGTGAAGATCGACCAGATCTGGTCGCTGGTGACCTCGCCGCCCTCGGCATCCGTCTTCGCCTGCACGACACCCGAGAACTCGATCTGCAGCTTGCGCGGCAGGTCGAGGGCGTGGTCGGTCTTCAGCAGGTAGGCGACCCCTCCCTTGCCCGACTGCGAGTTGACGCGGATGACCGCTTCGTACGAGCGGCCGAGATCCTTCGGATCGACCGGCAGGTAGGGCACGCCCCACTCGATCTGGTCGACCGAGACGCCCTGCTCGTCCGCCTTCGCCGCCATGGCCTCGAAGCCCTTCTTGATGGCGTCCTGGTGCGATCCGCTGAATGCCGTGAAGACCAGGTCGCCTGCCCACGGGCTGCGCTCCGGCACGGGCAGCTGGTTGCAGTACTCGACCGTGCGCTTGACCTGATCGATGTCGCTGAAGTCGATCTGAGGGTCGATGCCCTGCGTGAACAGGTTGATGCCGAGCGCCACCAGGTCGACGTTGCCGGTGCGCTCGCCGTTGCCGAACAGGCATCCCTCGATGCGATCGGCGCCGGCCAGATAGCCGAGCTCGGCGGCCGCGATCGCGGTGCCACGGTCGTTGTGCGGGTGCAGCGAGAGGATGACGTTCTCACGGTGCGCCAGATTGCGGTTCATCCACTCGATCGAATCGGCGTACACGTTCGGCGAGGCCATCTCGACCGTCGCGGGCAGATTGATGATGACCTTGCGGTCTGGCGTGGGCTCGAGAACATCGAGCACGGCGTTGCAGACCTCCACCGCGTACTCCAGCTCGGTGCCGGTGTAGCTCTCAGGCGAGTACTCGTAGTACACCTGCGTGTCGGGGATGCGCTTCTCGAACTGACGGCACAGACGTGCGCCCTCGAGCGCGATCTGCTTCACTCCCTCACGGTCGGAGCGGAAGACGACCTCTCGCTGCAGCACGCTCGTGGAGTTGTAGAAGTGCACGATCGCCTGCTTGGCGCCGGCGATCGCCTCATAGGTGCGGTCGATGAGGTGCTCGCGGCACTGCGTCAGCACCTGGATGGTGACATCGTCGGGGATGAGGTCCTCTTCGATCAGCTGGCGCACGAAGTCGAAGTCGGTCTGGCTGGCCGACGGGAAGCCGACCTCGATCTCCTTGTAGCCCATGCTGACGAGCAGCTCGAACATGACGCGCTTGCGCTCGGGGGACATCGGGTCGATCAGTGCCTGGTTTCCGTCGCGCAGGTCGACTGCGCACCAGCGCGGCGCTTCGGTGATCCGCTTCGACGGCCAGGTGCGGTCTTCGAGCTCGATGCGGATCTGCTCGTGGAACGGACGGTACTTGTGCACCGGCATCGCGGAGGGCTTCTGGTGGTTCTTCATGATGGGGCTGCTTCTCTTCGTCAGAAAACGTGCTCAGGCCAACACAAGCGCCGCGACGAGGAAGGCCCGATGATCAGGACTCGTCGCGGCAGCTAAGAAGGAGCAGACCGCCCAGAGGCATGGATCGATCGTAACAGCATGCGCTGCCCCTCGTGAACGGATTCGAGACGATCTTCGCGCCCCGGACACTGATGATCATGAGCACAACGACAAGAATCACCCTCCTCGCTGCTCTGAGCCTGATCGGAATGCTCGGTCTGAGCGGATGCGCGCAGGCGCCAGGTGCGTCGGCCCCGACCAGCGGGACATCACCACGGACGGCGCTCGCCTCTGCTGCGCCGCCCGAAGCCGAGGTGGTGGGCGGCGGGACGGTGATGGACACCGGCGGGTCAGTCGAGCTGTGCCTGGGCGCGGTCGCCGAGTCGTATCCCCCGCAGTGCTCCGGCGTGCCCCTGGTCGGCTGGTCGTGGACCGGCGTGGAGGGCTCGGAGAGCAGCGGAGAGACGCGCTGGGGCGCCTACGCGGTCACCGGGCGATACGACGGCGAGACGTTCACCGTGACCCGGCCGGCGATGCTCCTGGCGCTCTACGATCCGATGGCCCCGGAGGACCCTACCGGTGGATCACCCGACGGCACCTCCGAGGCGCGCCTCGTCGACATCCAGGAGCGCCTTCCGCACCTGCTCGGCGGCGCCGCGCCGCTCGGCTCCTTCTCCGAGCGCGGACGCCTGTGGGTGGACGTGCTGTGGGACGACGGGTCGCTGCAGCGGGCCGTGGACGCGGAGTTCGGCGAGGATGTGGTGGTCATCCGCTCCGCATTTCGCCCGGTCGACGGCTGAGGATCACGGCAGCAGCGCGAGCTTGCCGCCCGGATGCCCCTGCGACAGCAGCCGCAGGGCGGCGGGCGCGTCGGCGAGCGGGTAGGTTGCCGCCATCGGCACCTCGAGCCGTCCCTGCTCGGCCAGCTCGACCAGACGCGGACGGGCCTCGTCGCGGAACCGGGCGCTGTCAGGCCGACTGCCGGCGATGGCGTGGAAGCCGTGACGCTCGGCGCGCGCGGCGGCCGCGATCGTGACGATCCTGTTCATGTCGCGCACGACGGCGAGCGACACGTCGATCGCCTCGTCCGTGCCGACGGCATCCAGTGCGGCGTCGATGCCCGACGCACCGATCCGGGTGAGCGCCTGGCGCAACCTCTTCTCCAGCCCGTCGCCGTGTGCGACCGGGACGCCGCCGAAGCGACTCACCGTGTCGAACCGCCCGGGGCTGGCAGTGCCGATCACGCGGATGCCCTGCAGCGCCGCCTGCTGCAGCACGCTGACGCCCACGGCGCCGGATGCGCCGTGCAGCAGCACGGTCTCGCCTGACCGCGCGCCGCTGACGTGCAGCATCTCGGCCGCCGTCGTGCCTGCGAGCAGCAGGTTCGAGGCCTCAGGGTGGCTGAGCGTCGCGGGCTTGCGCAGCACCTTCTGCGCCGGCACGGTGAGCTCGGTCGCGTAGCCGCCGCGCACACGGAAGGCGATGACCTCGTCGCCGACGGCGACGGGACCGGTCACGATCTCGGTGTCGGGACCGACCGCGGTGACGACTCCGGAGACCTCGTAGCCGATCGGCACGGGCAGCTGGATGCCGGCGCGAGCGGTCGCGACGTGCTTGGCGTCGGCCGGGTTCACGCCTGCCGCGTGCACGCGGATGGTCAGCTCACCGGCATCCGGGGCCGCGACGTCGTACGACTCGAGGCGCCATGCGTCCGGCGACCCCCACTCCCTGGCGACCCAGTGCTCCGCCATGTCAGAAGGCTCTGCCACCTCAGAAACCCAGGCGCCCCAACTGCTTCGGGTCGCGCTGCCATTCCTTGGCCACCTTGACGTGCAGCTTCAGGAAGACGCGCGTTCCGAGGAGCTCCTCGATGCCTTCGCGGGCCGCGGCGCCGACGTCGCGCAGCCGCGCGCCCTTGCGGCCGATGATGATCGCCTTCTGACTGTCGCGCTCGACGACGATCGAGGCGTAGACGTCGGTGAGATCGCTGTCCTCCCGGGGCTCGACGTCGTCGACGACGACCGCGATCGAATGCGGGAGCTCGTCGCGCACGCCCTCCAGCGCCGCCTCGCGGATGATCTCGGCGATGCGGTCCTCGTCGGACTCGTCGGTGACGATGCCGTCCTCGTACAGGCGCGGTCCCACCGGCATCAGCTGCAGCATCTCGTCGGCCAGCACGTCGAGCTGCTCGCGGGTGAGCGCCGAGAGCGGGATCACCGCCGACCAGTCCTCGCGCAGCGAGTCGACCTCCATGAGGCGCTCGATGATGTCGTCCTTGTCGGCCGCGTCGGTCTTGGTCACGATCGCGACCTTCTTCGCCCTCGGATATCCGTCGAGCGAGGCCGCGATGCGGCGATCGCCGGGGCCGACCTTCTCGGTCGCGGGCACGCAGAACCCGATCACGTCGACGTCTCCGAGCACCTGCTCCACCAGGTCGTTGAGCCGCTCGCCCAGCAGCGTGCGGGGCTTGTGGATGCCCGGGGTGTCGACGATCACGAGCTGGCCGTCGGGGCGGTTCAGGATGCCCCGGATCGCCCGCCGCGTCGTCTGCGGCTTCTCACTGGTGATCGCGATCTTCTCGCCGACCAGAGCGTTGGTCAGCGTGGACTTGCCGACGTTCGGTCGACCGACGAACGTCACGAAGCCGCTTCGGGTCTGCTCTCGATCAGTCATTGCTGTGGCCTCCATCGCCCTCGTCGTCCCAGCCCTCCGGTGCCCGCTCGACGAACACCGTGGCTATCCCCCTGCCGCGCCCGCGCGACGCCCCGCCGGTCAGCACCAGACCCTGCACGGTCACCGTGACTCCGGGCTGAGGGATCTGACCGAGCTCCTTCGCGAGCAGCCCGCCGATCGAGTCGACGTCGTCGTCCTCGAGCTCCAGCCCGAACAGATCGCCGACATCCTCGAGCCCCAGTCGCGAGTTCACCCTGTAGCGTCCGTCCGGCAGCTCCACGACCTCTGCGGGTCCGCGGTCGTACTCGTCGGCGATCTCGCCGACCAGCTCCTCGATCAGGTCCTCGAGCGTCACGAGACCCGAGATCCCGCCGTGCTCATCGATCACGATGCACACGTGCACCGCGTCGCGCTTCATCTGCTGCAGCAGCGTCTCGGCCCGCATCGACTCGGGGACGTAGACCGCCGGCCTCGCGATCGGCCGCACTGGCCGACCGCGCCACGCACTCTCATCGCGGTAGGCGAACTGCACGAGATCCTTGAGGTACAGCACTCCGACGACGTCGTCGGCCTCGTCGTCGACGACGGGCATGCGCGAGACCCCCGTGCGCAGGAAGAGCTCCATGGCCTCGGTGGTCGTCGCCTCGGCATCCACCGTCATCATCTCGGTGCGCGGCACCATCACCGCGCGCACGAACTGGTCGGTGAAATCGAACACGGAATGGATGAGGTCGCGATCGTCCTCCTCGATGAGAAGGTTCGATGCCGCCTCGTCGACCATGCTCAGCAGCTGCTCCTCGGATGCGAAGCTGCTGCGCCCGGTGCCCGGCGTCACCCGCTGACCCGCCGAGACGAGCGCCTGGGCGAGCGGGCCCAGCAGGATCCGCACGCCGCGCACGACCGGCGCCCAGGTGCGAAGCATGGATGCCGCGTGCAGTCGCCCGAACGAACGAGGGCTGGCGCCGACGAGCACGAAGGTGATGCCGGTCATCAGCACGGCGGCGGCGAGCATCGCCCACCAGATGCTGGGCAGCAGCGCATCGAGGGCGACCGTCACGAGCACGGCCGCTGTCGTCTCGGAGAGCACGCGCATGAACGCGACCGCGTTGACGTGGGGAGCGGGGTCGGCGGCTATTCGGGCGAGTGCGTCCGCGTTGCGCCCCTCGCTCGCCATGTTCTCGAGATCGCTGGTCGAGCTGACCGAGAACGCCGCGTCGACGGCGGCCATCAGTCCGCCGAAGGCGACCAGGAGCACGGCCGCCGCCAGCAGTATCGCCGGGGTCATCGACTGCGTTCGGCGCGCGCGAAGCCCTCGATGAGCGACTTCTGCAGCCCGAACATCTCACGCTCCTCTTCCGGTTCGGCGTGGTCGAAACCGAGCAGGTGCAGCAGGCCATGGGTGGTGAGCAGGATCAGCTCGTCCATCAGGGAATGCCCTGCGGTCTGCGCCTGCGCCTCGGCCACCTGCGGGCACAGCACGATGTCTCCCAGCAGACCGGGAGGCGTGGGGTTCTCGGCGCTGCCGGGGCGGAGCTCGTCCATCGGGAAGCTCAGCACATCGGTCGGGCCTGGCTCGTCCATCCACTGCACGTGCAGAGACTCCATCGCGCCCTCGTCGACCAGCACGATGGCGACCTCGGCGTCGGGGCTGACGTGCAGCTGCGCGAGGTTGAAGTCGGTCAGCCGCTGCAGCACCGTCTCGTCGACCGTGATCGCCGACTCGTTGTTGATCTCGATCATTTCAGGCCTCGCTTCGGCATGCGGTCTCGGGGTTTCTGCGGCTGCCCGCTTCGACGCTCGGCGCGATTGGCGAACTGGTGGGCCTGCTCTCGCTCGACGCGTGCGGCCGTGCGCTGCTCGTCGTACTCGCTGTACGCGTCGACGATGCGGCCCACCAGCGAGTGCCTGACCACGTCGTCGCTCGTCAGACGCGTGAAGTGGATGTCGTCGATGTCGCTGAGCACCCGTGTGACCAGCCTCAGGCCAGACGCGCCCTGGGGCAGGTCGATCTGGGTGATGTCTCCTGTGACGACCATCTTCGTGCCGAAGCCGAGGCGTGTGAGGAACATCTTCATCTGCTCGGGTGTGGTGTTCTGTGCCTCGTCGAGCACGACGAAGGAGTCGTTGAGCGTGCGTCCGCGCATGTACGCGAGGGGCGCGACCTCGATCGTCCCCGTGGCCATCAGCCGCGGCACGACCTCCGGGTCCATCATCTCGTTGAGGGCGTCGTAGAGCGGACGAAGATAGGGATCGATCTTGTCGGTGAGCGAGCCGGGGAGGAATCCCAGCCGCTCCCCCGCCTCGACGGCGGGACGCGTGAGGATGATCCGCTGCACCTCTTTGCGCTGCAGCGCCTGCACGGCCTTGGCCATCGCGAGATACGTCTTGCCCGTTCCCGCGGGCCCGATGCCGAACACGATGGTGTTCTGCTCGATCGCGTCGACGTACTCCTTCTGGCCGAGGGTCTTGGGCCGGATGACCTTGCCTCGCGTCGACAGGATCGCCTCGCCCAGCACCTCGCTGGGGCGGGGGCCCTCATCCCGGCGCAGGATGCGCGCGGAGTGCTCGACGTCGCTGGGTGCCAGGTCGTGACCGGAGCGGGTCATCTCGATGAGCTCCTCCACGAGTCGCCTGGCAGCCGCGACGTCCGCGGTCGTTCCGCCGAGCGTTATCTCGTTGCCTCGCACCATCACCTGCACGCTCGGGTGCTGCTTCTCGAGCATGCGCAGCAGCCGGTCCTGCGGTCCGAGCAGCTGCACCATGGCGATGCCGTCGGCGTAGATGCGCTCGGTGTGCTCGGGCTGTGCGGGGAACCGGGGAGGTGCGCCCTCGGGGTGCGCGCTGTCGTCAGAAGCCAACGAGCTTCCCCTCCTCGATGCTGCCCAGCACGTGCGCGTGGACGTGGAAGACCGACTGCCCGGCGCTCGCGCCGTTGTTGAAGATCAGTCGGTACTCCCCGTTCGCATGCTCGGCGGCGATCTGCTTGGCGACGGCCACCATGTCGGCCATCAGGGCCGGGTCTCCCGCGGCGAGCTCGGTGACATCCCTGTACTGCTCCGTCTTGGGGATCACCAGCACGTGCAGGGGCGCCTGCGGGTTGATGTCGCGGATCGCGAACACCCGGTCGGTGTCGGCGAGGATGTCGCCGGGGATCTCCCCGTTGAGGATGCGGGTGAAGATCGAGGGTTCGCTCATGCCTGCAAGTCTATTCACCAGCGGCCGAGGTTGGACGAGAGCACGGCGATCGCGGCAGGTCCGGCGGTCGAGGTGCGAAGCACGGTGTCGCCCAGGCGCACCCGCTCGGCGCCCGCCTTCTCCAGTCGTTCGAGCTCGTCCGGCGAGATCCCGCCCTCGGGTCCGACCACGAGCACGATGTCTCGGCCGTCGGGACGGATGCCGGTGAGCGGCGTCTGGGTCCACGGATCGAGCACGAGCAGCCTGGCGTCGGCCGCACGCTCCGCGAGCTGCACAGTGGAGTGCACCGGTGCGACATCGGGCACCCAGGCACGGTGCGCCTGCTTGGCGGCCTCCCGCACGATCGTCGCCCAGCGCTCCCTGCCCTTGGCCGCTTTCGGCCCTTCCCAGCGCGACACGCTGCGCGCGGCCTGCCACGGCACGATCTCGTCGATGCCGAGCTCGCACGCCGCCTGCACCGCCATCTCATCGCGATCGCCCTTGGCCAGCGCCTGCACGAGGACGATGCGTGTCTCGGGCGCGTCCTTCACGTGACGCTCGGTGATCCGCACCGTGACCTGCGACGCCGAGACGTCCTCCGCAGCGCCTTCGAGCCAGACGCCGCGCCCGTCGCCGATGGTCACCGTCTCGCCGACGCGCACGCGGCGCACCACCGAGGCATGCTTCGCCTCCGCGCCGGTCAGCCGCACGAGTTCGCCGACAGCGGCATCAGTGCAATCGGGTACGACGAAGTGCAGGGCCATGGTGCTCCGATCGGCTGGCGGGTCGGTCAGTGGCTGCGGAAACGGTCACGCAGCTTCGAGAAGAGGCCCTGCTGGAACTGGGCCAGCCGCGGCGACGGAGCCTTGGCCTTCTTCGCGAACTCCTCGATGAGCTTGCGCTGCGCCCCGTCGAGCTTCGTCGGGGTGACCACCTGCACGCCGACGCGCAGATCGCCGCGCTGCGATCCGCGCAGCGGGGTGATGCCCCGTCCGCCGATCGTGAGCACGTCGCCGGATTGCACTCCCGCGCGCAGCTCGAGATCGACCGTGCCGTCGAGCCCCTCGATGCTCGTCGTGGTGCCGAGGATGGCATCCGTCATCGACACCTCGAGCGTCGCGAGCAGGTCGTCGCCGTCGCGGCTGAACACGGGGTGCGGCGCGACCGAGACCTCGACGTACAGGTCGCCGTTGGGGCCACCGGCGCGGCCGACCTCGCCCGAGCCGGGGAGCTGGAGGCGCAGCCCGGTCTCGACGCCGGCGGGGATGTCGAGTGCGACGGTGCGACGCGAGCGCACCCTGCCCTGTCCTGCACACGATCCGCACGGATTGGGGATGACCGTGCCGTATCCCTCGCAGCTGCCGCAGGGCTGCGTGGTGACGACGTTGCCGAGGAGGCTCCGCACCTGGCGCTGCACGTGGCCGCTGCCGCCGCAGACGTCGCAGGTCACCGGAGACGTGCCGGGCTGGCAGCACGAGCCCTGGCAGGTCTCGCAGAGCACCGCGGTGTCGACCTCGATGTCGCGGTGCACGCCGAAGACGACGTCGCCCAGCTCGAGGTTGATGCGCACCAGGGCGTCCTGGCCCCGCTCGCGGCGCGAGCGAGGGCGGGCCGAGCGGCCACCGCCGGCCGCGCCGAAGAACGTCTCGAAGATGTCGCCGAAGCCGCCGAACCCTCCGAAGCCGCCGTTCTGGTCGCCGCCCATGTCGTAGCGACGGCGGGAGTCCTCGTCGCTGAGCACGTCGTAGGCGTGCGTGACGAGCTTGAACCGCTCGGCCGCGTCCTCGCCCGGGTTCACGTCAGGGTGCAGCTGCCGTGCGAGCTTGCGGTATGCCTTCTTGATCTCGTCCTGAGAGGCGTCTCTCGACACCCCGAGGACCTCGTAATGATCCGCCACGGTCACCTTTCTTCGTGTGCGTTCGTGTGCATGGCCGTCCGCGTCAGCGGGCGGCCTCGTCCTCTTCGAGCATCCGCGACAGGTAGCGGGCAACGGCCCGCGCCGCCGCGAGATTGCTCGGATAGTCCATTCGGGTCGGCCCCATCACACCGACCCTCGCCGTGCCGCCGGGGGCCGCGTAGTTGCTCGCCACGATCGACGCCTCTCCGAGTCCGAACGGGGCGTTCTCGGTGCCGATGCTCGTGGCGAGGCCGTGCTCGTCTGTCACCATCTCGCTCATCAGGCGAAGCAGGGTCACCTGCTCCTCGATCGCCTCGAGCAGAGGATGGATGCTGCCGCGGAAGTCCTGCTCGCGTCTGGCGAGGGTCGCAGCGCCCGCCATCACCAGCCGCTCCTGCCTGAACTCGGCCAGCTCCTCGGCGATCACGGCCGCGAGCGAGGCGAGAGCAGGCTGCAGTCTGGATCCGGTCTGCAGTTCGAGGGTCGATGCGATGCGCTCCGACGCCTCGCCCACCGCGCGGCCGGTGATCAGTGCCGCCAGCTGTGCGCGCAGCACGGCCAGATCGGCGTCTTCGATGTCGATGGGCAGAGGAGAGATGCGCTGCGAGACGCCGCCGGCATCGGTGACGAGCACGACGAGCATGCGGTTCGGTGCGAGCGCGACGAGCTCGACATGGGTGATGCTCGCGCGCGCGAACGAGGGGTACTGCGCGAGCGCGACCTGACCGGTGAGCTGGGTGAGCACCCGCACGGTGCGCGCCATCAGATCGTCGAGATCGCTGGGCGCGGCGAGGAACGACTCGATCGCGGTGCGCTGCGGTGCCGACAGCGGGCGCAGCTGCGCCAGGTGGTTCACGAAGACGCGGTAGCCCTTGTCGGTCGGCACCCGCCCCGAGGAGGTGTGCGGAGCGGTGATGAGCTCTTCGTCCTCGAGCTGCGCCATGTCGTTGCGGATGGTCGCAGCCGACACGCCGAACGCGTGCCGCTCGACGATCGACTTGCTGCCGACGGGCTCGTGGGTGGCGACGTAGTCCTGCACGATCGCGCGGAGGACCTCCAGGCCTCGCTGTGTGACCATCATCCCTCCGAACCCGCTGCTCTGGCACTCGTGCCTCTAGAGTGCCAATCCTACCCCGGGTCGGGCCCACCTCAGCGGATGACGGGGAGACCCTATGCTGTCGCCCATGAGCGCAGCCCCCACAGCCCACCTCACCGCCGGCGTCGTGCGCGGCTCCGTGCACGACGGCGTGCACCGCTTCCTCGGCATCCCCTACGCCGCTGCGCCTTTCGGACCGAACCGCTTCCGCGAACCGCAGCCGGTCGCCGTGTGGGACGACGTCCGGCCCGCCGACTCGTTCGGCCCCACGTCACCCCAGCTGCCGTACTCCGGTCCGATCGGCGATCTGCTCGGCTCGGTGATCATCGACGGCGATGACGTCCTGACCGTCAATGTGTGGGCACCGTCCGATGCCGAAGCGGCGCCCGTGGTGCTCTGGCTTCACGGCGGCGCGCTGGAGCGCGGCACGGCGGCGATCCCGCTCTACGACGGCTCGGTGTTCGCTCGCGCCGGCATCGTCTTCGCATCGATCAACTACCGGGTGGGCTCCGAGGGCTTCTCGGTGCTGGAGGGGGCGCCGACCAACCTCGGGCTCCTGGACGCCGTCGCAGCGCTGCAGTGGGTGCACCGCGAGATCGGCTCGTTCGGCGGCGATCCGGCGAGCATCACGATCATGGGCGAGTCGGCGGGCGGCGCACTGGTGGCGGGTCTGCTCGCCGTCGAGACATCACGGGCGATGATCGCGCGCGCGATCGTCCAGTCCGGGCCGCTGCAGGCCCAGCCCCGCAAGAAGTCGGGCCGTGTCACCGCGCAGCTGGCCAGGCTTCTCGGCATCCGCCCCGAGCGAGACGCATTCGCCGCAGTGGCGCCCTCGAGGCTGCTCGAGGCCCGACGCACCCACTCCGCCGGCTCGTCTCCGCTCGGCGGCGCACCGGGCTTCCATTTCACGATCGACCCCGAGACCCTCCCCCGCTCGCCGCACGACGTGCTTGGCGATCTCGACGTGCCGCTGCTGATCGGCAGCAACACCGACGAGTACCGCCTCTGGTTCACCCCCGAGCAGCTCGCCGAGATCACCGAGGCGAAGCTGCTTCTTGCTCGCCTGGCGCTGCGCATCCCCCGCCGCGCGATACGCGCCTACCGTTCGCAGTTCCCCGGCGCGTCGACCGGTGAGATCTTCGGCCAGGTCGCGACCGACCTGCTGCTGCGTGGGCCGCTCACCCGGGTCGCGAGACGCCGTGGGGCCTCCACCTTCGTCTACGAGTTCGCGTGGCGCAGTCCGGTTCGCGACCTGCGCGCCGCGCATGCCCTCGAGCTCGGGTTCGTGTTCGACCAGCTCGACTCCGACGACGCGAGGCGGATGGCGGGAACCGATGCACCGCGGCAGCTCGCCGCCGAGATGCGCGACGCATGGATCGCATTCATCAAGACGGGTGATCCTGGCTGGGCGCCGTACGGGACGAACCGCATGACCCGGATCTTCGACGCCGAGAGCAGCACCGAACCGCAGCGGCGGATCGAGGGACTCGATCTGCTCCCCGGCTGACCGTCCCGCCACCCGGCCGAACGCGCTCGGCGTACCGCCTCAGTCTGTGAGCGCGCGCACGACGGCATCGGCGAGCAGGCGACCGCGCAGGGTGAGGCGCACGCGGTGCTCCCGCAGCGCGGCGGCGGCGTCGACGAGTCCGTCGGAGATGAGCTCCGCGACCCGGTCGCGCCGGTTCTCGGCGATGCCGTCGATCGGCAGCCCCTCTGCGAGGCGGCTCTGCAGGAGCACCCGTTCGAGCGTGCGCGCCTCGAGGTCGGGCCGCTCGCGCCCTGCAGCCGGCGATTCGCCGAGTGCGAGCCGCTGCGCGTACGCGGCCGGATGCTTGACATTCCACCATCGGAGGCCGGCCACGTGGCTGTGCGCCCCTGGTCCGAAGCCCCACCAGTCCGAGCCGCGCCAATAGGCCATGTTGTGCCGCGAGCGATGATCGGCACCGTCGGCACGAGCCCAGTTGCTCACCTCGTACCAGTCGAACCCTGCACCCCCCAGCCGCTGATCGGCGGCTTCGTACATGTCGGCCTGCAGATCGTCGTCGGGCGCAGGGACCTCACCGCGGCGGATCTGCCTGGCGAGCTTGGTGCCGTCCTCGATGATCAGCGCGTATGCGGAGATGTGGTCGGGCTCGAGCGCGAGTGCAGCGTCGAGCGACTCCTGCCAGTCGGCGAGCGACTCCCCCGGTGCGCCGTAGATGAGATCGACGCTGACGTCGAGGCCGCCCCCGCGCGCGGCGTCGACCGCGGTGCGGACGTTCTCGGGTCGATGCGTGCGGTCGAGCGCGGCGAGCACGTGCGGCACCGCCGACTGCATCCCGATCGAGAGGCGCGTGACACCGGCGTCCACCAGCGTGCGGACGACCTCAGGCGTGACGGTGTCGGGGTTGGCCTCGACCGTCACCTCGGCGTCATCGCGGATGCCGAACGCCGACGTCGCCGCGGAGAGCATCCGCGCCAGGTCGCCGGCGGGCAGCAGAGTGGGTGTCCCGCCGCCGAAGAACACGGTGTCGAGCGGGCGGATGCCGTCGGCTTCGCCGAGGACATCGCGCGCGAGCGCGATCTCGCGGATCAGCGTGTCGGCGTACTCGTCCTGCGTGGCGCCGCGCAGCTCGGTCGCGGTGTAGGTGTTGAAGTCGCAGTAGCCGCAGCGCACCCGGCAGAACGGCACATGCAGGTAGGCCGAGAACGGCGCCGATGCGTCGACGACGAGGTCGGCGGGCAGGCGTCCGTCGGCGGGCGCCGGATCGCCCAGCGGAAGCGCACCCGCCATCAGATCGGGGTCGCGTACAGCGGCGAGATGGCGCGCAGGTACAGCGCGAAGAGCTCCCGGCGGCGGCGGCGCACCATGCCGGGGAGGCGGTACAGCAGCGCGACCGGCGCGTCGAACGCACGCACGGTGAACCACACCTCGTCGGTGTCCTCGCGCCACTCGATGTCGAAGGACTCCTCGCCGCTCACCACGGATCCTCCGACGGTGCCGAGCACGAACCCGATCCGGCGACGCTCCTCGGTCACCGAGATCACACGCAGCTCGGCATCCGCCCGCATGCCGCTGACACGTCCGTGCAGCTTGAGCGTCATGCCGGGTGCGACGAAGGGCATGCCGTCGGCGGCGAAACGCTGCTCGACCTGCGTGCGGTTCGGCGCTATCGGCGTGCCCTCGGCATCGAAGCTCACGCCGGTGTACGCGGAGCCCGCGGCCGGACGCACATCGCGCAGCTCGAGCCCCGCGGCGCGCTGCGCCGTCCACGACAGCAGCGACTCACCGGCCGTGCGGAAGCGATCCTCGCCGCTGCCCAGGCGCCATGACGCCTCTGCGGGGATGCTGCGCTCGGGCGGGTACTGCATCAGGTCGGGTGCGTGGGTCGCGCCAACCGCGGCATAGTCCACCGTGCCTTCTCGGAAAGTCCCGCGCCGCATGATCTCCAGCCTAGGCGACCTGTCTGAACAGAATCCGAACGACACCGCGTTCGCGGCAGGCTACTTCTTGTCCTTGCCCTCGACGTCGCCCGACAGCGCGGCGATGAACGCCTCCTGGGGCACCTCGACGCGGCCGACCATCTTCATGCGCTTCTTGCCCTCCTTCTGCTTCTCGAGCAGCTTGCGCTTGCGGCTGATGTCACCGCCGTAGCACTTGGCGAGCACGTCCTTGCGGAGTGCGCGGATGGTCTCGCGGGCGATGATCCGCGCGCCGATCGCCGCCTGGATCGGCACTTCGAAGTTCTGCCGAGGGATGAGCTTGCGCAGCCGCTCGGTCATCAGCGTGCCGTACGCGTAGGCCTTGTCGCGGTGCACGATGGCACTGAAGGCGTCGACCTTGTCGCCCTGCAGCAGCACGTCGACCTTGACCAGGTCGCCCTCCTGCTGACCGTCCGGCTCGTAGTCCAGGCTCGCGTACCCCTGCGTCTTGGACTTCAGCTGATCGAAGAAGTCGAAGACGATCTCGCCGAGCGGCATCCGATAGCGCAGCTCGACGCGCTCCTCGGAGAAGTACTCCATGCCGAGCAGTGCGCCGCGGCGCGACTGGCAGAGCTCCATGACGGTGCCGACGTAGTCCTTGGGCAGCAGGATCGCGGTCTTCACCATGGGCTCAGAGACCGACCCGACGCGTCCATCCGGGTACTCGCTCGGGTTGGTGACGACGACCTTCTCGCCTGTGTCGGTAATGACCTCGTAGATCACGCTCGGGGCGGTCGTGATGAGGTCGAGCCCGAACTCGCGGGAGAGCCGCTCGGTGATGATCTCGAGGTGCAGCAGGCCGAGGAAGCCGCAGCGGAAGCCGAAGCCCAGCGCGACGGACGTCTCGGGCTCGTACTGCAGCGACGCGTCCGAGAGCTTCAGCTTGTCCAGCGCCTCGCGCAGCTCGGCGTAGTCGCTGCCGTCGATGGGGTAGATCCCCGAGAACACCATCGGCTTCGGGTCCGTGTATCCGGCGAGGGCTTCCGTTGCGGGGCCGCGCGCGGTCGTGACGGTGTCTCCGACCTTCGACTGGCGCACATCCTTCACGCCGGTGATCAGGTATCCCACCTCGCCGACGCCGAGGCCCTTCGACGGGATCGGCTCGGGGCTGGACACGCCGATCTCGAGCAGGTCGTGCGTCGCCTTCGTCGACATCATCTGGATGCGCTCGCGCGGGTTCAGCTGTCCGTCGACCATGCGCACATAGGTCACGACGCCGCGGTACGAGTCGTAGACCGAGTCGAAGATCATGGCACGCGCAGGGGCATCGGGATTTCCGACCGGGGCCGGGATGTCCTGCACGATCCGGTCGAGCAGCTCCTCGACGCCGACGCCCGTCTTGCCCGAGACGCGAAGAACGTCCTCGGGGTCGCCTCCGATCAGATCGGCGAGCTCCTTCGCGAACTTCTCGGGATCTGCCGCAGGCAGGTCGATCTTGTTCAGCACCGGGATGATGTGCAGATCGTTCTCGAGCGCGAGGTAGAGGTTGGCGAGGGTCTGCGCCTCGATCCCCTGCGCCGCGTCGACGAGCAGGATGGCCCCCTCGCAGGCCGCGAGCGAGCGCGACACCTCATAGGTGAAGTCGACGTGCCCGGGGGTGTCGATCATGTTGAGGGCGAACGTCTCGCCGCCGGATGCCCACGGCATCCGCACCGCCTGGCTCTTGATGGTGATGCCGCGCTCGCGCTCGATGTCCATGCGGTCGAGGTACTGCGCGCGCATGTCGCGCTCCGCCACCGACCCGGTGACCTGCAGCATGCGATCGGCCAGCGTCGACTTGCCGTGATCGATGTGGGCGATGATGCAGAAGTTGCGGATCTGCGTGGCGGGCGTCGCCGCAGGCGACAGCGGGGTGAGAGCGCGGGGTGACATGTGGTCCTTGGTGCGTCCGAGAGGGTTCAGGCAAGTCTACGTTCCGCCGGGGCGATCACCCATTCGCGCCGACCGGTGATAGTCTCGCGAAGTTGCCCTGATGGCACTGGATGCCGTCGGTGACAAGACTCCGTCACGGACCAGCCCGTGTCTGACGGCGTTCGCTCTACCCGGTGTGTGTGCTTGAATGCATCCCGACCCAGCGCTGCGTCGGCGGATCCCGCGCGCGTCTGTAAAAGAGAAAGAATCAACACCTTGATCAAGTATCTGCTGCGCCGCCTCACCGGGTGGGTGCTCATGATCGTCATCGCGACGAACATCACCTACTTCCTCGCGTGGCTGTATCTCGACCCCGAGAACAACTACTCCCAGCGCCGCCCGCCCATGTCGCCCGAGCAGATCGACGGTCTGCTCCGACCACGCAACCTCAGCGAGAACGTCCCGCTCATCGAGCGGTGGTGGACCTGGCTCACGAACATCGTCCTCCATTGGGACTGGGGCCTCGGGCCCACCGGCGAGTCGGTCAACGAGCAGGTCGCCTACCGCGTCTGGGTCAGTGCCGAGCTCGTGCTCGGCGCGACGATCCTCACCACCGTGATCGGCATCGCGCTCGGCGTGTACACGGCCTCCCGTCAGTACAAGCTGGCCGACCGCATCGGCCAGGCGACCAGCATCGTGACGATGAACATCCCGACGGTCGTCGCCGGCTTCGGCCTCGTGCTGCTCGCGATCGGCTTCAACAACTGGGTCGGCACCACCGTGTTCTACGTGGTCGGCTCATCCAGCAAGGGCGTCGAGGGCTTCTTCCCGATACTCATAGACGCGCTGCAGCATCTCGCGCTTCCCACCATCGGCCTCGTCATCGTCGGCTACGCGCAGATCCACTTCCTCCAGCGCTCGCTGCTGCTCGACAACATCAAGGCCGACTACGTGCGCACCGCACGCGCGAAGGGCCTCACCAAGCAGCAGGCGATCCGCAGGCACGCGCTGCGCACCTCCCTCATCCCCGTGACCACCCAGGTCGCCTTCACGATCCCGCTGGTCTTCACCGGAGCGGTCATCACCGAGACGATCTTCAACTGGCGCGGCATGGGCAGCTACTTCATCACGACGCTGAACACGAACGACGTGCACGGCACGGTCGCCGTCGCCGCGTTCGGTGCCCTCATGACCGCCATCGGCGCCATCCTCGCCGATGCCATGGTCGTCATCCTCGATCCGAGAGTGCGGGTGAGCTGATGTCCTCCATCACCACGAATCCCCCTGCCGAGGCGACGCAGAAGACGCGCAAGCGCACGTCGATGCTGTCGCTCTACACGCGACGGTTCATGCGCAACCGCGGTGCCGTGATCGGCGTCGTCGTGCTCGTTCTGCTCGTGCTCTTCTCGGTCATCGGACCGCTTGTCTCGCCCTACGGCCCCGACGACCTCGACTTCCTGGCGCTGCGCACGCCGCCGGACGCGACGCACTGGTTCGGCACGAACGGCTCGGGCAACGACAACTTCTATCAGGTCGCGACCGGGCTGCAGCGCTCGATGATGATCGCTGCGGTGGTCTCCATCGGAACCACCGCGCTGTCGGCGATCATCGGCGCCACCGCCGCCTACTTCGGCGGACCCTACGAGCGGATCATGCTCACGGTGATCCACTTCATGATGGTGATCCCCAACTTCCTCATCCTCGCGATGATCTCGAACGACGCAGGCGGCAACTGGATCGTCATCTCGCTGGTGATGATCTTCGTCGTGGGCTGGTTCATGCCGGCGCGGATCATCTGGACGCTGTCGCTGTCGATCCGCGAGCGGGAGTACATCCACGCCGCCCGCTATGCCGGCATCTCCGGCATCAAGATCGTGCTGCGGCACATGCTGCCCAACATCGGCTCGCTGCTGGTGATCAACTTCACGATCGGCGTCGTCAACGCCGTCGTGACCGAGACGGCGCTGTCGTTCCTCGGCTTCGGCGTGAAGCTGCCCGACGTGTCGCTGGGTGCGCTGATCGGCTACGGCTCGAGCACCCTGGTGAGCGCCCCGTGGCTGTTCTACTTCCCCGCTGCGGCGCTGACGCTGCTCACCGTGTCGATGGCGCTCATCGCCGACGGCCTGCGTGACGCCCTCGACCCGACCTCGGCGGCTGGAGGTCGCGCATGAGTACTGTTCTTTCCGTTCGCGACCTCCGGGTCAGCTTCGCGTCCGAGGCGGGTCGCGTCGACGCCGTGCGCGGCGTCTCGTTCGACCTCGAAGCAGGCAAGACGCTCAGCATCGTCGGCGAGTCCGGTTCGGGCAAGTCGGTCACATCGCTCGCGATCATGGGCCTGCTCGACGAGAACGCCAAGGTCACCGGATCGATCGTGTTCGACGGTCAGGAGCTGATCGGCAAGTCCGACAAGCAGCTCTCGGTCATCCGCGGTAACGGCATGGCGATGGTCTTCCAGGACCCGCTCACCTCGCTGACGCCCGTGTTCACGATCGGCGACCAGCTGATCGAGGCGCTCACGGTGCACCGCAGCCTGTCGAAGAAGGCCGCGTGGACGCGCGCCGTCGAGCTGCTGAACCTCGTCGGCATCCCCGAGGCCGAGCGGCGCATGAAGTCGTTCCCGCACGAGTTCTCGGGCGGCATGCGCCAGCGCGTCGTGATCGCGATCGCGATGGCCAACAACCCGAAGCTCATCATCGCCGACGAGCCGACCACGGCCCTCGACGTCACCATCCAGGCGCAGATCCTGGAGCTCATGGACAAGGCGCAGGACGAGACCGGCGCCGCCATGATCATGATCACGCACGACATGGGCGTGGTCGCCAAGACGGCCGACGACGTGCTGGTGATGTACGCGGGCAAGCCCGTCGAGCACGCCCCGGTGCGCGAGCTGTTCTACCGCACCCGCATGCCGTACTCGATCGGCCTGCTGGGCGCCATCCCCCGCGTCGACAAGAGCGAGAAGGTGCCGCTGATCCCGATCAAGGGCAACCCGCCGCTCCTGATCGACCTGCCCGACGCATGCCCCTTCGCCGCACGCTGCCCGATCGCGATCGACGCCTGCCGCGAGCGGGAGCCCGACCTCATGCCGATCGGCACCGACGGCGACGCACCGCACACGGTGGCGTGCATCCGCGCGCACGAGATCGACGATCAGGGCATGATCGGCGGCCTGCCCGTCTACCCCGTTCCTGTCATCCCCGAGAGCACGCTCACGCGCATCCCTCGTGAGGAGCGGCCGATCACTCTCGAGGCGATCAACCTGAAGAAGTCGTTCCCGCTGATGAAGGGCTCGTTCCTCAAGCGCAAGGTCGGCGAGGTGCAGGCCGTCAAGGGCATCAGCTTCGACATCCGCGAAGGCGAGACCCTGGCGATCGTCGGCGAGTCCGGCAGCGGCAAGACGACCACCCTGCTGCAGATCATGGATCTGGTGAAGCAGGAGGACGGCGACATCCGGATCACCGGCACCAGCGTGTCCGAGATCAGGAACCGCTCGCAGGAGCGCAAGCTGCGCCGCGATCTGCAGATCGTGTTCCAGGACCCCATGGGCGCACTCGATCCGCGCATGACGGTGTGGGACATCATCGCCGAGCCGATGCTCGCGATCGGGATGCCCAAGGCCGAGGTCTTCGACCGCGTCGAGGAGCTGATGGGGCTCGTCGGACTCGATCCCGCCCACGTCGACCGGTTCCCCCAGGCGTTCTCGGGCGGCCAGCGTCAGCGCATCGGCATCGCCCGCGCCCTGTCGACCAATCCGAAGATCGTCGTGCTCGACGAGCCCGTGTCGGCGCTCGACGTGTCGATCCAGGCAGGCGTCATCAACCTGCTCGACGAGCTGAAGGCCAAGCTCGGTCTGTCGTACCTCTTCGTCGCCCATGACCTCGCGGTGATCAGACACATCGCCGATCGCGTCGCCGTGATGTACAAGGGCGCGTTCGTGGAGCAGGGCGACGTCGACCAGGTGTTCGACGACCCGCAGCACCCGTACACGAAGGCCCTGCTGTCGGCGATCCCGATCCCGGATCCCGACATCGAGCGCACGCGCGAGCGCATCATCCTTCCCGTCGACGGGTTCGACGCGGTCGCTGCATCCTGACTCGCGAGATTGTGCACAGTCCGATAACGAAACGGCTGTGCGGTCGATCCGCGTTCCAGGGGCGGAGTTAGTCTGCCCCTATCCCAAGAAAGGCCGACAGGCACTAAGGAGTACCATGAAACGGCATCAGAAGCTGGTGGGCATCGCTGCCCTCAGCGGCGCCCTCGCACTCGTCATGAGCGGATGTGCACCCGCGGGCAACGGAAACGGCAACGGCAACGGCGGCGATGAGGGCGAGGCCCCGCAGACCGTCACCGGAGCGGACTACAACCCGCAGCCGCGCGAGAACCTGAAGCAGGGCGGCGAACTGCGCATCCCGATCTCGAACATCGCGGAGCAGCTCAACTACTTCCACGGCGACGGAGACGCTCGCGTCACGCAGGTCGGCACGTGGTTCCGCCCGCAGATCCTGCTGATGAAGCCGGACGGCACCGTCTACAAGAACGACGCCTACCTCGACGAGTACTCGTTCGGCGTGGAGGACGGCAAGACCGTCCTGCACTTCAAGGTCAACGAGAAGGCGGTCTGGAACGACGGCACCCCGATCGACGTGACCGCGTTCAAGGCCACCTGGGAGGCTCAGAACGGCACGAACGAGGAGTACCAGCCGAACTCCACCGATGGCTGGAAGGAGATCGAGTCCGTCGAGGCCGGCGAGAACGACCGCGACGTCATCGTCACCTTCAAGGGCGAGTTCGCCTGGCCCGAGATGGTCTACTCGCAGCTGCTGCACCCGGCCGTCAACACGCCTGAGCTGTTCAACACGGCATTCCTGGGCGACTGGCACCCCGAGTGGGCCGCCGGCCCCTACACCGTGGGAGAGTTCGACAAGACCGGTGGCGTCGTCACCCTGGTCCCGAACGACAAGTGGTGGGGCGAGAAGCCGCTGCTCGACGAGGTGAGCTTCATCCAGATGGAGCCGACCGCCGCCGTCAACGCGCTGCGCAACGGCGAGGTCGACATGGCCGAGACCGGCTCCGCCGAGCTGCTGGCGCAGGTCGAGGACCTCGAGGGTGTGAAGACCTACAAGGGTCAGGCCACCGCCAACGCGCTGTTCACGCTGAACGCCAAGTCGCCCGTCCTCGAGGACCTCGAGGTGCGCAAGGCCGTCATGTCGGCGATCAACCTCGAAGAGGTCAAGAAGATCGTCTTCAACGGCCTGAACTACACCGAGGACCCCGCGGGCTCGCTCACGCTGTTCTCGTTCCAGCCGAACTACTCCAACTCGCTCGAGAAGGCCGGCCGCAAGGACGGCGACACCGAGGGCGCTGCCAAGCTCCTCGACGAGGCCGGCTGGGTCGCAGGTGACGACGGGATCCGCGAGAAGGACGGCGAGCGGCTGAAGCTCGTCTTCCCCGTGCACAGCGACACCGAGACCGCCAAGGCTCGTTCGCTCGCCGTGCAGGCGCAGCTGAAGAAGGTCGGCGTCGAGGTCGAGGTGGACATGCGTCCGTCCGCTGACTTCGCTGAGGACTACAACACTCAGAACGGCGACATCTTCTTCCTGAACTTCACCTCGTCCGACCCGTTCGGCGCGGCGTGGTTCTGCCAGCTGTACTGCCAGGGCGACAGCCTGAACCTCACCGGCACCCAGACGCCGGAGATCGACAAGATGATCCACGAGGAGCTCGAGACCATCTCCGACCCGGTCGAGCAGACCAAGAAGGCCATGGAGATGGAGGCCGAGATCATGTCGCAGACGTGGGGCCTGCTCCCCGCCTTCAACGGCCCTGAGATCTGGACCGTCAAGGAGGGTCTCGCCAACCTGACCCCCGAGCCCTACGTGGGCCTCGACCTCTTCGGCATCCAGCCGGTGGAGAACGTGGGTTTCGAGAAGTGATCTGATGGATCCCTGCGCTGACGCGCAGTGATCCACGAGCGGGGTCGGTGGTTCGTCCACCGGCCCCGCTTTCTTCATATGCTGAAGGGGTGAGCGTCCAGGCCGTCCTCGTGCACGGCATCCGCACGTCGGCGACGATGTGGCGCTCGCAGCTCGCCTGGCTGGCCGAGAACGGCATCCCGGCCACTGCGGTCGATCTCCCCGCACACGGCACGCGGATGGACGAGGACTTCACCCTGCATGAGGCGCTGCACACCATCGACGCGGCGGTGCGAGCTGCCGCCGAGCACGGGCCCGTGCTCCTCGTCGGCCATTCGATGGGTGGGCTGCTCTCACTCGCGTACGCGGGCGGCGAGGATCGACCGCCGATCGACGGCATGGTCGCCGTCTCGTGCACTGCTCTTCCCCGCGGCGCGGCGCTGCGCGCATATCGTGTGCTCGCGGGAGCGATGAACTCGCTCCCCGGGCGCGGGCGATGGCTCACCGATCGCGTGCTCGCCGCGACGCTGCCGGTGGACACGCGCGGCGATTTCGCTGCGGGAGGGTACGCGTTCGACGCGCAGGACGCCGCTTTGAGCAGCCTCGCGGCCCTCGACCTCGAGACTGCGCTGTCGCGGATCCGGGTGCCGCTGTGGTTCGTGAACGGGCAGTTCGACCAGCTGCGCGTTCACGAGGCGCTGTTCCAGCGCCTCGCCCCGCACGCGGAGCTGATCGTCGTCCCTCGCGCCTCGCATCTGGTCACCGCCATGCGACCGTCGGTCTTCAATGCGGTGCTGCGGCTGGCGACGGCTGTTCTGGATGCCCGAGTCGCCGACGCGGGCGGACGCGCGGATGGGGCCGGGTCCGCACCTGGCGCCGACTGCTGGTAGTATTGGTTCTTGGCTTGCGTGTGGGTTCGTCCCTCACGACCGCTGTGCGACGCCCCTCTACCGTCGGCAGCATCCGATTCCCATCCAGACAGAAAGTGTCCACACGTGGCAAACATCAAGTCGCAGATCAAGCGCAACAAGACCAACCTGAAGGCTCAGGAGCGCAACCGCGCCGTCAAGAGCGAGCTGAAGACGCTGGTCCGCAAGACCCGCCAGGCCATCGCAGCCGGCGACAAGGAGGCCGCAGAGGGCGCCCTCAAGGTCGCTTCCGTCAAGCTCGACAAGGCCGTCAGCAAGGGCGTCGTGCACAAGAACCAGGCGAAGAACCGCAAGTCGGCCATCGCCAAGCAGGTCGCCGCTCTCTGAGCCCCTGCATTCTGCTCTGAAGGCCCGTCCCGTTTCGCGGGGCGGGCCTTCTGCTGTGCGCTCGGGAGCAGCCTCGGCAGGTGCACCTCCTGGTGCAGGGCGGTGTCAGCGGGTGGAGACGAACGCGTCGCGGGTGGCGACCACGGTCACCATGCGCTCGAGGGCGAAGATCGGGTCGCGTGCGGCACCCTTCACCTCGGCGTCGGCGCGGGCAGTCGCCTGGATCGCCATGCCGAGCGAGCGCTCGTTCCAGCCCGCGAGGTCCTTGCGGGCGCGATCGACCTGCCAGTCCTTCATGCCCAGCTGCTGCGCGAGCTGGCGGCTGGGCTCTCGGCGACCTGCGACTCGGGCCATGGTGCGCAGCTTCATCGCGAAGGCGGCGACCATCGGAACCGGGTCGGCACCGGATGCCAGCGCGTGGCGAAGAGCCACGAGCGCCTCTCCGTAGCGGCCGGCGATCGCGGTGTCTGCGACGACGAAGGCCGAGACCTCGACGCGCCCGCCGTAGTACTTGGTGATGATGTCATCGGTGATGTCGCCCTCGACGTCGCCGATCAACTGCTGGCATGCCGCGGCGAGTTCGGTGAGATCGTCGGCGAAAGCCGATACGAGCGCCCGAAGCGCGGTGGGCTGGATGCGCTTCTTCACGGCCTTGAACTCGCCGGCGGCGAAGTCGACGCGATCGGAGTCGCGCTTGACGGCGGCGCAGGGGATCTCGATGCCCCCGCCCGTGCCGGCGCGCACGGCGTCGAGCAGCTTCTTGCCGCGCACGGTGGCGCCGGTGTGCCGGAGGATCACCGTCGCCCCCTCCTGAGGCGCGTCGAGGTAGCGCACGGCCTCCTGCAGGAAGGCATCCGTGCACTTCTCCACTCCTGCGACGCGCACGAGGCGTGGCTCACCGAACAGCGACGGCGAGGTGAGGCCCAGCAGACTGCCGGCGGCGTAGTCGTCGGCGCGGATGTCGCTCACCTCGAGGGCGGGGTCTTCGGCGCGCAGGTAGTCGCGCACGCCGGCGATCGCCCGCTCGGCCAGCACCTCCTCGGGGCCGGAGACGAGAACGATCGGAGCGGGCCGCGGCTCACGCCACGACACCTGCGGGATGCTGGCGCCCTTCGCGGCCGTGCTGCGTGCCGAAGAACGAGGAGCTGCCATGCTCTCAGCCTACCGGCGGGTGCCGACGTTCCCTTCTGGCGCTCACTCGGCGCGCTCGGTCCACACCGCCAGCCTGCCCTCGCTCATGCCCAGCAGCACGAGACCGCTCTGATCCGTCCGCAGAGCACGAGACCCCGCAGCCTCGAGCATCTCGAGCGTCTCCCGGCGCGGATGCCCGTAGTCGTTGCCCTCCCCCACGCTGATCAGCGCCACAGGTGCCCCGACCTGCTCATACAGCGCGGGCTCCTGATCACGGCTGCCGTGATGGGCGACCTTCACCACCGCGTAGTCGCCTCCGATCTGACCGCTCGACAGCAGCTGACGCTGCGGAACGGCCGCGAGGTCGCCGAGCATGAGCATCCGAGGCACTCCCGCTCCGGCGATCTCGACGACCAGGCTCGCGTCGTTGCCGCTGGGGAACGCCGCGGAGTCCTGCGGCGGCCAGATCACCCGCCATCGTGCCGAACCCAGCGACCCACGGGTTCCTGCGGCGCCGATCCTCACCTCGGCGCCTCCGACGGCGAGCTCGTCGAGGATGCGCTGATCGGCCGGCTCCGCAGGCGGCCCGTGCAGCACCGTCCCCACTCGTCCCGCGAGCGAGGTGGCGGCACCCACGTGATCGAGGTCGAAATGGGTGAGCACGAGCAGATCGATCCGCGCTGTGCCCGTCTGCGCCAGGCATCGCTCGAGGGCGTCGGGGTCCGCTCCGGTGTCGACCAGGGCGGTCCGCCCAGCGGATCGGACGAGCACCGCGTCCCCCTGTCCGATGTCGCAGGCGGCGATGGACCATTCCGCGGGTGTGGTCATCGACGCGAGGGGTCCGCCGAGAAGCATCCGGCCCGCCGAAGCGGCCAGCGCGACGACGATCACCGCGCTCGCGGCGCCGCGCAGCCGCCGCGAGCGCGGTCGCGCGAGCACCAGCGCGGCTGCGACGCTCAGCACGCCGACCAGCAGGGCCGCGACGGGCCCGGCGGGCACCGATGCCGTCGCGCCGGGCAGAGCTGCCGTGACGGTCGCGGTCGTCTGGATCCACGCGGCGGGCAACCACGCAGCGGCGGTGAGCAGATCCGCGACCGCGGGAACGGAGGAGGTGAGGCAGGCCAGCAGGCCGATGACCGTCGCGATGGGGGCGGCGGGGGCGGCGAGGAGGTTGGCGACCACCCCCACCACCGACTGCGTGTCCGAGAACAGCGCGACGATCGGGCCGCAGACGAGCTGGGCGGCGAGCGGCACCGACAGTGCGAGGGCGAGCGGCGCGGGCATCCACCGGCCGAGTCCGCGCAGCAGCGGACGCGACAGCACCAGCAGAGCCGCCGTCGCGGCGGCCGACAGCGCGAATCCCGGCGTGGCCGACAGCCAGGGATCAGCGACGAGCAGACCGCACACGGCCAGCGACAGCATCGCCAGCCCCGCACTCGGGCGCCCGAGCAGCACGGTGAGCATCGCGAGCGCGGCCATCGTCGCCGCCCGAACCACGCTGGGCTCAGGGGTGACCAGCACGACGAACGCGCCGAGCCCGAGCAGCGCGAGCACGATTCGCAAGACGCGTCCGCCGCCGAGAAGCGAGACGATCCAGAACACCGCCGCCACGACGATCGCGCAGTTCGCCCCGCTGACCGCCGTGAGGTGGCTCAGGCCGGACGCCAGCATCGCAGCGTTCACCTCCTCAGGCACGGCTCGCGTGTCGCCGACGGCGAGGCCGGGCAGGAGGCCGGCGCCGGGCTCCGGCAAGGATCCGGCGCGCTCGACGAACTCTGCGCGCGTGCTCGCCGCGAGGGCGAAGATGCCGGATGCGGGCGAGACGACCTCCGCCCGCGTGGCGAAAATCACCAGTGCCGCCCGTTCACCGGCATCCGTGCGCTTTCCCTGTCCCGTGACACGGAGGAGAGCGCCGAGGTCGGCGCCGTCCAGCGGATCGATCCCGACCCGCACCGGCCCCGAGACCTCACGCGCGAGGCCGGGCGGCCCGATCGCGATCGTGCCGGCATCGAACCACAGACGCCCGTCGCTGCCGCGGGAAGCCGATGAGCTGACCTCGACGACGGCCTCGATCACGTGCCCGGAATCCGACGCGATGGCGTCTCGGGACGGCTGTGCCGCGGCCACACCGGCTGCCAGTCCCGATCCGCTCAGCAGCAGGAGCACGACGAGCCCCGCGCTGCGACGACGGAAGACGACCAGCAGCACGGCGACGCTGACGCCGATGCAGACGGCCGGCGCGGCGAGGCCGGGCAGGTGGATCAGCAGCAGCGCGATGCCCCACAGCGCGACTGCCATCACGGCCGTGCGGATATCCGTCACACGCGCACCTTCTCGCGCACGCCCGCGAGCAGCTTCTCGCCGATCCCCGGCACGGCCAGCAGGTCGTCGACCGAGCGGAAGCGTCCGTTCTCGTCGCGCCAGTCGATGATCCGCTGCGCGAGCGCAGGCCCGATCCGCGGCAGGGTCTCGAGAGCGGTGACGTCTGCGGTGTTGAGGTTCACCACTCCGTCGGCGTCAGGGCCGCCCGCATCGATCGCGACGGCGCCTCCCGTCGCCGGCTCCGCGCCGATGCGCGGCACGACGAGCTGCTCGCCGTCACTCAGCGGGCGTGCGAGATTCACCGCCTGAAGGTCAGCGGTGTCGAGGGTGCCGCCCGCTGCTGCCAGCGCGTCGACCAGCCGTGCGTCGGGATCGACGATGTACAGCCCAGGGGTCGTGACCTCGCCGAGCACGTGCACGTAGATCCCCTCGTCGGGCGCGACGGCCGTGTCGTCGCGCTCCGCCGAGTGCCCGCTGCCGCCGTCAAGTGCGATGCTCTCGACGGGAGCCGCCTGCCCCTTCAGAATGCCCCAGCCGACCGCGGCCGAGAGCACCACCAGGCCGAGCGTCACCGCGGCGCCGACGCCCAGCCTCAGGCGCGGACGCGCGGAGGCATCCGGCTCTGCAGGGTCGTCGGCTGACACCCTGCAACGCTAGGCCGCGTGCGGCATCGCACCCGAGGCGGATCCCGGCGTCTGTGCACAACTCGCGCGCAACCCTGCCCTGTGCAGAGCGCGTGCGGCCGGATCAGCCCTTGACGGCGAAGTTGACGATCTTCGGCGCGCGCACGATGACGCGCACGATCTCCTTGCCCTCCAGTGCTCGCTGCACCTTCTCGTCGCCGCGGGCCGCGGCCTCCAGGTCGGCGTCGGAGATGTCGGCTGCGACCTCGAGGGTCGCGCGCACCTTGCCGTTCACCTGCACCGCGGTGGTGACCGTGTCCTCCACGAGCAGAGCAGGATCGGCCTCGGGCCACTGCACGGCGCTCACCGACGGCTGGTGGCCGAGACGTGCCCACATCTCCTCGCCCGTGTGCGGAGCGATCAGCTCGACGATCATGGCGACGGTCTCGGCGGCCTCGCGCACGGCAGGGTCGGTCGACCCTGCGCCCGTGTCGATCGTCTTGCGGATGCCGTTCACCAGCTCCATCAGACGCGCGACCACGACGTTGAACTTCGTCTGCTCGACGAGCGTGGGGGCGTCCGCCAGCAGTCGGTGGGTGATGCGGCGCAGGGCGGCGTCACCGGCATCCGGAGCCGTGCCGGGCGCGCTCGCCACCTCATCCGCGACGCGCAGCGCGCGGGAGAGGAATTTCTGCGCTCCCGACAGCGAGACGCCGTTCCACTCCTTGTCGTCCTCGACGGGGCCCGCGAAGGCCAGGCCTAGACGAAGGGCGTCTGCGCCGTACCGGCCGAGCAGATCTGACAGCTCGACGAGGTTTCCCTTGCTCTTCGACATCTTCGCGCCGTCCATGATGACCATGCCCTGGTTGACCAGGTTGGAGAACGGCTCCTCGAAGTCGATCAGGCCGAGGTCGAACAGCACCTTGGTGATGAAGCGCGCATACAGCAGGTGCAGGATCGCGTGCTCCACGCCGCCGAAGTAGCCGTCGACGGGAGCCCAGCGCCTGGCCTGCTCCGGGTCGAATGCGAACTCTGAACTGTTCGGCGACAGGAAGCGCAGGAAGTACCACGAGCTGTCGACGAAGGTGTCCATGGTGTCGGCGTCGCGCAGCGCAGGCTCGCCCGACGCGGGGTCGACCGTGCGCACCCATGATTCGGCCGCACCCAGCGGCGATGAGCCCTTAGGACGCAGGTCGAGCCCCTCGACGCCGGGCAGCTTCACGGGCAGACGGTCCTCGGGCACGGGCACGACGCTTCCGTCGTCGAGGTGCAGCATCGGGATCGGGGTGCCCCAGAAGCGCTGGCGCGAGATCAGCCAGTCGCGCAGCCGGTAGTTCTTCGCGGCGCGGCCGGTGCCTGCTTCGCTCAGCACCTCGATCGTGCGGGCGATCGCCTCGCTCTTCTCCAGACCGTCGAGGTCGCCGGAGCCGGTCATCCGGCCGTTGCCCACCAGCGCGGCGCCGGTGACAGCCGGGTCGAGCTCTGCCAGGTCCTCACCCTCGTTCGCGCCGCCGGCGACAGTCGTGTCGAGCACGACGCGGATCGGCAGGTCGAAGGCCCGGGCGAAGTCGAGGTCGCGCTGGTCGTGCGCGGGCACAGCCATGACCGCGCCGTGACCGTAGTCGGCCAGCACGTAGTCGGCGGCCCAGATCGGCATCCGCTCGCCGTTGACGGGGTTGACCGCGTAGCGCTCGAGGAAGACGCCTGTCTTCGGCCGATCGGTCGACTGGCGCTCGATCTCGCTCTCCTTCTGCACGCCCTCCAGATAGTCCTGGAAGCGCATGCGCACCTCGGACGACGATCCGGACGCCAGCTCCGCAGCCAGATCCGAGTCGGGGGCGATCACGAAGAAGGTCGCGCCGTGCAGCGTGTCAGGACGTGTGGTGAAGACAGTGACCGGCTCGTCGCGCCCCTCGATGACGAAGTCGACGTCGGCGCCGGTGGAGCGGCCGATCCAGTTGCGCTGCATCTGCAGCACCTTGTGCGGCCAGTGCCCCTCGAGGGTGTCGAGGTCGTCGAGCAGCCGATCGGCGTACTCGGTGATCTTGAAGTACCACTGCGTGAGCTTCTTCTTCACGACCTCGGCACCGCAGCGCTCGCAGCGGCCGTCGACGACCTGCTCGTTCGCGAGCACGGTCTGATCGTTCGGGCACCAGTTGACCGCGCTCTTCTTGCGGTAGGCCAGCCCCCGCTCGTACAGCTTCAGGAACAGCCACTGGTTCCAGCGGTAGTACTCGGGGTCGGAGGTGTGCAGCACACGCGACCAGTCGTACGACATGCCGTAGCCGCGGAAGCCGGCCTTGTGCTGGTCGATGTTCCGGTAGGTCCACTCGCGAGGGTCGGCGCCGCGCTTGATCGCGGCGTTCTCGGCGGGCAGGCCGAACGAGTCCCAGCCGATCGGGTTGAGCACGTTGTGCCCGCGGTGGCGCCAGTAGCGCGCGACGATGTCGGGATACAGGTAGTTGATCGCGTGCCCCATGTGCAGGTCGCCCGAGGGATACGGGAACATGCCGAGGATGTACTTGCGAGGCCGCTCGTCGTCTTCGCCGCCGGCCACGAAGGTCTCGTTCTCAGCCCAGTACTCCTGCCACTTGAGCTGGATGTCGTGCGCGGACATCACTTCAGGGGACTCGGCGTGGGACGCGTGCTCGGTCAAGGGACGGCCAATCTGACGATGCGGAACAGCCCGGAAATCGGGCCCTTCCAGGGTATCGCGAGCGGCGTGCGGTCAGGAAACCGGCAGCAGCTCGCGCCAGGGCTGCGGCAGCGTCGCTCCGAGGGCGGCGAGCGGCGCTCTCGCCTTCGTCGCGACCTCGGCCGCCTCGGCGTCGGGGCGGGACAGCCACGTGATCCCGCCTCCGGCGCCGACGTACGCCCCGTGCGCATCGACCACGATCGTCCGGATCACCATCGCGAGGTCGACGCGCCCGTCGAGCCCCACATGCCCGAAGCATCCGGAGTAGATGCCGCGCGGCGCCCTCTCGAGCCGGTGCAGGATCGTCATCGCCGACAGCTTCGGCGCGCCGGTCATGCTGCCGGCGGGGAAGGCGGCGTCGCACAGGTCGCCGAAGGTGACCCCGTCTCGCAGCCGCACGCTCACGGTGCTGACCAGCTGGTGCACCGCGGGGTAGGTCTCCACGTCCCACAGCCTCTCGACCTCGACCGTGCCCGGCACCCCGATGTGCGACAGGTCGTTGCGCATCAGGTCGACGATCATGACGTTCTCCGCACGCTCCTTGACGTCCGTGCGCAGCTCCTCGGCGAGCCGCGCGTCGAGCTCGGGCGTCACGCCGCGCGGACGTGTGCCCTTGATCGGGCTCGTCGAGGCTCGTCCGCCGCCCGTCGCCAGGAACTGCTCGGGGCTGGCGCTGAGCACGTGCTGGTCGCCG
The DNA here is from genome assembly GCF_014084045.1 of Microbacterium esteraromaticum. NCBI lineage: Bacteria > Bacillati > Actinomycetota > Actinomycetes > Micrococcales > Microbacteriaceae > Microbacterium > Microbacterium esteraromaticum. The sequence goes on from NZ_CP043732.1 coordinate 3,163,337, forward strand.
GTGCGCAGATATCCGCCGTGATGCGCGGGCGTCGCAGCCCTGAGCCGCCGGTACACGGTGAACGGGTCGTCTGGACGCGCAGCGGTGAAGCGCGTGGTGAGGCACAGCTGATAGGCGTCTCCGCGCTGGATCGCCGATCTGCACTCCTCGACCAGGGCGGTGTACTCGACGACCCCGTGACGGGCAGCTGCGGTCCGCGCCCCGGTCGCCGGAGGCGCCGGGGCCGGGTGTGGTGCGGCGACCGCCTCACGCACGGCCGCGACCCAGGAATCGATGTCCGCCGCGGCGGCGAGGGCGTGCAGATCGCCGGTGGCGTGGTCGACCGCGACGGCGCGGGTGACGGCGATCCACGTCGGGGCCGCCTCGCTCTCGGCGACGGGCGCGCCGCTGGCCGCAGCCCCGTGCTCGTACGGCAGCCATCCGACCCAGCCGCCGAGGAAGGGGATTCGGGATGCCTCCGCCGGCGCGCTGAGATCGATCGAGCGCACAGCGACCGGGTCGGTCTCGACGACGCCCGTGCCGATCAGGCTCCACCCGCTCCGCGGGTCGACACCGGCATCCAGCCAGAACGCCTCCCGGGCGTCGCCGAACAGATGCGCGAAGAGGGCCTCGGCATCGGGACGCCCATCGGCGCACGCGACGGCTCGATCGGTCAGCGGGAGCGGTGCAGGCACCTTCACAGCGTATGGCTCTGCCGCAGGCTTTACGCTCATGGGGTGAACGACTTCGTCCTGTGGGTCATCGAGGCCGTGCAGGCTGTCGACCCGGTGCTGCGCACAGTGCTGGCCGGGATCGCGATCATGCTCGAGACCAGCATCCTCATCGGCCTGGTCGTGCCCGGCGACACGGTCGTGCTCGTCGCGGCGATCGGTGTCGACGGATGGTTCGAGGGCATCGCGCTGGGTGTCACGGTGGTCGTCGGCGCGCTGATCGGCGAGTCCATCGGATTCTGGCTCGGCACCTGGGCGGGACCGCACATCCGCGCATCGTGGCTGGGGCGCAGGATCGGCGAAGAGCACTGGGAGCGGTCGGAGCGGTACCTCCGCCGCCGCGGGGGCGTGGCCATCTTCCTCTCGCGCTTCCTGCCCGTCCTGCACTCGCTCGTGCCGCTGACCGTGGGGATGAGCGGCTACGCGTATCGCAGGTTCATCGCCTGGACCCTTCCCGCCTGCGTGCTGTGGGCAGGGCTCTACGTGGGCGTCGCCGCGACCGCGGCGGGCAACTACCGCGAGCTCTCCGAGCGTGTGCACTATGCCGGATATCTCTTCGTGGGCCTCATCGTCGTGCTGCTGACGGTGCTGGTCGTCGGCAAGAAGCTCCTCGCCCGCCGCGAGGAGAGGCACATGCGCCACGCCGGCGAACTCGACCACGATGGCGGGCGCATCGACCCGTGACCGTCCGGTCCGAACCGTGAAAGACTGGAGCGGATGTCTCCTGCGTCACCGGCCAAGATCCACTGGTTCGCTCGACTCGAGCACCGCATCCACGTCTGGCGCGAGCGCCGCGCTCGCCGACGGGGGCGTTCGGCGACCGCCGTGCCCTTCCCCGGCTACGGCAGCACATCGGGCTGGGTGCGCGTCGTCGGCCGCGCCCTGATCGTGCCGCCGCCGCTGAAGAAGACCCGCGGGGAGGGCAGCGTGCGCGGCTGGCGCTCGTTCGTGAGCATCCCGGTCAGCTTCGCCTCCGTCGTGATCGAGATCGGCGGCCGCACGCATACGGTCGTGGCCGACCGCGGCGGTGTGATCGACACGGTCATCGACGCGGAGCTGCAGCCTGGCTGGCAGGATTTCACGATGTCCGTCGAGGGGCAGAAGCCCGTCGCCGCCACTGCCTTCATCGTCGACGAGCACGTCGACTTCGGTGTGGTGTCGGACGTCGACGACACCGTGATGGTCACCGCTCTGCCGCGGCCGTTCATCGCCGCATGGAACTCGTTCGTGGTCGATGAGCACGCCCGAACCCCGGTGCCCGGAATGGCCGTGCTGCTCGAGCAGCTGCGCCGGGACAACCCGGGCTCGCCCATGATCTACCTCTCCACCGGCGCCTGGAACGTCGCGCCGACCCTGCGCCGGTTCCTCAGCCGTCACCTCTTCCCGGCCGGAGCGATGCTGCTCACCGACTGGGGTCCGACGCACGACCGCTGGTTCCGCAGCGGTCAGGCGCACAAGACCAGCAACCTGCGCCGTCTGGCGCAGGAGTTCCCGAACGTCCGCTGGCTGCTGATCGGCGACGACGGGCAGCACGATGAGGCGATCTACTCGCAGTTCCTCGAGGAGCATCCCTCATCCGTCGCGGGAGTCGCGATCCGACGCCTGCTCCCGGCCGAGGCCGTGCTCGCGGGCGGTCGCGCATCGGGCGAGCACGCCGAGGGCAGCGTGCCGTGGGTGAGCGCTGAGGACGGCGCAGGGCTCAGGGAGCGTCTCGGCGAGGTCGGCATCCTCACCGACCCCTCATGAGTGACAGCCTGTCATGACCTCAGCCGCCCCGTTGTCACCCGCCGAGTGGACTGCTCGCGCGCAGGCGCACGCCGACCGTGCTGACGTGCTCACCGCGGCGCATCGCGCTCGTCAGCAGCGCGGAGAGAAGCATCCCGTGGAGGACTTCCTCTTCACGTACTACTCGTACAAGCCCGCACAGCTGCGCAGGTGGCATCCGGGCGCCGGTGTGATGCTCCGTGACGCCGAGGAGCGGGCCGACTGGCGCTGGTACTCCCCCGGTGACGAACCTGGCGGGTACGCGCCCGACGCCGGGGCGTTCCGCTCGGAGAAGCCTCAGCTCGCCTCCCTCGTCGAGCGGATGCTGAGTCTCACCGCCGCAAGACCGGGCCAGTTCGGCTGCTTCGGCCTGCATGAGTGGGCGATGGTCTACCGCACCGACGAGCACCGTCATGCCGTGCCGCTCCGGCTCGGCGGGGCGGGCACCGATGCCGTCGTCGAAGCAGGCGACCTGCGGTGCACGCACTTCGATGCCTTCCGCTTCTTCACGGACGACGCGGTGCCGCGCAATCGCCTGCCTCTGAGCCGGGAGAGCCAGCCCGAGCTCGAGCAGCCCGGCTGCCTGCACGCCGGCATGGACGTCTACAAGTGGGCGGTCAAGCTCGGCCCCCTGGTGCCGGGCGAGCTGCTGCTCGACGCGTTCGAGCTGGCATCGGAGATCCGTCGTCTCGACATGGAGGCGGCTCCGTACGACCTGTCGGACTGGGGTGTTCGTCCGGTGCGGATCGAGACCGCCGAGGGCAAGGCCGAGTACGTGCGACGTCAGCGGGTGTTCGCCGAGCGGGGCAACGCCCTGCGTCACGCCATGCTTGATGCGTGGACCGGCTCGGCCGTCGCGGCGCTCCCGGCTGCGAGCTGAGCGAGGTGACGGCGCACGGCGTTGGCGGCGGTGCGTCCCGCACGATTCGCCCCGATCGTGCTCGCTGACGGTCCGTAGCCGACGAGCTGGATGCGCGGGTCGGCGACCGCTGTCGTGCCGCGCCCTCCGCGATCGAGCTGGATGCCGCCGCGCGGGCTGCGAAGGTGCAGCGGCGCCAGGTGGGCGATCGCAGGCCGGAAGCCGGTCGCCCAGAGGATGACGTCGACCTGCTCGAACGAGCCGTCCGACCACCGGACCCCGTCGGGCTCGATCGAGGAGAACATCGGCCGTCGCGCCGCGTATGCGCCCAGCCGCTCCGCCTCCCTCTCCTGCGGCCGCAGCATCAGCCCGGTCACGCTCACCACGCTCTCGGGCGCCAGTCCCTGCGCGACCCTCTGCTCGACCAGTGCGACCGCCGCAGCACCGGCTTCGGGGTGAAGTCGTCGCTGCGCCAGACCGGTGGCTTCCTGGTGACCCACAGTGTGTCGGTGATCGGCGCGAGCGCACCGAGGAACTGCACGGCCGACGCCCCTCCGCCGACGACGAGCACCCGCTTGCCGCGGAACCGCTCGGGCCCTGGGTAGTCGACGGTGTGCAGCTGCTCGCCGATGAACGTCTCCATGCCCGGGTAGTGCGGCACGAACGGCTGCGTCCAGGTGCCCGTCGCATTGATGAGGGTGCGGCTGCGCCACGACCGCTCCCCCGCCCGAATCACCAGGATGCCATCGTCGTCGACGACCTCGCCGACATGCACCGGGCGGATGACGGGCAGACGGTGGCGCTGCTCGTACGCGGCGAACGTCCGCGGCACGGCGAGGTTCGCGCGGGCGTCGTCATGTGCCGGAGCATCGTCTCCAGGCAGCTCGGCGACGCGGTGCACGTCGCTCATGGTCAGGGCGTCCCATCGGTGCTGCCAGGCGCCGCCCGGGTTCGGGTTCGCATCGAGCACGACGTGCTCGATGCCCAGCCTCTGCAGGTGGTACGACGCCGACAGGCCCGCCTGGCCTGCTCCGATGACGACGCTCTCGAGTGTGCTCACATCGATGCACAACGTCTGCACAGGTCCCGTTGTTCCTGCTTGCTACCCTGGTGCTGTAGCCACCGGCGGGACGACCCGGCGGACAGATCACACGCGGGGACGGCCCCGCAGATCGGCTCGCACCGTGACCCGTTCCGACCTCCTGCGCTCGGTTATGACGCGCACCGCAGTCTTCCGTCTCGTGCTGGGATGGGCATCCTTCGCCGCCCTGCTCGCACTCGCCCCGCAGCTCGCCGGCCCCCTGCCGACGCCGATGCTCTGGCTGACCCTGGCCGCGATCGTCACGGTCATCGCCGTGTGCGCCTTCGGCGTCGTCACCGAGGCCGAGCATCTGGCGCACCGTCTCGGCGACCCGTACGGCACTCTCGTGCTGACCCTGTCGATCGCGGCGATCGAGGTGATCCTCATCGCGGCAGTGATGCTGGGGCCCGGTGAGCATCACACCATCGCCCGCGACTCGGTGATGGCCGTGTCGATGATCATCATGAACCTCGTGATCGGCGTCGCGCTCATCGCCGGCGGTCTGCGTCACTCCGGCCTGCGCGCCAACCGGAACGGCGTGTCGACGTATCTCGGCATGCTGATCGTGCTGCTCGCGGTGGCCTTCGCGTTCCCGGCGCTCCTCGGCGACGCCGGCGCGTACGCACCGGCTGCGGCGATCACCATGATCGTGCTCGTCGTGCTGCTGTACGTGTTCTTCCTGCTGCGGCAGATGGGCGCGCAGAAGGCGGACTTCCAGGAGGTGGATGCCAGGCGGGACGCTGTCGACGCCCCCGCCCGTGCCTCCGTCGGCGCGGTGCTGGTGGAGCACCGCGCCGAGCTCATCGCGCGCACGCTGCTGCTGCTCGCCCTCGTCCTGCCGATCGTGCTGCTCTCGCACGACATGGCCACGCTGCTGGATGACGGGCTCGGCCGTCTCGGCGCGCCCGTGGCGCTCTCGGGCATCCTCATCGCGATGATCGTCTTCCTTCCCGAGACGATCACCACCGTGCGCGCGTCGCTGTCTGGTGAGGTGCAGCGCGTGAGCAACCTCTGCCACGGTGCACTCGTCTCCACAGCCGGGCTGACCATCCCGGCTGTGCTGACCATAGGCCTGATCACCGGGCAGACTGTCGTGCTCGCCGAGAGCCCGATCAACCTGCTGCTGCTCGGTCTCACACTGCTGCTGACCATGGCCACCTTCAGCGCGCGGCGCCTCAACCCACTGCACGGGGCGACCCACGTGATGCTGTTCGTGCTGTACATGTTCAGCGTCTTCGCATAGCGGGGGCACCCAGGCGGCCGGAAGCGACGAGATCCCGCGATTTCTCGCGGGATCTCGTCTCGGTGGACCTTCTGCACACCACGCGACGAGAAGGCCGAGAGCCTGTTCTCGGGCGGAGCGGATCCGGCCGAGAACAGGCTCTCCAGTAAGGGAATCGAACGGTACCGAGGAATCAGTCGCGCGGGAACGGCTCGCGCGTCGGAATCTCCTCATAGTCTTCGGGGTCGAGGTTGTCGATGCTGCCATCGACGACCGCGTCGACGAGGCCCGTCAGACCGGTTTCGACCTGCTTGATCAGCTTGCCGCTGGACTTCGTGCCGTCGTACTGCGTCTGGCTCGAGGTCTCGAAGAGCACCGTGGCGCTGCCGCGCAGAGCGAACGAGCCGAGAGCAGTGCCCGGGAGGTTCGTGTCCTGCGGGTACAGCGTCGCGTTGCCGAAGCCCGACTCGCCGCGGCTCTGCAGAGCGTTGTACACGGCGACGTTCGCACGCCGCGAGTGGTCGTAGTCGAACTTGGGCCAGTCGCCGAACGCGGTCGGGTCGGCGATGAAGCGGCCCGAGATCGACAGGAACGAACGCTCTCCCGTGGCGGAGTCGACGTAGCAGCTGCCCTGGTTGTGCAGGTCCACGAAGTAGTCGACGGTGCCGAACTCGTCTTCGAGGTCGCGATACAGGTCGCGCACGAGCTGGGTCTCGGGGTTGATGTACCAGCCGGTGCCGGCGCTCGTACCCGGGAAGTCCGCCGGGTCCGGAACGTAGTCCAGGTCGGGGTTGAAGTCGCGGTTCATGTCGAAGCCGCCGACGCGCGAGTTGTAGTTCCACGAGGGCTGCGCACCTTCGAGCTGCGGGAAGTCGGCGACGACCTCGTCCCACGAGTGCTGGTTCTGACGCGTGTCGTTCTCGCCGCCGTCGACGTTCATGCGCGGGATCGTGACGATGGTCACTGCATCTCGCAGCTTCTGGGCGGCAGGCGTGTTGCTGCCCCAGTCGGCGAGGAGGTTGAGCAGCGCCTCGGTGCCGTGGTTCTCGTTGCCGTGGATCTGCGACTCTATGAAGATGACCGTGTCGCCGTGGCCGACGCGCGCGGTGTAGATGTCGGTGCCATTGCCTGTCTGACCGAGCACGTCGACAGCGACGGTGCCGTTGGTCGTGTGCTCGATCTTGTGGAGAGCCTTCGTCAGCTGCGCGTGGTTGACGAAGCCGTCGATGTTGTTGCTGGCCTCGGTGCCGCAGTGTGCGTTCGCGGGGGGTCCCGCGTAGGCCGGGGCGGTGGCGATGAACAGGCTGCCGACCATGGCCGTAGCACTGGCGATCGCGGCGACTCTGCCGCGAGTTCTCTTCAGGGGACGTGATTCGATCATTGAATCTCTCCTTATATGTTTGATAACCGAACAATCACACGGCTTGAAGAGAAAACGCAAGCCTGGCCACGCAAATGAGTGATTCTTTGTGTTCGACCTACATGGATTCCGCGACGCGCGCTCACCATGAGGGGATCGTCCGGTGGATCTCGGCCAGGATGAGACATTCGGACATCGCCAGAGTGTCCGACCGGACCGGCGAGGCGCGCATCGCCTTCGCGTGGTATGCCTCCGAAAACGAAGAACTCCCCGCCGAGGCGGGGAGTTCTGTTTGGTGGACCTGAGGGGACTCGAACCCCTGACCCCCTGCATGCCATGCAGGTGCGCTACCAGCTGCGCCACAGGCCCATCTTCATCGCCGATCTCGGCAACCTGATCAGCATACTACGCACCGACGGGCAAGCGCCAAATCGCCCCGGCAGGTCGGGAGTGTCGGGTAGCCGTCGCAGGCCACGCAGTCAAGCGGCTCTGGCCGCGGCGCCGACAGGGCTAGATTCGCGCCACGCGGCGCGCGCGGCGTCGCCATGAGAGGAGCGATCATGTCGAACCCCACACCGAACATGCTTCCCGAAGACCCCGACCTGGGCGATGAAGACGCGAGCATGCCGACCAGGGAGGTGGACGGCGAGGTCGAGCTGGACCCCGATGCCGATCCCGATGCGATCGACAGCATCGACGCCGACCGGCTGGCATCCGGCGCCGATGACGACGACGCCTGGGCCGGCGAGGACCGCGTCGGTTGAGCTCAGCTCACTGCGAATCGACCTTCGAGGGCGTACGACCTGTCGGCGACCTCGAAGCCGATCGCGCGGTTCAGCGCCAGCATGGGGTGGTTGTCGACGGCGGTCGTGGTCTGCACCCACCGCGCTGCGGCGGAGGCCGGCAGCGCACTCAGCTGACGAAGGTTCTCGCTCTTGAGCAGTCCGGCGATGCCCCGCCCGCGATGGGCTCGCTCGACGAAGGTGTCGTCCTGCACAACGATCTCATCACCGTCTGCGGCGACGAAGAGCACGGTGTAGCCGACGCCTTCGCCCGCAAGACGAGCCATCGCCCGGACGAGAATCCAGCCCTGGTCGGTCATGCGCTTCTCGTGGGCGCGGACCCACTCCGCATCCAGGGAGGTGACGCGCCGGGTGAGTTCTCCGATGGGAACGTCCTCGCGCATCCGCGTGTTCAGGCGGACCCAGTCGTGCATGAGGTCGTCCGGGACGGCACCCGTCCACGTGACGATCTCCACATCGGCGGCGGCATGACGGTCGGGAGCGGGTGCGACGGCGCTGCGCAGCATCCGGAGCTCGCTGTTGCCCACCGCCAGTCCGCAGCATTCGGCGAATGCGACTCCCGCCTGCGACCACGTCTCGGACTGCACGACCGAGGGCGCCTCGTCGGCGAGCAGCTCGCGAGCGGCCTCCCAGAGCACGGTGCCGATTCCACGGCGACGGTGGGCGGGAAGGACGCCGATCGTGACCTCGGCCGGTTCGCCTGGGCCCGCTGAGACGTCGGCCGCACCGGCGAGTGAGCCGTCTTCGGCGCGATGGACCAGCGCCCAGCGGCGCCGACCCGGCAGCGGATCGGCGAACTGCGCCAGGACGGTCTCGTCGCTCGGCCACCAGACGCCGACGCGATCCTCGACGCACGAGGCCCTGAGCGCGCCGTTCCATTCGATCAGCGTCTCCGTGTCGAGCCGGCCGACGACGGTGACGCGCACGTTCACTCCCCCGCGGCGGGTGCAGGCAGCTCGATCGGGATGACGGGGCAGTCCTTCCACAGGCGCTCGAGCCCGTAGTAGACGCGCTCCTCGGAGTGGAACACGTGCACCACGAGGTCGCCGAAATCGAGCAGGACCCAGCGTGACTCGGCACGGCCCTCGCGTCGGACGCGACGGTGTCCCGCTTCGAGAAGCTGGTCTTCGATCTCGTCGGCGATCGCGGCGACGTTGCGCTCGCTGTTTCCGGTGACCAGCAGGAAGACGTCGACGAGCGGCAGCGGCTCGGAGACGTTCAGGGCGATGAGATCCTCGCCGCCCTTCGCATCCGCCGCGCGAGCGGCGATCTGCAGCATCTCGACGGCGGCTTCAGGGGATTGCATCAACCGAGGACTCCTGTGGTGAAGGCGATGATCAGCGCCGCGGCCAGCGCGAGCGCGAGACCCCCGGCGACGATCGCCAGGGTGAGTGTGAGCTTGTTGCCCTTGTCGGGCACGGGCGGACGGATGACCTCTCCGGCCGGCTTCGAGGTGCTGATCGCAGAGCTCGCAGCGATCGGGGTGGGCGATGACGCCGGAGCGAGCTCGCCGTCGATGAGGACGGCGTCGACGTCCTTGCCGTCGGTGGTGCCGAGGGCGTGACCCTGCGAGCCCATTCCGTCGGGCAGCGCGTAGGTGCCGGTGATGAGCAGCTCACCGGTCGATGCGACGGGGCCCGAGAGCGATCCGGCGCCCGGCGACGGGGTGAAGATCAGCGTGCTCGCCGTCTTGTGCGGGCCCGCGGAGCCGGTCTCGAGCAGTTCGTCGAACGCGGCCGGGGCGCTGTTGCCGGACGTCGCCTTCTTGACGCCGATGCCGAACGCGGCACCGACCATCGGCCGCTCCGAGTCGTCGTCCGCAGGCGTCGGCGCGGCCTCGACGGGCTCGGGAGTGGCCGCCAGGGGCTCCTCGGACTCGACCGGCTCAGCCCGCTCGATCGGAGCGTCGAATCTGGGCGCAGGCGTCGGCTTCGGTGCGAAAGCCGGGATGCCGGACACGAGCCCAGGCGACTCATCGACCGGCTCCTCGACGATCGAGGGCTCGACGACCGGTTCCTGGACGACCGGTGCCTCGACGACCGGCGGCTGGACGACGGGTGATTCGACGACTGGCGGCTGGACGACGGGCGCCTCGACGGCAGGCGGCTCGACGACGGCGGGCTGCTCCTCCGCGGGCACGACCGGAACGGAGCCGGTGCGGATGCGCTCCTGGGCGCGGGCGGCGCGGCGGGTGAGCGGAGCCTCGCCTGCACCTGAGGAGGTCGATGCGGGGCGGGCCGAGTCGGGGGCCGACTGTCCGGTCGACGCCGGGTCCGAGGATTCGGAGTCCGCTGCGGGCTCCTCGGCGGGCGGCTGAGCCGGCGCCGGTTCGATCGCAGCCGCGGCGGCCTCCTCACCGCCGATGACCGGTGTCGAGCCGGTCAGACGAAGCTCACGCAGCTGCTTGCGCGTGAGGGTGTGCCCGTCCTCTTCAGTGCTCATGCCTTGCTCCGATACAGATGATGCTTCGCGATGTACTGGACCACGCCATCCGGCACCAGGTACCAGACCGGCTGCCCGTCGGCGACGCGCTCTCGGCAGTCCGTCGACGAGATCGACAGGGCCGGCACTTCGAGCTGACTCACATCCTCGGTGGGCAGTCCGTCCGTGCTCAGCACGTGGCCCGGCCGGGAGACCGCGACGAAGTGGGCGAGATCCCACAGTTCATCATGGTCCCTCCAGCTGAGAATCTGCGCCACGGCATCCGCACCCGTGATGAAGAACAGCTCCGCGTCGGGGCGCTGCTGCTTCAGATCGCGCAGGGTGTCGATGGTGTAGGTGGGCCCGTCGCGGTCGATGTCGACCCGGCTGACGGTGAAGCCCGGGTTCGATGCCGTGGCGATCACCGTCATCAGATAGCGGTGCTCGCTGGGCGACACGTTCTGCTTCTGCCATGGCTGGCCGGTCGGCACGAAGACGACCTCATCGAGGTCGAAGGAGTGCGCGACCTCGCTCGCCGCGACCAGGTGACCATGGTGGATGGGGTCGAAAGTGCCACCCATCACGCCGATGCGCGGTGCCCGAGCGGTGGAGTCGTGCATGCGATCCTAGTGGCCGTGGCCGTCCTTGCCGTGCTTCAGCGCGTACGCCTCGGCCTTGGCCGCGTGGCGGTTGGCGACGTTGCGGAAAGACAGCGTCACGAGGCCGAGCACGGCGAAGATGATCGCTGCGATGACACCGAAGATGAAGGTTTCAGCCGCCACGTTCCCGTGGTGCTCCGTCTCGGCTGCGGCCATCGCAATCTGTGCGACGAGGTTCATCCTGACTCCGTTCCTGACCTGGCAAGCAAACGCCTGTCCATTCTAGTCCTCAGCCGCGGATCTGGCCTGACCCGCGCGCGAGCCACTTCGTGCTGGTCAGCTCCCCGAGTCCCATCGGACCTCGCGCGTGCAGCTTCTGGGTCGAGATGCCGACCTCGGCGCCGAACCCGAACTCGGCGCCGTCGGTGAAGCGAGTGGACGCGTTCACCATCACGACCGCCGAGTCGACCTCGGCGAGGAAGCGCTCGGCGTTGCGCGAGTCGGTGGTGATGATCGACTCGGTGTGACCCGTGCTGTACCGGCGGATGTGCTCGAGCGCCTCGTCGAGATCGTCGACGACCTTGATCGCGATCTCGAGCTTGAGGTACTCCTTCGCCCAGTCGTCCTCCGTCGCGGGGATCGTCCCTGCGACGAGCCCGACGACCATGTCGTCGCCATGGATCGCCACGCCCTCGCTGAGCAGAGCGCTCGCGATCACAGGGACGAGCTGCGGAGCGGCCTGCCGATGAACGAGCAGCGTCTCGACGGCGTTGCAGACGCTCGGCCGCTGCACCTTGGCGTTCACGACGATGTCGCGCGCCCAGTCCATCGGCGCCGACTCGTCGATGACGATGTGCACCACCCCTGCACCGGTCTCGATGACGGGGACCGTCGACTCCGTCACGACCGCCTCGATGAGCGACGCGCTGCCGCGCGGCACGAGCACGTCGATGAGACCTCGTGCGTGCATCATGGCCTTCGCACCTTCGCGGCCGAAGTCGTCGACGCTCTGGATCGCCTCAGGGTCGTGGCCGAGGCCCTCCAGGGCCTGGCGCATGACCTCCACCAGCACCGTGTTCGAGCCGCGGGCGGCGCTGCCCCCGCGCAGCACGACCGCATTGCCCGCACGCAGCGCGAGCGCCGCGATGTCGACGGTGACGTTCGGGCGCGCCTCGTAGATCGCGCCGACCACGCCGAACGGCACCCGCACCTGCTCGAGAGCGACACCGTTGGGCATCCGGTGCCCTCCCACGACCTGGCCGATCGGGTCGGGCAGGGTCGCGACGTCACGCACGGCGGATGCCAGCGCCGCGACGCGCTGCTCATCCAGGCGCAGCCTGTCGATGAGCGCATCGCCGATGGCATCGGCCCGCCCGCGCTCGATGTCGACGGTGTTCGCATCGATGATGCGTGCCGCGTTCGACTCGATCGCAGCGGCGATCGCCTCCAGGAGCTCCGCCTTCTGAGCGCTGGTCAGCCGCGCGATCGAGCGCGACGCCTCCTTCGCGCGCACAAGGCGATCCTGCGCGGTGTCCGCCGGGGCGTCGGTGACGATGGATGTGCTCATCCGGTCAGTGTATCGACGCACGAAGCGCCTCCGGGCCGCCGTGACGGACGCTGCTCAGCCGCGCGCAGACGGCACGAACCAGGTGCCGATCTGCTCTCCCTCGAGGGCCCTGCCGACGAGATCGGCGCTGGTGACGAGCACCCCGATCCCGATGCCGCGGCCATGCGCGCAGCCGAGACCTTGGTCGCCGCTCCCCCGGTGCCCACGCTGTTCACGACCGATGCCCCGAACTCGAGACCACTCAGATCGGCATCCGCCGGGATCTCCTCGATGGGCACCGCGCTCGGGTCCGTCGGAGGCTTCGTGTACAGCGACTCGACATCGCTCAGCAGCACGAGGGCGTCGGCGCCGACCAGCTGCGCGACGAGGGCCGCGAGGCGGTCGTTGTCGCCGAAGCGGATCTCCTGCGTGGCCACCGTGTCGTTCTCGTTCACGATCGGCAGGATTCGCAGCGACAGCAGCCGATCCATCGCACGACGGGCATTGCTGCGCGAGGTCGGGTTCTCGAGGTCGCCGGTCGTCAGCAGCACCTGGCCGGCGACGATCCCGAACGGACGCAGCGCCTCCTGATAGCGGAAGACCAGCACGTTCTGGCCGACGGCTGCAGCCGCCTGCTGCGTCGCCAGGTCGGTCGGACGCGAGTCGAGGTCGAGGAACGGGATGCCCGTGGCGATCGCCCCCGACGAGACCAGGATGATCTCGGCGCCGCGACGGTGCGCCGTCGACAGCGCCTGCACGATCATCGGGATGCGCCACGAGGACTCGCCGCTGATCGACGACGAGCCGACCTTCACGACGATCCGGCTCGCGGCGGCGAGCTCGGCCCGCGTGTGCGCGGTCACTCCTCGTCCTCGCGGGAGGCGAGGCGCTTCTCCTCGAGCTCAGCGCGGGCCGCAGCCCTGGCATCCATCATCTCGTGGTACTGCTCGCGACGCTCTGCGGTGGTGCGTCGGTTCGAGCCGCCGATGCGGATGTCGGTGCCTCGCGGCGAGCTCATGAGCTCGGCGGTGGAGGCGATCGAGGGCTCCCAGTCGAAGACGACGCTGTTGTCTCCTGTGCCGATCATGACGGTGGCCCCGGCGACCGCGCCGGCCTTGAACAGGGCCTCTTCGACACCGAGACGCTCGAGGCGGTCGCCGAGGTACCCGACGGCCTCCTCGTTCTGGAAGTCGGTCTGCTGCACCCACCGCACCGGCTTCTCTCCGAGCACGCGATAGATGTTGCCGTAGGTGCCGCCCTCGACGCGGATCGTGAACTCCTCCTTGGCCCCCTTCGGCCGGATCACCACGCGCTCACGCGGGACCTCGACGGCCGCTTCGGCGCGGTGCTGGTCGACGAGCTCTGCAAGGGCGAAGCTCAGCGGACGCAGTCCTTCGCGGGCGACCGTCGAGATCTCGAACACACGGAATCCGCGGGCCTCGATCTCGGGGCGCACCATCTCGGCGAGCTCACGCGCCTCGGGCACATCGACCTTGTTCAGCGCGACCAGCTGAGGACGCTCGAGAAGAGGCGTCTGCCCCTCTGGCACCTCGTACGCAGCCAGCTCGGCGAGGATGACGTCGAGGTCGGAGAGCGGGTCGCGGCCGGGCTCGAGGGTGGCGCAGTCCAGCACGTGCAGCAGGGCGCTGCAGCGCTCGACGTGACGGAGGAACTCAAGGCCGAGGCCCTTGCCCTCACTCGCGCCCTCGATGAGGCCGGGCACGTCGGCGACGGTGTAACGGCTGTCACCGGCCTGCACGACGCCGAGGTTCGGGTGCAGCGTCGTGAACGGGTAGTCGGCGATCTTCGGCCTGGCCGCCGACAGCGCGGCGATGAGGCTCGACTTGCCTGCGGAGGGATAGCCGACGAGGGCCACGTCTGCGACGGTCTTGAGCTCGAGCACGACCGAGCCCTCGTAACCCGGGGTCCCGAGAAGGGCGAAGCCCGGGGCCTTGCGCTTCGGAGATGCGAGCGCGGCGTTGCCGAGGCCGCCTCGACCGCCCTCGGCCACCACGTACTTCTCACCCGGCGTGATCATGTCGTGCAGCACGTCTCCGTCGACGCTCTTCACGACCGTGCCGACAGGAACGGGCAGCTCGAGCGACTCTCCGTCGTAGCCCGAGCGGTGGTCTCCCATGCCGAACCCGCCGTTGCCGCCCGTGCGATGCGGCGAGTGGTGGTACGACAGCAGCGTCGTCACCTGCGGGTCGGCGACGAGGATGATGTCGCCTCCGTCTCCCCCGTTGCCGCCGTCCGGACCGCCGAGCGGCTTGAACTTCTCACGACGGACCGAGACGCAGCCGTTGCCGCCCTTTCCGGCGCGAAGGTGCAGCGTGACGGTGTCGACGAACGTGACCATGTGCCGTGCTCCTCCGGGTTGTGCTGGGATACGAGGACGGGGCGAGCCGAAGCCCGCCCCGTCCAGGAAGTCTGCTGCTCTTACTGAGCGGCTGCGACGATGTTGACGACCTTGCGGCCGCCCTTGGTGCCGAACTCGACTGCGCCGGCCTCGAGAGCGAACAGCGTGTCGTCGCCGCCACGGCCGACGCCTGCGCCGGGGTGGAAGTGCGTGCCGCGCTGGCGGACGAGGATCTCGCCGGCGTTGACGGTCTGACCGCCGAAGCGCTTCACGCCGAGTCGCTGTGCGTTGGAGTCACGACCGTTGCGGGTCGAGCTCGCGCCCTTCTTATGTGCCATGTCTGAGCCTCTTCCGTGCTTACTTGATGCCGGTGATCTTGACGCGCGTGAGCTCCTGACGGTGGCCCTGGCGCTTCTTGTAGCCGGTCTTGTTCTTGTACTTCTGGATGACGATCTTCGGTCCGCGGAGGTTGCCGAGAACCTCAGCCGTGACCTTGACCTTCGCCAGCTTGTCGGCGTCGGTGGTCACAGAGGCACCGTCGACGAGAAGCACGGCGGGAAGCTCGATGTTCTCGCCCTGGGCAGCCTGAACACGGTCGAGCTGAACGATCGTGCCGACCTCGACCTTCTCCTGCCGGCCACCGGCGCGCACTACTGCGTAAACCACTTCATACCTGTTTCGTTGGGGAGCGGATCGCTCCGGGAATCTCACGGGAAGACTGTTGCTTGCGTACATCGCCCGGGGCGACGGGTGCGGACGCAAGACTTATCCTGCGACCGGAAGAGCCGTCAGGGGTCTCGCACCAAAGGACAACTTTACCGGATCATCGCCGATGCCGCAAAGCGAGGCCGCGGGTGTGTCCCCGTCCTAAGATCACGGCATGACCCTTCTCGTCGACGATGCCATCTGGCCTGCGCACGGCAGGCTGTGGGCGCATCTGGTCAGCGATTCGGACCTGGCCGAGCTGCACGCCTTCGCCGCGCAGCAGGGCATCCCTCCCCGCGCCTTCGACCGCGACCACTACGACGTGCCGGAGGAGTCGCTGCCGAGGCTCCTCGCCGCCGGCGCGGTGCACGTGGGCGGCAAGGAGCTCACCAGACGACTGATCCGCTCAGGACTCCGGGTTCGAGCCCGCGACCGGCGCTGACGCGTCGGTCGACGAGGCGTTCGGGGTGAGCATGGCGGTGGTGACCCGACGCCGGTTGCGGCCCTGACCCGGCGCCTTCGGCTCGGGAAGCGCATCGAGCACCGAGTCGAGCAGCTGCTCGGTCTCGGTCTTCGGACCCTTGCGCTCGCCCCCGCGCTTCTTGCGCTTCTTCGGACGCTCGCTCTGCACGGGCGCCTCGGCGGCGGCGTGCTGCTCGGCGGCCGGCTGATCCTGCACGGGATCGCCGTTGGCGACGATGGTGGAGGCGGCGATGGCGGCCAGGGCCGACTTCGCTCCCTCGGTGATGCTGTGCGTGCCGCCGTTCGCGGACGTCGGCTGAGCGGGCGCCGCTGCGGAGGACTGCTGCTGCGACGAGCCGCCCCGCGAGCGCCGACTCTGGCCGCCGCCGTTGGAGCCGCCGCCGCTGCTGCTGCGGTGCTTGACCACGGGGTCGTGGTGCACGATCACGCCGCGGCCGGCGCAGACGTCGCACGCCTCGCTGAACGTCTCGAGCAGACCGAGACCGAGCTTCTTGCGGGTCATCTGCACGAGACCGAGCGAGGTCACCTCGGCGACCTGGTGCTTCGTGCGGTCACGGCTCAGGCACTCCACCAGGCGGCGCAGCACGAGGTCGCGGTTGGACTCGAGCACCATGTCGATGAAGTCGACGACGATGATGCCGCCGATGTCGCGCAGGCGCAGCTGACGGACGATCTCCTCAGCGGCCTCGAGGTTGTTCTTGGTGACCGTCTCCTCGAGGTTTCCGCCCGAGCCGACGAACTTGCCGGTGTTGACGTCGACGACCGTCATCGCCTCGGTGCGGTCGATCACCAGCGAGCCACCCGACGGCAGCCAGACCTTGCGGTCGAGAGCCTTCTCGATCTGCTCGGTGATGCGGTACGCATCGAAGGGGTCGACGTCGTCGGTGTAGGTCTCGACGCGCTCGAGAAGGTCGGGGGCGACGCTCTCGAGGTAGGCGCGGATGGTGCGCTGCGCGTCATCGCCCTGGATGGTCATGCGGGTGAAGTCCTCGTTGAAGACGTCGCGCACGATCTTCACCAGCAGGTCGGGCTCGGCGTGCAGCAGCGCAGGGGCCTGCTGCGTCTGGACCTGCTTCTGGATGTGCTCCCACTGCGAGGTGAGCCGCTGCACGTCGCGCGTCAGCTGCTCTTCGGTGGCGCCCTCAGCCGCGGTGCGGACGATGACGCCCGACGACTCGGGCAGCACCTCCTTGAGGATGCGCTTGAGACGGGCGCGCTCGTTGTCGGGCAGCTTGCGCGAGATCCCGTTCATCGACCCGCCCGGCACGTACACCAGGTAGCGGCCGGGAAGCGAGATCTGGCTGGTCAGACGCGCGCCCTTGTGGCCGACGGGGTCCTTCGTGACCTGCACGAGAACACGGTCTCCTGCTTTGAGCGCGAGCTCGATGCGACGCGGCTGGTTGCCGATCTCCACACCGTCCCAGTCGACCTCTCCCGAGTACAGCACGGCGTTGCGACCGCGGCCGATGTCGACGAAGGCGGCCTCCATGCTGGGCAGCACGTTCTGCACGCGGCCGAGGTAGACATTGCCGATCAGCGACGCGTCCTGATTGCGGGCGACGTAGTGCTCGACGAGCACATCGTCTTCGAGCACGCCGATCTGCGTGCGGCCGTTCTTGGCGCGGACGACCATCATGCGATCGACCGACTCGCGGCGGGCGAGGAACTCCGCCTCGGTCACCACCGGACGACGGCGGCCCGCGTCACGGCCGTCGCGACGGCGCTGCTTCTTGGCCTCGAGACGGGTGGAGCCCTTGATCGCCTTCGGCTCGGTGATGTACTCCACCTGGCGCTGGCGCTGACGCGGCTCGTCGCGGCCCTCGTCCCCCTCGCCTCGCCTGCGGTTTCGGCCACGGCGGAACGCGCTGCCCCGGTCGTCGCCCTCATCGTCGTCGCGGCTGCCGCGTGCGGGCAGCGGCACGATCTCCGGTGCGTAGAAGTGCAGCTGCGTGGAGACCTTCGAGACGAAGACCTCAGGCAGCAGGCCGAGGCTCACAGCCGTCAGCGGCTCGGGAGCCTCAGGCTCGGCAGGAGCCTCAGGCTCGGCGGTCGGCTCGCCCGCGAGGCTCTCGGATGCCGACGCAGCGGGCTGCGCGACGGGAGCCGCCTCGTCAGCCGCGGGCTCGTCAGCGGCCGACGCCTCAGCGGCGGGCTCGTCTGCGGCGGGGGTCCCGTCGACAGCGGCCTCGTCGATGGCGGGCTGCTCGTCCGCAGCGGGCTGCTGCGGGGCATCCGGCTCCGAGGCGACG
This sequence comes from Microbacterium esteraromaticum, assembly GCF_014084045.1. NCBI lineage: Bacteria > Bacillati > Actinomycetota > Actinomycetes > Micrococcales > Microbacteriaceae > Microbacterium > Microbacterium esteraromaticum. The sequence goes on from NZ_CP043732.1 coordinate 3,181,498, forward strand.
GTCGCGGCCGTCTCGGCGGCCGGTGCGTCCTCGGCTACCGGCTGCGCCGGCGACTCGTCGAGGGTAGGGGTGTTCTTGTCGTCATTCTCATCGGCCATCTCTGGCTAACTCCCTGCGCGGGCACTGCGTGCGCCGCGAAAACTCGTGCGGCGAAACAGCGGCCGCGAACTCGATCGGCTGGTGGTCGGCTCTGCGGCGCGACCTCCTGGGGCACATGACCCCGAAGTCTTGTCGATTCGATCGCGGGTGAACGCGACGTCATCTTCAGCCATTATCGCACTACCGGACGCCGAGGACCGAACCGACTGCGACGCGCGTGCCGTGATTCACCCGAGCCGCATAGACACCGCTGGGATAATCGCGCCATGACCACGCAGCGCTCCCGCCATATCGGGTACGGAATCTGGCTCGTCTTCGCCGCGATCGTCGGCTGGTGGGCGGCGTTCCAGCTCACGATGGAGAAGTTCTACGTCCTCGAGAACCCCGGCGAGACCACGAGCTGCTACGTGAGCGTCATGCTGCAGTGCGACAAGAACCTCTCGTCGTGGCAGGGCGAGGTCTTCGGCTTCCCCAATCCGCTCATCGGCGTGACCTGCTGGATGGCCGTGCTGGTGATGGGCGTGGCCGTGCTGGCCGGCATCCGCTTCCCGCGGTGGTTCTGGGGTCTGTTCGGCGTCGGAGTGCTCGGCGCCTTCATCTTCGTGTGCTGGCTGATCGGACAGAGCATCTACAGCCTGCACACCCTGTGCCCGTGGTGCATGGCGACATGGGCCGTCACGATCCCCACGTTCTTCGCGACCACGCTGCACCTCGTCCGAAACGGAACGCTCAGCCGCTCGACCTCGGCTCGAGAGCGCGCGGGCCGCCTCATGGCGTGGGTGCCGCTCGCCTCGATCCTCGCCTATGCGGTGATCATCGCGATGGCGCAGCTCGCCGGGCTCGACCTGCTCGGCGAGGTCATCGACATGGTCTTCTGATCCAGACGAGAAGAGGGACGCCCGATCGGGCGTCCCTCTTCTCGTCTGCGGTCAGCGTTCAGTCGAACCAGATCCCCAGCTCACGCGCAGCCGACTCGGGGCTGTCCGAGCCGTGCACGAGGTTCTGCTGCACCTTGAGGCCCCAGTCGCGACCGAAGTCGCCGCGGATGGTGCCGGGGGCGGCGGTCGTGGGGTCGGTGGTGCCGGCGAGCGAGCGGAACCCTTCGATGACGCGGTTGCCCGCAAGGCGGATCGCCACCGACGGGCCCGACATCATGAACTCGAGGAGCGGCTCGTAGAACGGCTTGCCCTCGTGCTCTGCGTAGTGCGCGGCGAGCCGGTCGCGATCGGGCTCGACGAGGCGCAGGTCGACGAGCGCGTAGCCCTTCGCCTCGATGCGGGCGAGGATGCTGCCGGTCAGGCCGCGGGCGACGCCGTCGGGCTTGACGAGGACGAGGGTTTCTTCAGTGGCCATGTCATTCGCTCTCTGTGTGAGGTTCTGCCGGCGGGCCCGCCGGCCGCTGTCGGTCGATTCGGGCCCCACCGATCGTCGCATACGCCCACATGCCGCCGAAAATCAGCACCACGAAGAGGATCGCGGGCACCAGCAGGCCGCCGAGCGCGATCACGCCCTGCAGCACCCAGCCGGCGGGTATCGCCCAAGGCTTCGCGATCGAGCCCGCCACGCCGATCAGGGCGATGGCGACCACCACGCCGGCGACGATGCCCCACCACGAGGGGATGCCGGTGGGCAGAGCGTCGAGACCGTAGATCACGAGCCCGGCGAGCAGCGCCCCGATCGCCTCGAATCCGAGCACGATCGAGCCGAGCTTCTGAACGAGGGTGCGCGGAGCGCGAGCGGGTCGCGCGGCGCGAGCGCTCATGCACGCCACCCCGACTTCCAGTCCTCCTCCTCGGAGAGCAGCAGGGCCTCCCCCGCGAGCACGATGGAACCCGCGATCACGACGGCGCGACGTTCGCCTGACGCCGCCCACTCGCGTGCGGCGTCGACGGCGTCAGCCAGGGTGGGATGAACGCTCGCGCGGCGCCCCCGCTCTTCAACGAGATCGGCGATGGCGTCCGCGTCCGCGGCGCGATCGGAGTCGGGAGCCGTCGCGAACACCTCCGTCACCTGCGGGAGCAGCTCGTCGACGATGCCCGCCGTGTCCTTGTCGGCGAAGACGCCGAGCACGAGACCCCACTCGTCGAAGTCGAAGCTGTCGTCCAGCGAACGCGCAAGGGCTGCGGCCCCGTGCGGGTTGTGCGCGGCATCCACCACGACGGTCGGGGCGATGCCGACCAGCTGCAGCCGACCGGGTGACGTGGCGTTCTGAAGGCCGTCGGCCAGGATGTCGCCGACGATGCGCTGTGACGCGCCGCCGATCAGCGACTCGACGGCAGCCACGGCGAGGGCGGCGTTGTGTCCCTGGTGCGCGCCGTACAGGGGCAGGTACTCGTCGACGTACTCGCCTGCGAGTCCGCGGATGCTGATCAGCTGGCCGCCGACCGCGAGCTTCTGCGCGCTGAGACCGAAGTCCTGGCCCTCGAAGGCGATCGTCGCGTGCTTCTCGCCCGCGACCCGGCTCAGCACCGCGGCGACCTCGGGCTTCTGCTCGGCCGAGACGACGGCGGCGCCGTCCTTGATGATGCCCGCCTTGACCTCGGCGATCGCCTCGATGGTGTCACCGAGCCGGTCGGCGTGATCCATGTCGATCGGAGCGAACACCGCCACATCACCGTCCGCCGTGTTGGTCGAGTCCCACGACCCGCCCATGCCGACCTCGAGCACGAGCACGTCGACGGGGGCGTCCGACGCGGCGACGAAGGCGAGCACGGTGAGCAGCTCGAAGAAGGTGAGCGGGGCGTCGCCCGCCGCATCGAGTTCTGCGTCGACGATGCCGACGAACGGCTCGATCTCGTCCCACGCGTCGGCGATCGCGCCGTCGGCGATCGGCTCGCCGTCGATCATGATCCGCTCGGTGAAGCGCTTGAGGTGCGGACTGGTGAAAAGGCCGGTGCGCAGGCCGTGCGAGCGCAGCAGGCTCTCGATCATCCGTGCTGTCGAGGTCTTGCCGTTCGTGCCGGTGATGTGCACGACGCGGTAGGTGCCCTGGGGGTCGTCGAGCAGCGTCAGGATGCGGGCGACCCGCTCCTTGCGCGGCTGCACCCACCGCTCACCCGCCCGCTCGAGCAGCTTCTCGTAGACGACATCGGCACGCTGGACGTCACTCATTGCGCCCTCCGATCCGGCTCACGGCGACCGTGAAGTCGCCGCGGTTGGCGTAGGTGCCCTTGGCGATGACAGCGCTGAACTCGTTCTCGGCGAGATCCTCGCCCGCACGCAGCAGCTGGTGCTCGAGAGCGAGAGTCTCACCGGCGACGTCGGCCACCTCGAACGCCGCCGCGACTGCTTCCGCGTCCTCCGCGTCGTCGAAGCGCAGCGCGAGACGGATGCGGTCGCTGACGTCGAAATCGGCCTTCTTGCGGGTGTCCTGCACGGCGCGGATGACGTCGCGCGCCAGGCCCTCGGCCTCGAGCTCGGGAGTGGTGGCGGTGTCGAGCAGCAGGAAGCCGCCGACGGGGACGAGCGCAAGAGCCTCGCCCTCGGGGCGGCCCGAGGTCTCGAGCACGAGGTCGTACTCGTGCGGCTCGAGGATGATCCCGTCGGCCGTCACCACGCCGTTCTCCTCGGTCCAGAAGCCCTCCTTGGCCGCGCGGATGACCTTCTGCACCTCCTTGCCGAGGCGCGGGCCCGCTGCGCGGGCGTTGACGCTCAGCCTGTGGCTGATGCCGTAGTCGACGGCGGTGGTCTCGCCGAGCTGAACGAGCTCGACGGACTTGACGTTCAGCTCCTCGCGGAGGATGCCTTCGAACTGCGCCAGATCGCCGGCCAGGGGCGACACGACGGTGAGGCGGGCGAGCGGGAGCCGCACGCGCAGCTTCTCCTTCTTGCGCAGAGCGTTGCCCACGCTGGAGAGATCGCGCACAGCGTCCATCGCGTCCCGCACGTCCTCGGCCGCGGGGAACGCGTCGGCGTCGGGCCAGTCGGTCAGGTGCACGCTGCGCCCGCCGGTCAGTCCCTGCCAGACCCGCTCGCTGATCAGCGGCACCAGCGGGGCTGCCACGCGCGTGAGCGTCTCGAGCACGGTGTAGAGCGTGTCGAACGCCTCGGTCGAGGAGCCCTCCCAGAAGCGGTCGCGGGAGCGGCGGATGTACCAGTTCGTCAGCACCTCGGCGAAATCGCGCAGCCGCGCGGATGCCGTGGTCGAGTCGAGCCCCTCGAGGTCGGCGCGCACCTCTCGGACGAGGTCGCCGAGACGGGCGAGGATGTACCGGTCGAGCACGTCTGTCGAGTCGGTGCGCCACGATGCCTGGTAGCCGCCCTCGGTCGCGGCGTTGGCATAGGTCGCGAAGAAGTACCACGAGTTCCACAGCGGCAGGATGAACTCCCGCACGCCGGCGCGGATGCCCTCCTCGGTGACGGCGAGGTTGCCGCCGCGCAGCACCGAGCTCGACATGAGGAACCAGCGCATGGCGTCGGACCCGTCACGATCGAGCACCTCGCTGACGTCGGGATAGTTGCGCAGCGACTTCGACATCTTGTATCCGTCGCTGCCGAGCACGATGCCGTGGCAGCTCACGCCGGTGAACGCCGGACGGTTGAACAGCGCTGTCGAGAGCACGTGCATCACGTAGAACCAGCCACGCGTCTGCCCGATGTACTCGACGATGAAGTCGGCCGGCGAGTGGGAGTCGAACCACTCCTGGTTCTCGAACGGGTAGTGCACCTGCGCGTACGGCATCGAGCCCGAGTCGAACCACACGTCGAAGACGTCCTCGATGCGGCGCATCGTGCTCTTGCCGGTCGGGTCGTCGGGGTTGGGGCGCGTGAGGTCGTCGATGTAGGGGCGATGCAGGTCCACCTCGCCATCGGGGTTGCGCGGCAGCGTGCCGAAGTCGCGCTCCAGCTCCTCGAGCGAGCCGTACGCGTCGACGCGCGGGTACTCCGGGTCGTCGCTCTTCCACACCGGGATGGGCGAGCCCCAGTACCGGTTGCGACTGATCGACCAGTCGCGCGCGCCCTCGAGCCACTTGCCGAACTGCCCGTGCTTGACGTTCTCGGGCACCCAGGTGATCTGCTCGTTGTTCGCCAGCAGGTCGTCCTTGATGTCGGTGACGCGGATGAACCAGCTCGACACGGCCTTGTAGATCAGGGGGTTCCGGCAGCGCCAGCAGTGCGGGTAGGAGTGCACGTAGCTCTGCTCGCGCAGCATCCGGCCTGCAGCGCGCAGCAGTCGGATGAGCGGCGTGTTCGCGTCCATCCACAGCTCGCCGGCGACATCGGTGACCGACGAGAGGAAGCGTCCGCCGTCGTCGAGCGAGATGATCGTCGGGATTCCGGCGGCGTTCGTGACGCGCTGGTCGTCTTCACCGTAGGCCGGGGCCTGGTGCACGATGCCGGTGCCGTCCGTGGTGGTGACGTAGTCGTCGACGAGGATGCGCCAGGCGTTCTCGGTGCCCCAGGTCTCGGCATCCGCGTAGTAGTCGAAGAGACGGTCGTACGCGACGTCCTGCAGTTCCCTGCCGAGAACGGTCTGCTGCACCGCGGCGAGCGCGTCGTCAGCGCTCTCGTAGCCGAGGTCCTTGGCATACCCGCCGACCAGTTCGCGTGCGAGCAGGTAGCGGTGCGCGTCGCTCTCGGCCGGGTCATCGCCCGGCACGATGTCGGCAGCGCCGTTCGGACCGCCGGGCAGCACGACGTACTCGATCTCGGGACCGACGACGAGGGCGAGGTTGGTGGGAAGCGTCCACGGCGTGGTCGTCCAGGCCAGGGCCCGCACCGCGGTCAGGCCGAGAGTCTCGGCCTTGGCGCCCACGAGCGGGAAGGTGACGGTGACCGACGGGTCCTGGCGGTCCTTGTAGACGTCGTCGTCCATCCGCAGCTCATGCGCAGACAGCGGGGTCTCATCGCGCCAGCAGTATGGCAGCACGCGATAGCCCTCGTAGGCGAGCCCCTTGTCGTAGAGGGTCTTGAACGCCCACAGCACGCTCTCCATGTATCCGAGGTCGAGCGTCTTGTAGCCGCGCTCGAAGTCGACCCAGCGGGCCTGCCGGGTGACGTAGTCCTGCCATTCCCGGGTGTAGGTGAGCACCGAGTCGCGGGCCTTCGCGTTGAAGACGTCGATGCCCATCTGCTCGATCTCGCTCTTCTCGGTGATGCCGAGCTGCTTCATCGCCTCGAGCTCGGCCGGCAGGCCGTGCGTGTCCCACCCGAACACGCGGTCGACCTTCTTCCCGAGCATGGTCTGGAAGCGCGGGAAGACGTCCTTCGCGTACCCGGTCAGCAGGTGACCGTAGTGCGGCAGACCATTGGCGAAGGGCGGACCGTCGTAGAAGACCCACTCGTCGGCGCCGTCTCGCTGTGAGATCGAGGCCCGGAAGGTGTCGTCCGCCTTCCAGAAGTCGAGCACCTCGCGCTCGATGTCGGGGAAGCTCGGGCTCGGGGTGACGTCGGCGGCTGCGCCGATCCTTCGACTGTCGGCTTCGCCGCCGCTCAGGAACCGGAATGGCTGAGGATAGGTCATCGTCTCTCGCAGTGGTCGTGGGCGGATGCTGCTGCAGGGACGACCCGTGCTTCCACGGACCGCGGTACCACCCTGCGTGCTTCTCGCGAAGCCGCTCTCACTGCGGCGATGACGGGCCTGCCCCGCTCGGTTCTACTTGCCTCGCCTGCTCGTTCCGAGTCTGCGACGCGTTCTTCCGAGAGCTCCCCGGTGATGGCCGGATCACAGCTTGTGCAGCCATTCTACGCGCTGATCCAAGCCTCTCGCACCTGTGCGCCGGCCGGCGCGGGTCATCTCGCCAGGTGCAGCCCCTGCGCGTGCCGCGGACGTGTCGGGCCGATTCGTCCGCGCGACGCGCGCGCGGTCCCTGCCCGGGTGGTCAGTCCTCGCGGTGGTAGCCGTACAGGTCATCCTGCGCACCGTTGATCCAGACATCCGGGTCCGCGATCCGGATGGTGCGCCCGTAGGACTCGTCGATCACGGATGCCTCGAACCCGGCGTCCTCGAGCCGCGCTGCCAGCCCGTCGAGATCGCCCCGGGCCTCGAACGACAGCCCGAACCCCTGCCCCTCGCCCTCGGAGCGCGTCGCCGCAGCGTGCACGCCGACGCATCCGCCGCCTGCGGCACGCATCTCGACCCATCCCCCGCCGTCGGAGACGATGGATGCCTGCAGCCCGAGAGCCTCGAGGATGGCGCGGGCCTCGGCCACGTCGTCCTGGAACCAGATCGGCTGGACGGCGAGGCCGCCGTTCACCGCCTCGGGTGCACCGCGGAAGATCCTGACCTCGAGCCCGGATGACGCCCTGACGGCGAGCATCTCCCCCACTCCGTCCATCTCGCCTCGGGTGATGTCGAAGCCGGCGAGCGAGCGCGCGGCCTCGTCGAGATCGTCCACCAGCAGGTTCAGCTCGACGGATCCGGCGGGGTGCTCCGCGGCCGCGTGGTGCACAGCGAGCACGCCGTCGCCGTGGAACTCGCCCCATTCGGGCGACGGAGGGTACGGAGCCTGCAGGCCGAGGGCTGCGGCGAGCGCGTGCCACCGCTGCGGCTGATGAGTGAACACGATCTGCTGGACGGCGGCGATCACGACGCGACCTCCTCGAGATAGCGGCGCATCGCGCGCTCGACCAGTGCGGACAAGCTGGATCCCTCATCGATCGCTCTGTGCTTCACGGCGCGCACGAGGTCCTGCGGCAGGTACACGTTGAACTGCGCCTTCGGCTCATCTGATTGCATGCTAGCAACCTAGCGGATTCAGAGTGCCGCTGCGAGGAGTTCCCTGGTGAACGGATGCGTGGGATCGGCGAACACGTCGGCCACGCGACCCTGCTCGACGATCTCGCCGTCGCGCATCACCAGCACGTCGTCGCACATCGCGGCGACCACAGCGAGATCGTGCGAGACGAGCACCATCGTCAGATGCCGCTCGGCCTGCAGGCGCACGAGCAGATCGAGCACGCGAGCCTGCACGGTCGGGTCCAGTGCCGAGACCGGCTCGTCGAGTACGAGGACCTGCGGGTCGGCGGCGAGCGCCCTCGCGATCGCCGCACGCTGACGCTGCCCGCCCGACAGCTCGCGCGGGCGCCGGGCGCCGAGACTCTCGCCGAGCCCCACCTCGGCGAGCAGCGCGGCCACCTCCGCCGGGCGATCGCGCCGCGCCACGCCCGCCGCCTGCAGCGCCTCTGCGATCGACCGGCTGATCGTCCAGCGCGGGTCGAAGGCGCCGAGCGGGTTCTGGTGCACGAGCTGAACCCGCTGTGGCGCGAGCCACCGCAGCTCACCGCCGTCGGGCCGCTCGACGCCGGTCAGCATCCGCGCAAGGGTCGTCTTCCCCGAGCCCGATTCTCCGACGATGCCGAGCGTGCGGCCGGCACCGAGCGTGAACGACGCCCCGACGACGGCGGGGCGCTGGAACCGCTTCGACACGTCGCCCGCGCGCAGCAGCACCCCGCCGGCCTCCCGGTCAGGGATGCGGGGCCGCGGAGCACTCGCGTCGATGAGCGCGCGCGTGTATGCCTCTCGCGGCGACGTCATGATCTCGGCGACCGGGCCCTGCTCGATGATCCGCCCCTCGCGCATCACCAGCACCCGGTCTGCGACCCTGCGAACAGCGGCGAAGTCGTGGCTGATGAACAGCACAGCGCGCCCCTCGTCGACGATCGAGCGCAGCAGGGCGAGGATGCGGGCCTGCACCGTCGAATCCAGCGCCGTCGTCGCCTCGTCGGCGACGAGCACCCCAGGATCGGCGGCCAGGGCCGAGGCGATCAGAGCACGCTGCCGCATGCCGCCGGACAGCTCATGCGGGTGGCTGCGCGCCCGCCGCTCCGGCTCGGGCAGCGCGACGGATGCCAGCAGCCGCACGACCTGCTCATCCCGGTCTCGGCGATGCAGCCCATGGATCTCCATGGGCTCGGCGACCTCGCGCCCGACCCGGCGCAGCGGATCGAGAGCGGCGAGGGCATCCTGCGAGACCAGTGCGACCCGCGCGCCGCGAAGGGAGCGCCAGCCGGATTCGCCCAGCACGACGGCATCGACGCCGTCGATCCGCAGCTCGTCCGCCGACATGCGGGCGCCGTCGGGCAGCATGCCGAGCAGCGCACGGGCGGTGAGGGACTTGCCGGCGCCTGACTCTCCGACGATCGCGACGCACTCCCCGGGGGCGACGTCGATGTCGACCCCGTCGACGACCGCTCGTCCGTCGATCTCGATGCGCAGTCCACGCGCGAACACGGCGTTCATGCGCGCCTCCCCTCGGATCGGGCGCGCAGAGCACGGCCGATCACGGTCGCGCTGATCACGGTCAGCGTGATGGCGAGGCCGGGGAACACCGAAATCCACCACGCGCGACCGAGCACGTTGCGCCCGCCCGACAGCATCAGACCCCACTCCGGTGCGGGCTCCGACGGGCCGAGACCGAGGAAACTGAGACCGGCGGCGGCGAGGATGCTGGATCCGATTCCGATCGTGGCGAGCACGCTCAGCGACCCGAGCACCCCCGGCAGCACGTGACGACTGAAAGTGCGAACCGGTCCGACACCGATGATGCGCGCCGCCTCGACGTGCTCGGCGAGTCGCAGCGTGCGGGTCCGCGTGCGGGCGAGGCGGATGTACACCGGCACCGCCGCGATCGTCACCGCGACCGCGACGTTCACGTCACCCGGGCCGAGCACCGCCACGACGATGAGGGCGATGAGGAACTCGGGGAATGCGAGCAGGACGTCGGTGACGCGCATCGCGACGGCATCCACCGCCCGGGGTGCGACACCCGACAGCGATCCGAGGGAGAGCCCGACCGCCAGCGCCAGGGCAGTTGCGAGCAGCCCGATGCCCACAGACCGACCGGCACCGTGCACGACCCGCGAGAAGACATCGCGGCCGGACTGGTCGGTGCCGAACAGGTGAGCGGCACCGGGCTGCTCGAGAGCGGCGCGCACGTCGGTGCGCAGCGGATCATGCGTCGCCAGGAGCTCCGGGAAGACCGCGGCGAGCGCGACGACAGCGAGGAAGGCGACAGCGAGACCGAGTCCGATCCGCCGCGCGATCATCGCCGCTCCTCGATCGCCGGGGCCTCGAAGGCGGCGGCTCGCGCTCGCAGCCGCGGATCGATGACGGGATGCAGCAGCTCGACGACGACGTTGACCACGACGAAGACCGCCGCGCTCAGCATGATCACCCCGGCCACGACGGGCAGGTCGCGGTCGACGATCGCCGTCAGCGTCGCCCTGCCGAGGCCAGGCCGGGCGAACACGGTCTCGACGAGAACGGCGCCGCCGAGCAGCGAGCCGATCAGATATGCGGTCATGGTGAGGGCGCCGGCCGCGCCGTGCCGCAGCGAGTGACGCAGCACCATGCGCGCGGGCCCGCCACCACGCGAGCGCACCGTCTCGGCGAACGGCTGGCGCTCCGCGTCGTCCATGCCGTCGCGCAGCACCTGGCCGATCAGCGCGGCCACGGGCAGGGCGAGCGTGACGGCAGGCAGCACCACCGTCGCAGGGCTGCGAGTGCCGGCTACAGGGAACCAGCCGAGCCCGAAGGCGAAGACCGCGAGCAGCAGGATCCCGATCCAGAACACCGGAGAGGACAGCACGATCAGCTCCACCGCCGAGACGGCTGTCCTGGCCGCGCCGCGCCGGGCGAGGAGCGCGACGGCGAATGCGATGATCACGGCGAGAAGCATCGCGAGCGCGGTCAGCTGCAGCGTCGGGCCCAGCTGTCGCGCGATGACCTCGCTCACGGGCATCCGGAGCTGGTACGACGTGCCGAGGTCACCGCGCAGCAGCCCCCCGACGTAGCCGAGGTACTGCTCGAGCGGCGGCCGGTCGAGCCCCAGCTCCGCGCGGAGCGCATCCTTGACCGCCTCACTCACCTTGGCCTGGGGTCCGAGCATGACCGAGACGGCGTCGCCGGGGATGATCCGGAACGCGAGGAAGGCCAGGGTGGCCGCGCCCCAGAGCACGAGGACGGCAGACGCGGCGATCCCCGCAGTCCGGATCAGGGCGCGCCGCACGTCAGCGGCTGACGCTCGCGTCGTAGAACAGCGGGCGGCCGTACAGGTCGTACTCGAGTCCGTCGACGCCGTCGGCAGACGCCGTGATCAGCGAGGAGACGTACAGCGGCACGATCGCGACGTGCTGGGCGTTCCACTGCTGAAGCTGCGTGTAGATCTTCGCGCGCTCCGCCGTGTCTGCGCTCGAGAGCCCCTGCTCGAGCAGCTCGTCGACCGCAGGGTCGCTCACCTGCGAGGCGTTCTGGAACCCGTCGGTGCCGAGGTGGCTGCGAAGCAGGTCGGCGTCGACGCCCGAGAAGTCCCAGTCGGTGATGTCGTAGGTCTTCGGGCCGTACTGCTCGTTGTACGCCGCGGGCTCGAGCTTCTCGCGCACGATCTCGAAGCCGACGTCCTTGAGGTCGGACTGCACGGCGTTGCCGAGAGCGGTGCGGTCGTCGGAGATCGGGGTCCATGCGATCCAGCGCGCCGAGAGGCGCTCGCCGTCCTTCATCCGGATGCCGTCTTCATCGCGCTCCGTCCAGCCCGCCTCGTCGAGCAGGGCGTTCGCCTTGTCGGCGTCGAACGGCCAGCTGCCCTCGAGCGATTCGTCGTAGCCGGGCGTCGTCGGGCCGAGGATGCTCCATGCCCGCGGGAACTCGCCGAAGAAGATCTCCTCGACGGCGGCGTCGATGTCGATCGCGAGCGAGAACGCCTGTCGCACCTTCTGATCGGCGAAGACGCCGTGCTTCTCGTTGAGGAACAGCGAGTACGGCAGACCCGGGTACTCCCTGGCCGTCACTGTGATTCCGTCGCCGAGATCGGCGACGGAATTCGGCGGCAGCTGCGTGGCGACATCGGCCTCGCCCGACGAGAGCACGCCGGCGCGGACGGATGCCTCGGGCAGCAGCTCCACTCGCAGCGTCTTGATCTTCGGCGCCTCGGCTCCGTCCGGTCCCCACGCGTAGTCGTCGTTGCGGGTGTAGACGATCTCCTGATCCGCGGTGTACTCGCTGAGCACGAACGGACCGGTGCCGACCGTGACGTCGGGACCGCCCGCGGCGAGCTGGTCGGCCGAGGTCTCGAGCACCTTCGGCGACCAGAAGCCCAGCTGGGCGGTGCTGGCAGCCTGCAGGAAGGGTGCGTACGGCTGGGTGAAGCTCACCGCCACCGTGTGCTCGCCGACGACTTCGGTGCCCGCGTACAGCTCACCGCCGAGCATGCTCGCAGCCTGCGCCGACTCGGTCGCCGGGTCGGCGATGCGGTCGAAGTTCGCCTTCACGGCCGCCGCGTCGAACGCCGTGCCGTCCGAGAAGGTCACGTCGTCGCGCAGCTCGAACGTGTACGTCCTCCCGTCCTCCGAGACCGTCCAGCTCTCGGCGAGCCACGGTGAGAACGAGCCGTCCTCCTCCTGGAAGACGAGCGAATCGAGCACCTGGCGCTGAACCATGCCCGACACATCGAGCTGGCTCGTCTGCGGGTCCATGTGACCCGCAGAGAGGTTGGCGCCCTCGATCGCCCAGACGAGCTCGGAGTCGCCCTCACCGCCGGCGCTTTCGTCGGCGGGTGCTGCGCAGGCGCTGAGCAGAAGAGCGGATGCGGTTGTCAGCGCGGCCAGGGGCAGCAGTCGACGCGCGGAGAAGGAAGGCATTCGGAACCTCGATGAGTGCAGGAAGGGGAACACCCCATCCTATCCGCGATTGTTGCACTCGGTCGATCAACGAGTCGCACTCGGACGAGCGGTAGACTCGCCGGACAACCCACACTCAGGCACGCTCACACAGTGCCGCACACATCGCTCGAGGAGACCTCCATGTCCAGCATCCCTGACAAGCCCGCACTCGAAGGCCTCGAGACGAAGTGGGGTGAGCGGTGGTCCGAACAGGGCACCTTCCTCTTCGACCGCGCCCGCGCAGTGGCATCCGGTCGTGACGGCGTCTACTCGATCGACACTCCCCCGCCCACCGCGTCCGGCAGTCTGCACATCGGCCACGTGTTCTCGTACACGCACACCGACATCAAGGCGCGCTTCGAGCGCATGCGCGGGCGCAACGTGTTCTACCCGATGGGCTGGGATGACAACGGACTTCCCACCGAGCGACGGGTGCAGAACTACTACGGCGTTCGCTGCGACCCCTCACTTCCCTACGACCCCGACTTCACCCCTCCTTTCGAGGGCGGCGACAACAAGTCGTCCCGTGCGGCCGATCAGCTGCCGATCAGCCGCCGCAACTTCATCGAGCTGTGCGAGAGGCTGACCGTCGAGGACGAGAAGCAGTTCGAGGCGCTGTTCCGCCAGCTCGGCCTGAGCGTCGACTGGACCCAGACCTACCGCACCATCTCCGACGACACGATCAGGCAGAGCCAGCTCGCGTTCCTGCGCGGACTTGAGCGCGGCGAGGCCTACCAGTCGCTCGCCCCGACGCTGTGGGACATCGACTTCCGCTCGGCCATCGCACAGGCGGAGCTCGAGGACCGCGACCAGCAGGCCGCATACCACCGCGTCGCCTTCCACAAGACCGACGGCTCGGGCGACATCCACATCGAGACGACCCGCCCGGAGCTGCTCCCCGCATGCGTCGCCCTCGTGGCCCACCCGGACGACGAGCGCTACCAGCCCTACTTCGGCAAGACCGTGCGCACCCCGGTGTTCGACGTCGAGGTGCCCGTGCTCGCGCACCACCTCGCCCAGCCGGACAAGGGCTCCGGCATCGCGATGATCTGCACCTTCGGCGACGTCACCGACATCATCTGGTGGCGCGAGCTCGATCTGCCGAACCGCACGATCCTCGGCAAGGACGGCCGCGTGCTGGCCGAGGCTCCAGAGGCGATCACCTCTGAGACCGGTTTGGCCGCGTACGCCGAGCTCGCCGGCAAGACGGTCTTCAGCGCACGCAAGAGCATCGTCGAGCAGCTGCAGGCCTCTGGCGACCTGCTCGAGGTCGGCAAGCCGTTCAACCACGCCGTGAAGTTCTTCGAGAAGGGCGACCGCCCTCTCGAGATCGTCTCGACGCGCCAGTGGTACATCCGCAACGGCGCCCGCGACCCGCAGCTGCGCGAGCAGCTGCTCGAGAACGGCCGCGAAATGAGCTGGCACCCCGACTTCATGAGGGTGCGCTACGAGAACTGGGTCGGCGGGCTCACGGGAGACTGGCTCATCTCGCGCCAGCGCTTCTTCGGCGTGCCCATCCCCGTCTGGTACGCGCTCGACGAGAACGGCGAGCGCGACTACGACCGCGTGCTGACCCCACCGCTCGACAGCCTGCCCATCGACCCGACCACCGATGTGCCCGAGGGCTACGCCGAGGACCAGCGCGGCGTGCCCGGCGGATTCGATGCCGAGCAGGACATCTTCGACACCTGGGCGACCTCGTCCCTCACCCCTCAGCTCGCCGGCGGCTGGCAGCGCGACGAGGAGCTGTGGAACACGGTCGCTCCGTTCGACCTGCGCCCGCAGGGCCAGGACATCATCCGCACGTGGCTGTTCTCGACGATGCTGCGCTCGACGCTCGAGGACCAGCGCTCACCGTGGCGCAACGCCGCGATCTCCGGATTCATCGTCGACCCCGACCGCAAGAAGATGTCGAAGTCGAAGGGCAACGTGGTCACCCCCGCCGACATCCTCTCCACGCACGGCTCCGACGCGGTGCGCTACTGGTCGGCCTCGAGCCGACTCGGCATGGATGCGGCGTTCGACCCGCAGAACCCCACCCAGGTGAAGATCGGTCGCCGACTGGCGATCAAGATCCTCAACGCGGCGAAGTTCGTGCTGTCGTTCCCCGTGCCCGAGGGTGCGCAGGTGACGCACGCGCTCGACGCGTCGATGCTCACCGCGCTCGACCAGGTCGTGCGCGAGGCGACGAAGGCGTACGAGAACTACGACCAGGCGAAGGCGCTGGAGGTCACCGAGGCGTTCTTCTGGACCTTCTGCGACGACTATCTCGAGCTGGTGAAGGAGCGCGCGTACGACCAGACCGACGTCGGGCAGGCCTCGGCAGCCCTCGCGCTGCGCCTGGCGCTGTCGACGCTGCTGCGTCTGCTCGCCCCAATCGTGTCGTTCGCGACCGAGGAGGCGTGGTCGTGGTTCGAGGAGGGCTCGATCCACACCGCCGCGTGGCCCGCACCGCTCGGCGTCGAGGGCGACCCCGCCGTGCTCGCCGCCGCCAGTGAGGCTCTGATCGGCATCCGCAGGGCGAAGACCGAGGCGAAGGCGTCGCAGAAGACTCCGGTGGCCACCGCCACGATCGCAGCACCGGCGGCCAAGGTCGACGCGCTTCGCGCCGCGGCCGATGACCTGCGGGCGGTGGGTCGCATCGCCGAGCTGCATTTCGCCGAGGCCGATGAACTCGCAGTCACTGCGATCGAGCTCGCACCGGTGGAGGCCTGATCATGCAGCTGGGCACGAGGTGGCGGGCCGGCGCGCAGCCGCCGTCGTCGGTTCCAGCGACCCTGCTCCCCGCCATCTCCGAGGTCGAGGCCCAGGGCCTGACGGGGCATTGGACGCTCACGTGGCTGGAGGGACGGGCGATCGCCGAGCTCGACGCCGGGTGGGAGGTCGTCGAGACCGCGACAGGCGAGGTCATCGCCCGCCCGTTCGAGGACTGAACTCCTCCGATGTGCACCGAGGCCCTCGGACCGCAGCAGCTCTGCGGTCCGAGGGCCTCGGCATGTGCGGTTCGCGTCAGCGCCCGGTGAGCCCCACGATCGCCAGGAGGTGGTCGACCTCGTGCGGGTCGTGGCGCCGCGTCTGCTGCTGACGCAGCAGCTCGAGACCGAGTTCGCGTCGCTCTGTGCGGGCCGCGATCCGGCGTACGACGTGCGCGGCGAGTGCGTCGGCGAGCTGCTGCAGGAGGCGTTCGAACGGCGTGGGCGAGGCGAGGTGAAGCGTTGCGGTGGTCATGATCACTCCTCGTTCATCGTTCGGCGGGTCGTGCCAACCGGAAGGTCGAAGATCTCGGCGCGCAGGGATACGCGGCGGGTTCCGGGCAGTGATTCCTGCCCCCGGTAGCGCTCGACCGCGGCGTCGACGACCGCGGTGAGCTCCTGTTTGAGCGCGTCCATCTGCTCGGGTGTGAGGTCGAGCATCGTCGTCATGATGAGACCGGCATCCTTCCACCCCTCGGGCTGCTCGGATGCGGGACGATTGATGTAGTCCATGAGCGTCTCGTGGCGCAGCCGCAGGAACTCGGTTGTCACGATCTGCGCAGCGGCGCGGTTCGACGGCGACATCGACTCGGCAGGACCCGGCATGTTGATCCGGCCCTTGGGCCGCTCCCACCACCGCTCGCGCGCGGTGCCCCGGTCGGGCACCTCGCGGATCAGATCATGCGCGGCCAGCGCGCGCAGGTGGTAGCTGGTCGCCCCGGAGGTCTCGCCGATCAGCGCGGCGAGACTGCTGGCCGTCTGCGGCCCTCGTTCGCTCAGCAGATCATAGATCCGTACCCGCAGCGGGTGCGCGAGCGCCTTCAGCGCACTGGCATCGAGGGTGCGCACCTGCTCGTTGTTCGTCATACATGCAAAGCTACACTTGCAAACATTTCTTTGCAAGCTTTTCTTTGCAATGGATTCTTTGCAATCCGCCCACCGGGAGCGAGGCGGTTCAGCTCACCGTGTCTCGCGCGGCGACGAACGCGGCAACGCAGCGTTCGACCTGCTCGGCCGTGTGCGCCGCGGAGAGCTGCACCCGGATGCGTGCCTTGTCTCGGGGCACGACAGGGAAGCTGAACGCCGTCACGTACACGCCCTGACGCTGCATCTCGTCGGCGATGCGGGCGGTGAGCGCAGCGTCGCCGAACATGACGGGAACGATCGGATGCTCGCCGGGGAGCAGGTCGAAGCCCTCCTCGCTCATCCGCCGGCGGAACAGCTCGGAGTTCGCGGTCAGTCGTGCACGCAGGTCAGCCGAGCCCTCGACGAGATCGAGCGCCGTGAGGGTACCGGCGACGATCGACGGGGCGAGCGTGTTCGAGAACAGGTACGGACGCGAGCGCTGGCGAAGCAGCGCGACGATGTCGCTGTGCGCGGCGACGTAGCCGCCGGATGCCCCGCCGAGGGCCTTCCCGAACGTGCCGGTGTAGATGTCGACCCGGTCCGAGACCCCGCACAGCTCTGGTGTGCCGCGTCCGTTCTCGCCGACGAAGCCGACCGCGTGCGAGTCGTCGACGAACACGAGCGCGTCGTAGCGCTCGGCGAGGTCGCAGATGTCCTCCAGCGGCGCGATGTAGCCGTCCATCGAGAAGACGCCGTCGGTGACGACGACACGGAAGCGGGCATCCGCCGCCGCTTTCAGCTGCTCCTCGAGATCGGCCATGTCGCGGTTGCGGTAGCGAAGGCGGCGGGCCTTCGACAGCCTGATGCCGTCGATGATCGATGCATGGTTCAGCTCGTCCGAGATGATCGCGTCCTCCGCGGAGAACAGCGTCTCGAAGACCCCGCCGTTCGCGTCGAAGCACGAGGAGTACAGGATGGCGTCATCGGTGCCGAGGAAGGCCGCGAGGCGCCGCTCGAGCTCGAGGTGCTGCTCCTGCGTGCCGCAGATGAAGCGCACGCTGGCGAGGCCGTATCCCCACTCGTCGAGAGCGCCCTTCGCGGCGTCGAGGATGCGCTCGTCATCGGCCAGACCGAGATAGTTGTTGGCGCAGAAGTTGAGAACCTCGGCATCGCCGGTGACGATCCGTGCCTTCTGCGGGCCGCGGATGCCGCGTTCGCGCTTGGTGAGGCCCGCCTCCTCGATTCCGGCGAGCTCCGCCTGCAGGTGATCCTTGAATGTCGCGTACATGGCGGCTCCTTACAGCTCTGTCCAGTCGAGGATGATCTTGCCCGTGCCCGCCGACTCCGCGGCCGCGAAGCCGCGCTCCCAGTCGCGCGCGGGGATCACGTCGGCGATGACCCGGGTGATCGATTCGCGAAGCGCGGCGCTCGTCTGCAGCATCGCGCCCATGGCGTTCCACGTCTCGAACATCTCGCGTCCGTAGATGCCCTTGATCGTGAGCATGTGGGTGACCAGCTTGCCCCAGTCGATGTCGAAACCAGCGCTGGGAAGCCCGAGCATGGCGATCTGCCCGCCGTGGTTCATGTTGTCGATCATCGCCGGCAGCGCCGACGGCGCACCGCTCATCTCGAAGCCGATGTCGAAGCCCTCGCGCATCCCGAGCGCCCGCTGCGCTTCGCGGATGTCCTGCCTGGAGACGTCGACGACCGCGTCCGCGCCCATCTGCGTCGCCATCTCGAGGCGCGGCGCGCTGACATCGGTGGCGACGATGAAGCGCGCCCCCGCGTGACGGGCAACGGCGATCGACATGAGACCGATCGGTCCGCATCCGGTGACCAGCACGTCCTCGCCGATCACGCGGTACATCAGGGCGGTGTGCACGGCGTTGCCGAGCGGGTCGAAGATCGCTCCGAGCTCGGGAGTCACATCGTCGTGATGCACCCAGACGTTCGTGGCCGGCAGTGAGAGGTACTCGGCGAAGGCGCCGTCGCGCTGCAGGCCGAGGCCTATCGTGCGGATGCACATCTGGCGGCGTCCGGCTCGGCAGTTGCGGCACGTGCCGCAGACGATGTGCCCTTCGCCCGAGACGCGGTCTCCGACGGAGATGTCGTGCACCATGTCGCCGACCTCGACGACTTCGCCGTAGAACTCGTGCCCGGGGATCAGCGGCGCCTCGATCGCGGAGGCGGCCCATTCGTCCCACCGGTGGATGTGCAGATCGGTGCCGCAGATCCCGGTGCGCAGCACTCGGATCACCACCTCGCCCGTGCCCGCGACGGGATCGGGGCGATCGACGAGCTCGAAGCCGGCGCGCGGCCCGCTCTTGAACAGTGCCTTCATGCTTCGATCACACCGCACCCGACGATGTAGAGCAACGACCTCTTCCTGCATGGTCGATTAAGCAGAACTGAAAGTAGAATCGAGCTGTGGAACTCCATCAGCTGCAGATCCTGCGTGAGCTCGGTGCGCTCGGCAGCGTCACCGCCGTCGCCGAGGCGCTGCGCGTGACGCCGTCGGCCGTCTCTCAGCAACTCGCCGCGCTGCAGCGTGGAGTGCGCACCCCGCTGACCCGGCGTCAAGGCCGCACCCTCGTGCTGACAGCTGCAGGCCAGGTCCTCGCCGAGGCGGGCGGCGAGGCCCTGGATGCCATGGCCGCCGCCCGCGGCGCACTCGACGCCTTCGAACAGGATGCCGCCGGCGTCGTCAGCGTGAGCGGCTTCCACAGTGCGGGCCAGGCGCTGTTCGGGGCGCTGCTGCGAGAGCTCTCCGAGAGCGAGGACGCTCCGAGCGTTCAGCTCACCGACGAAGATGTTGCGCAGAGCGAGTTCCCCGCGCTCACCGCTCGCTACGACCTGGTGCTCGCGCACCGGATGGAGCATTCGGAGCCCTGGCCCGCGCAGGGTGTGCGCAGCCTGACGCTCGTGCGCGAGCCGCTGGACGTGGCCGTCGCCGGTTCGCATCCGCTGGCCGGACGCTCGTCTGTGTCCCCTTCCGACATCGCCGGGGAGCGCTGGGTCACGAGCCGCATCGGATACTCCCCGGATGACGTGCTCGGCGCGATCGCAGCGGTCGCGAACGTCGCCCCGCGCGTGCAGCACCGCATCAACGACTATGGTGCCGTCGCTGCCGCCGTCGCGGCGGGGGATGTGATCGGGCTGCTCCCCCGCTTCACCTCACGGAGCGTCGACGACAGCGAGATCGTGCGCATCCCCCTGCTCGGCGTGAGCACGCACCGCCTCATCGACGTCCTCGCTCGGCCCGAGACGCTTCGCCGTCGCAGCGTGCGCCTCGTCGTCGAAGGACTGCAGCGCGTGATGGGGCGCCTCAGCGGCTGAGCGACCCGGCCATAGACTCGGCTCATGACCGAGGCCGTGAATCCGCTCCTGTCCCCCTCGACGCTCCCCTACGGGATGCCGGACTACGCGGCCATCCGGCCCGAGCACTACCTGCCCGCGTTCCGCGCGGCTTTCGACGAGCACCTCGCCGAGGTCCGCGCGATCACGGTGAAGCGATCGATGCCGACCTTCGAGAACACGATCGAGGAACTGGAGCGCAGCGGCGAGTTGCTCGATCGCGTCGCCCACGCCTTCTACACCGTCAGCTCCGCCGATGCGACGGCCGAGATCCAGGAGGTCGACGAGCAGCTCGCCCCGCTGATGGCCGCGCACGACGATGCCGTCCGCCTCGACGGCGCCCTCTACTGGCGGGTGTCACAGGTGCATTCGGCGCTCGATCAGCTCGAGCTCACCGCCGAGCAGCGCTACCTCGTGCAGCGGCACTTCCGCGAGATGACCCATGCAGGTGCGGCGCTCGACGACCAGGCCAAGGCGCGACTGACCTCGCTGAACCAGCGCCTCTCGACGCTCAGCACGACCTTCGAGAAGAACCTGCTGAACGACACGAACGACCTCGCCGTCGTCTTCGACGAGGTCGCCGACCTCGACGGCCTCTCCCCCGGTGAGCTCAGCGCTGCGGCGCGCGCCGCGAGCGAGCGCGGACTGGGAGGTCGCTACCTGGTGTCGCTGCCGCTGTTCAGCGGGCACCCGTACCTGGCATCCCTCACCGTGCGCGAGAGCCGCAGGCGCATCATGCAGGCGTCCCTCACCCGCGCCGCGCGTGGAAACGAGCACGACAACCGGGCGGTGCTCGCCGAGATCGTCGCGCTGCGCGCCGAGCGCGCCGCGCTGCTGGGCTACGACTCGCACGCCGCGTACGTCACCGCGGACGAGACGGCCGGCTCCCCGAGGCTGTGGAGCGGATGCTGCGCGAGCTGGCCGTTCCCGCCGCGCGCAACGCGCATCGCGAGGCCGCGGCTCTGCAGCGGATCATCGACGAGACCGAGGCCGAGCCGTTCACCCTCGAGGCGCACGACTGGGCGTTCTGCACCGAGAAGGTGCGTCAGGCCCGCTACGACATCGACACCGCGGCCCTGCGATCGTACTTCGAGGTCGAGCGCGTCCTGCAGGACGGTGTCTTCTTCGCCGCCACGAAGCTCTACGGGGTCACATTCACCGAGCGCCCCGATCTGGTCTCGTACCACCGTGGCGCACGGGTGTTCGAGGTGCATGACGAGGACGGTGCCGCCGTCGGCGTCTACGTGCTCGACCTGTACACGCGCGACTCCAAGCGGGGCGGTGCGTGGATGAACCCGATCGTGAGCCAGTCGGCACTGCGCGGCACCCTGCCTGTGGTGGCGAACAACCTCAACGTGCCGCAGCCTGCAGACGGCCTGCCCACCCTGCTGACCCTCGACGAGGTGACCACGCTGTTCCACGAGTTCGGTCACGCGCTGCACGGGCTGTTCGCCCGGGTCACCTACCCTCATTTCTCCGGCACGAACGTGTTCCGCGACTTCGTCGAGTTCCCGAGCCAGGTGAACGAGATGTGGATCCTGTGGAACGAGGTGCTGAGCAGCTACGCGCGCCATCACGAGACGGGCGAGCCGCTGGATCCGGCGATCGTCGAGCGGCTGCGCGCATCCGAGACCTTCGACCAGGGGCATGCGACCAGCGAGTACCTCGCGGCGGCGTGGCTGGATCAGGCCTGGCATCGTGTCGGCCCTGACTTCGTCGCAGAAGATGTCGCCGAGTTCGAGCGCGCGGCCCTCGATGACGTCGGACTGCTCGATCCCGTCGTGCCGACGAGATACTCGTCGGCGTACTTCGCGCACATCTTCTCGGGCGGATACAGCGCCGGCTACTACTCGTACATCTGGAGCGAGGTGCTCGACGCCGACACAGTGGAATGGTTCCATGAGAACGGAGGTCTGACCCGCGAGAACGGCGACCGCTTCCGCCGACGGCTGCTCGGCGTCGGCGGCTCGAAGGATCCGCTGGACGCGTACCGCGACTTCCGCGGCCGGGACGCGGAGATCGCTCCCCTGCTGAAGCGCCGTGGGCTGGATGGCTGAGCCGCTCGCCGGATCACGGTGGTTCGGAGCCGGCCATCCACTCCATCGCCTTGTACCAGGTGAGCTGGTGGTAGCTCTGGGCGAGGTGCTCCCCCAGACCTGACAAGCTCAGCACTCGCACGGCGATCGCCTCCGTCTCGTCGAGGCTCTGCCCGCCCGCCCGGGTGCAATCAAGAGCGAGGAAGTGATGCACGCGGTTGGTGTGGTTGCCGAAGTTCGCCCAGGTCGCGCCGAGGTCGATCATTCGGGATGCTGCGAAGCCGGTCTCCTCGCGCAGCTCGCGATGCGCGGCGGCGATCGGAGCCTCGTCGGCCTCGACCGCACCGCCGATCGTGCCCAGGGCGACGATGCCGGCTCCGTGCCGGTACTCCTCCACCAGAATGGCGTCGCCGCGGTCATCGAGCGCGAGCACCGAGATCCAGTCCGCGGGTTCGAGCACGTAGTACGGGGTGATCCGCCGCCCGTCGACATCCTCGCATTCGTCCGCGCGCAGCCGGATCCAGCGATCAGCCGCGATCGTACGCGTTCCGACCACCCGCCAGGGCTGTGGGCGGTCGTCCGTCACGGGTTCAGGCGCTCTTGCGCTTGCGTGAGAGCACCACGGTCGGCGGGGCGCCCTCTTCGACAGCTGCCTTCGTGACGACGACCTTCGAGACGTCCTCCGCTGAGGGGATCTCGAACATGATCGGTCCGAGCACGTCCTCGAGGATCGCGCGGAGTCCGCGCGCACCGGTCTTGCGCAGCACCGCCAGGTCGGCGATGGATCGCAGCGCGTCCTCCTCGAACTCGAGCTGCACGCCGTCGATCTCGAACATGCGCTGGTACTGCTTGACGAGCGCGTTGCGCGGGCCGGTGAGGATGTCGATCAGGGCATCCTGGTCGAGCGGCGAGACCGAGGTGACGACGGGCAGTCGCCCGATGAACTCGGGGATCAGCCCGAACTTGTGCAGATCCTCCGGCAGCACCTCGCTGAAGAGGTCGAGGTCCTTGCCCTTGTCGTGCAGCGGTGCGCCGAAGCCGACGCCGTGCTTGCCGACGCGAGCCGAGATGATGTCCTCCAGGCCGGCGAACGCGCCCGCCACGATGAACAGCACGTTCGTCGTATCGATCTGCAGGAACTCCTGATGCGGGTGCTTGCGACCGCCCTGCGGGGGCACGGAGGCGACTGTGCCCTCGAGGATCTTCAGCAGCGCCTGCTGCACTCCCTCGCCGGACACATCGCGGGTGATCGACGGGTTCTCGGCCTTGCGGGCGATCTTGTCGATCTCGTCGATGTAGATGATGCCGGTCTCGGCGCGCTTGGTGTCGTAGTCGGCAGCCTGCAGGAGCTTGAGCAGGATGTTCTCGACGTCTTCGCCGACGTAGCCCGCTTCGGTGAGCGCGGTCGCGTCCGCCACCGCGAACGGCACGTTCAGCCGCTTGGCGAGGGTCTGTGCGAGGTAGGTCTTGCCGCAGCCGGTCGGGCCGAGCATGAGGATGTTGCTCTTGGCGACCTCGACCTCTTCGGCCTTCTGCTCTGCGGTCTGGATGGTGCCGCGGGCGCGGACGCGCTTGTAGTGGTTGTAGACGGCCACGGCGAGCGAGCGCTTCGCGGCCTCCTGCCCCACGACGTACTCCTCGAGGAACGAGAAGATCTCGCGCGGCTTGGGGAGCTCGAAGTCGGCGACCGGACCGGCGCCGGCCTCTGCCATGCGCTCTTCGATGATCTCGTTGCACAGCTCGACGCATTCGTCGCAGATGTAGACGCCGGGGCCGGCGATGAGCTGCTGCACCTGCTTCTGGCTCTTTCCGCAGAAAGAGCACTTGAACAGATCAGCGCTTTCACCGATGCGTGCCATGCCCGTCCTCCTCAGGGGGAATGAGAGATCCTGAATCGAGCGTAACCGCTGGCTCCGACGCGAGGCCGCATTGACGGGCGGATGACACGGGCCCGGCTCCGCTGTCGTCGGAATCGGGCCCGTGGATCATGACCCGCGTCAGCCGCCCCACCGGCGGCGGACGAGCTGCTCGGCCATCGAGGCGAGGCCGTACAGCGCGAGGGACGACACCGTGATCGCGACCACGCAGGCCCACACGCTGGTGTTGTCGGAGCGGCCGATCGCCGAGACGATCGCGTAGCCCAGCCCGTTGCCGGTGGCCAGCCACTCTGCGAGCAGAGCGCCGCCGATGGCGCCGGGGATCGCGATCCTGATCGACGAGAACAGCGCCGGAAGAGCGGCGGGCACCCGCGCCAGGCGCATGACCGTCGTGCCCCGACCGCCGTACACGCTGATGAGGTCTGTCAGCTGGGGCGGGGTGCTGCGCAGGCCCATCGTCAGGTTCACCAGTGCCGGGAAGAAGACGACGAGGCCTCCGATCACGGAGAGCGTCATGATGTCGCGGCCGAAGATGAGGATGACGATCGGCGCCAGGGCCACGAGCGGCACCGAACGCATCATCATCGCGAGGGGCATGATCGCGAACTCGAGCGGCGGGACCAGCACGAACAGCACGGCCACGATCGCGGCGACCCCGAGACCCGCGCCGAAGCCGATCGCCGCGTGTCCGAGTGTGACCGCGGTGTCTGCGCCGATCTGCGCCCGGTTTACGGCGGCCTCCTCTGCTGTGAAGAAGTGCGCGATCACCTCCAGAGGCCCCTTGCCGACGAATGGAGAGACCCCGAATACCCGGAGCGCGAGATCCCACAGCACGACGAGCAGCGCGACCGTCGCGATGCTCGACGCGATCGCGCGCCATCCCCCTGCTCCGCGGAGCGCGTCGTCGGCGCCGAATCCCGCCGTGGTGCTCTCTGCCACGAGGCCGACGGCGCGTGCGAGCCTCTCGAGCAGCCCGATCACGGCGAAGGAGACACCCGCGATCGCCGCCGCGACGATCGCGACGCCCCAGGTCCGCTCGACGTCCATGTTCTGCTGGGCGTTCACCATGGCGGGTCCCAGTCCCCGGTCGACCCCGCCGACGTACTCACCCAGGATCGCGCCCAGGAGGGCACCGGGTGCCGCGATCTTCAGAGCGCTGAAGATCGAGGGCAGCGCGGAGAACACCTGGACCTTGCGCAGTCGGGTCGCGGCTCCGCCGCCGTACGCGGTGACCAGATCGAGCGCGCGCCGATCCGCGGATCGGAAACCGAGCAGCGCATTGATGACCGTGGTGAAGAACACGGCGAACGCCGCGAGCACCACGGCGGTGCCGGAGGGGCCCCCGCCGCGCGGTGCGCCGACGAGCAGGTAGACGATCGGGCCGATCGCGACGATGGGCACGCAGTAGCTGATGACCGCGATCTGCACCACGAACCGCTCCGAGATCGGGAGCACGAGTGCCGTCGCCGCCGCGACCAGGCCGAGACCGACCCCTATCGCGTAGCCCTGCACGGCCTCGAGCATCGTGACGGTCGTGTTCGGCACGTAGAAGGCGAACCCGTCCTGCACCAGCTGCGCCACGACCGCCGGCGGCGTCGGGATCGTCCCCGCCGCTGCGAGCGGACCCGCGGCGAGCATCCACCAGACTGCGACGATGCCGAGGGTGCCGAACACTCCGACCAGACGGGGGTCGAGGCGGCGACGACGTGCGCTCGGGGCTCCGGTGGCGATCGCGACGGTCGCGCTCATCGAGCGCTCCCGTCGGAGGGCAGCCCGTTGCGCTCCTCGAAGAGCAGCTCGGTGGCCTCGTCGACCAGGGCGTGGAACTCGGGCGATCGCATCAGCTCAGGGGTACGCGGGCGAGGCAGGTCGATCTCGAGGATCCTCTTGACCCGGCCGGGACGCGCGCTCATCACGGCCACACGGTCGGCGAGGAAGATCGCCTCCGTGATGCCGTGCGTGACCAGCAGGGTGGATGCCGGCTTGGCTGCGAGGATGCGCTGCAGTTCCAGGTTCATCCTCTGCCGCGTCATGTCATCGAGCGCACCGAAGGGCTCGTCGAGCAGCAGCACCGAGGGCTGGACGGCCAGTGCTCGCGCGATCGAGACGCGCTGACGCATTCCGCCGGACAGCTGCGCCGGCTTCGCGTTCTCGAAGCCCTTCAGGCCCACGAGGGCGATCAGCTCGTTGAGCTCGTCGCGATCCACGTCGACGCCGGAGATCTCCAGCGGCAGGCGCACGTTGGCGTACACGCTGCGCCACGGCAGCAGAGCGGAGTCCTGGAAGGCGATGCCCATCTGGTGCGCGGCGCGGATCCGCGCGGGGTCCTCTCCGTGCACGAGGGCGGAGCCGGATGTCGGCTCGTCGAGTCCGGCGAGGATCCGCAGGATCGTCGACTTGCCGCACCCCGAAGGCCCCAGCAGTGCGAGCAGCTCGCCGCGTCGCGTCGACAGCGAGACGTCCGACAGTGCGACCACCTCCTTGGCACCGCGGCCGAACCGCTTGGTGAGGCCGGTGAGTGTGAAGCCCTCGCCCTGCTGCTGCGTGCTCGCGGTCACATCGCGGATGACGTCGGCGGCGGCGCTCACTTGGTCACCTTCAGAAGCTCGGGGTTCTCCTCGTAGATCTCCTCGAGAAGGGACATGTCGAACAGGTCCTCGGCGTCGATGTCGACGCCCGCGTAGCCGATCGCCTGGATGTTCGCGTCGATCTGCTCAGGGGTGAGCAGGAAGAGTCCGCTCTCGCGGATCGACTCCGGATACACGTAGTCGTTCTGCATCTCGGCCTGCGCCGCCTCCTTCTCGGGGTTCAGACCGAGGTCGGAGCCGTACTCGGTCAGCGTGAGCTCGACGCCGGCCTGCGGGTCGGCGATGGCGTCCGTCCACCCCTGGATCTCCGCCATCAGGAACGCCTTGATGCGCTCGCGGTCCTTGGCGATCGCCTCGTCGGTGACGATGAAGCTGGTGCCCGCGAACGGCAGTCCGTTCTCGGCCAGCGGCAGCGAGACCACCTCGGCTCCCTGCTGCTCGAGGACGATGCGCTCGTTGGTGTCGAGGCCGAAGTATCCGTCGACCTCACCACCGGTGAGCAGGGCCGGGTTGCCCTCGGCCGGCACGAAGGTGATGCTCGCGGGGTCGATGTCGTTGGCGCGGGCGAGCGCCTCGACGATGATCTGCGCGGTGCCGGCGGTGACGCCGATGCGCGCGCCCTCCAGGTCGGCCGGAGTGCGGATGGCGTCCGGTCCTTCGATGGAGAGGATCGTGAAGGCGTTGCGCTGGTAGACCGATCCGACGATCTTGACGGGCATCTTCTCCTTGGAGATGACGTTCGCCGCAGTCAGCGCGGTCGAGAAGCCCACGTCGGCCTTGCCGGAGGCCACCGAGGCCTCGACGGCCGTGGGGCCGGCGATCAGGTCGACGCCGGTGAATCCCTCGTCCAGGTAGTGGCCTTCCGAGTCGGCCAGGTACTCCCCGATGTTCTGGGAGTTCTTCACGAACGAGAGCTGCAGCGCCAGGTCGCCGTACGACCCCTCGCCATCGCCCGCCGGTGCGGAGCAGCCGGCGAGGCCGAGGGCGAGGATCGTCGCGGATGCCGTGGCGAGCAGGGCACGGGAGCGGATGGACATCATTGTTCTCCTTGCGGGGGTTCGGGTTGTGTGGAGGAGGTTCAGTTGCCGGCGTGGCCGAGGTGGGCGACGAGCCCGCCCTCGCGGCGAGGACGCGAGACGGCCGCGAGCGCCTGCGCGACGGCGTCGGCGGGATCGGTGGCGAACTCGATCTCGGAGGTGCGCCGCTCGTCGAGCCAGCGCTGCTCGATGAGCGACAGCTCGATGCGGTCGGACCACCCGCCCGTGCCGCGAAGAACGATGACCGGTGTGCCGACGTCGTAGGCGATGGTGAGCTCGTTCAGGGTGCCGACGCCCCCGCCGACCATGATCAGGGCATCGCAGCAGCGGGCGGTGAGCACATTGCGCATGGTGCCCATGCCGGTGGGAAGGGCGACGTCGAGGTGGGGGTTCGCGTGACTGTAGTCGGCCTGGGGCAGGAAGCCGATGACGAAGCCGCCCGCGCTCTGCGCCCCCTCGGCGGATGCCTCCATCACGCCGCCCGTGCCGCCGTTCACGAGTACGGCGCCGGCCTCGGCGATACCGCGACCCACGTCGCGAGCTGCCTGCAGCAGCTCGGCGGGCAGCTCGACACCGGGGCGGGCGGCATTGCCGATCACGCCGATCGTGGTCTTCCTCATAGCGGGGTCACTCCTTCTCGGATGCGGGCGCAATCGGCCAGCCATCGCTCTTCATCGGGTCTGGTCAGGGCAAGAGGGCTGGCGACATGGAGAGCACGGCTCGCCGCCACGGTGGCTTCGACGGCGGCCTCGACCAGCGCGGCGCCCGTGGTGCGCACGTGTGCGAAGACTCCGCAGAACACGTCGCCCGCGCCGGTCGCATCGAGGTGCTCGCCCACGGGGAGAGCAGGGATCGACCAGGCCTCTCCGGTGTGCGCGTCGGAGACGATCGCACCGTGCTCGCTGCGCTTGAGCACGACCACGGGCGCGCCGTAGTCGTGGAAGCGGCTGATCAGGTCGCGATGAGGGATTCCGGGTGCGAACACATCGGTGTCGGAGCTGCTCGGAAGGAACACGTCCAGGTCGCGCAGGTGGGTGCGCAGCACCGCGTCGCCGTCCCGACGCAGCTCGAACCGCGCAGGGCAGTCGGCCTGGATGCTGGACGCACCGCCTCCGCGCAGCGCGGCGACGAGCTCGCCGAAGCGCGCCCCCGGCAGCAGCCCGAGGTGCCAGGCTCCGCCCCGGCCCGCAGCGGTGCGCACCGTGCCGGCGTCGGGAAGCGACGCGAGCGTGAGAGATGTGTCACGGGTCGTGTCGGCGAACTCGGGCTGCACGGCATGAGGCAGCACCGCGACGGCACCGGCGGGCGCCGGCTGCGAGCGCGAGCCGTCGGTGAGGTATTCGAAGGTGACGCGCGCGTTACGCTGCTGCGTCCTGCGCTGGACCGCGGTGACGTCCACCCCGTGAGCGCTGATGTCGGCGAGCGCATCGGCCGGATAGTCATCGCCCACCACGGCGTGGGCGACAGGGCAGCCGTGAGCCAGCGCGGCGACGCCTGCAGCCGCCCACAGCGCGTTGCCACCGAGCTGTCCGGTGACCCACGATCCGTCGGCGCGGATGATCGCGTCGATCGTGAATCCGCCGACGATGTGCACGGGGCTCGCTGCCTGCACTGGCCGCTCCTTTATACAAAGTGACTACAATGTCTAATGCTCGACAACATACTACACATTGAGACCGAGAGTGAAGCACTGACAGAATGACGTTCATGCAGCTGCCCCCGGTGCGAGATCGCCGCCCGCTCGCCGTGCAGGTCTACGACCGCCTCTTCGATGCGCTCTCGCGCAGCGACGACAGAACGGGGGCCCTTCCCACCGAAGAGGAGCTCACCCGACAGCTCGGCGTCAGCCGCACCACCGTCCGCCAGGCCCTCGCGCTCCTCGAGGAGGACGGGGTCATCGAACGCGGACCGGGCAGGCGGCGACACGTCGCGGGCACCGCACCCGCCACCGACGGCACGGTGCTGCCGCTCGAGGAGACCGTGCGCACCGCGAAGAAGGTCGTCGTGCGCCGTATCGCGAGAACGGTGTCGCCCGCGACCGAATGGAACTCCCGGCTGCTCGACATCTCGCGCGGCGACGAGATCTGCACGTGGGAGAGCGAGATCGTCGTCGGCGGCAAGGTTCTGGCCAGCGCTCTCGAGTTCATCCAGGCCGGTCACGAACCGGCGCCTCAACTCGAAGAGGCGACGATGTACGCGCAGCTCGGGTCGCAGTACCGCACGAAGGCGACGCTCGCATCACTGCGGCTGTCGCCGTACATCACCGACACCAGACGCTTCGGACGCGGGCACTCCGGCAACCTCCTCACCGTGACCTACACGACCCGTGCACCCTCGAAGCCGCTCTATCTGGCCAAGCACGTCATCGACATCTCCGCCATCTCGATCGAGCTGCTGGCCGGCGCCGCGTCGAGCGTCGAGGACTGACGGTCCGGGCACGACGACACGAGGGCCCGGCGCATCCGCCGGGCCCTCGTCTCTCGTCAGCTGCTCACACCATCGACTTGGTGTGCCACACCGTCTTCGTCTCGGTGAACGCCGTGATCCGGTCGAGGCTCGGCTCTACCGTGCCTGGTCGGAGGACGCGCTTGAGCGTGTCGGCCGCGGCGATCTCGAGGTCCACCCAGTCGAGGGCGCCCGCGCCCGCGAGGTCGAGCGCGTTCACGTCGGCGTGAGATGCCAGCCACGGAGCGATCTCGGCCGGTGAGCCGGTGAGCACGTTCACCACTCCCCCTGGCACATCACTGGTCGCGAGCACCTCGGCCAGGCTGATCGCCGACAGCGGGAATCGCTCGCTCGCCACGACGACCACCGTGTTGCCGGTGACCAGAGCCGGCGCGATCGCCGAGACCAGACCGAGCAGCGCCGAGTCCTGCGGTGCGACCGTCGCCACGATGCCGGTGGGCTCGGGCACGGAGATGTTGAAGTACGGGCCCGACACGGGGTTCGCGTTCCCGCCGACCTGCGCGTACTTGTCGCACCAGCCCGCGTACCAGACCCACAGGTCGATGGCTGCATCGACCTGTGCTCCCGCGGCGGCGGCGGAGCCGCCCTCCTGGTCGACGATCTCGTCGACGAACTGCGCACGGCGGCCCTCGAGGATCTCCGCCACCCGGTACAGCACCTGACCGCGGTTGTAGGCGGTGGCTCCCGACCAGCCCTTCACGGCCGCACGCGCCGCGACGACGGCGTCCCTCGCGTCCTTGCGCGATGCCTTCGCGGCGTTCGCCAGGAAGGCGCCCTTCGGCGAGACGACCTCATAGGTGCGCCCCGACTCGCTTCGCGGGAACGCGCCGCCGATGGCCAGCTTGTAGGTCTTCGGAACGGTGAGACGCTTGCTCATGCCGAGGCTCCCTTCAGGTACGCGGTCAGCCCGTGGCGGCCGCCCTCACGGCCGTAGCCGGACTCCTTGTATCCGCCGAACGGGCTCGACGGGTCGAAACGGTTGAAGGTGTTCGCCCACACCACACCGGCGCGCAGCCGGTCGGCGACCGCGAGGATCCGCGAGCCCTTGTCGCTCCAGATCCCGGCGGAGAGCCCGTAGGGCGTGTTGTTCGCCTTCGCGATGGCCTCGGCGGGCGTGCGGAAGGTCAGCACCGACAGCACGGGGCCGAACACCTCGTCGCGGGCGATGCGATGCGATGCCTCCACGCCGGTGAAGATCGTCGGCGCAAACCAGAAGCCCTTCTCGGGGATGGCGCAGTCCGCGGTCCAGCGCTCTGCGCCCTCGGCCTCGCCGATCTCGCTCAGCTCGCGGATGCGCGCCAGCTGAGCTGCGGAGTTGATCGCGCCGATGTCGGTGTTCTTGTCGAGCGGATCGCCCAGCCGCAGCGTCGACAGGCGGTGCTTGAGCCGGTCGACGACCTCGTCGTGGATTGACTCCTGGACGAGCAGCCGGCTGCCGGCGCAGCACACGTGGCCCTGATTGAAGAAGATGCCGTTCACGATGCCCTCGACCGCCTGATCGATCGGCGCGTCGTCGAAGACGATGTTCGCCGCCTTGCCGCCGAGCTCGAGGGTCACCTTCTTGTTCGTGCCCGCGATCGCCTTGGCGATGTCGCGACCGACGCCGGTGGAGCCGGTGAACGCCACCTTGTCGACGTCCGGATGACGGACCAGGGTCGCACCCGTGGCGCCGGCGCCGGTCACGATGTTCACCACACCCGCCGGCAGGTCGGCCTGCTGCAGGATCTCGGCGAAGATCAGCGCGGTGAGCGGGGTCGTCTCGGCGGGCTTGAGCACCACGGTGTTTCCCGCGGCGAGAGCCGGGGCGACCTTCCACGCCAGCATGAGCAGCGGGAAGTTCCACGGGATCACCTGTGCGGCGACTCCGAGCGCCTTGGGGTCGGCACCGAGGCCGGCGTAGTCGAGCTTGTCGGCCCATCCTGCGTAGTAGAAGAACCACGACGCGACGAGCGGCACGTCCACATCGCGGCTCTCCTTGATGGGCTTGCCGTTGTCGAGGCTCTCGGCGACGGCGAGCTCGCGGGCGCGCTCCTGCACGAGTCGCGCGATGCGGAACAGGTACTTGCCGCGGTCACGACCGCTCATCTTCGACCACACCTTGTCGTGAGCCCGCCGAGCAGCGGCGACGGCACGGTCGACGTCCTCGTCGGACGCCGAGGCGATCTCGGCGATCCGGCTCTCGTCGGCGGGCGAGATGGTGTGGAAGCTCGTGCCGGAGCCGTCGACGAACTCGCCGTCGATGAACAGGCCGTAGCTGTCGTTGAGGCGCAGGATCGCCTTGGACTCCGGCGCGGGAGCGTATTCCAGGAATGACATGCGGGGCTCCTAGTCGATGGTCACGTAGTCGGGGCCGGAGTAGTGTCCGGAGGTGAGCTTCTGGCGCTGCAGCAGCACGTCGTTGAGAAGGCTGGAGGCGCCGAAGCGGAACAGGTGGGGCTGCAGCCACTCCTCGCCCGCGGTCTCGGCGACAGTGACGAGGTACTTGATCGCATCCTTTGACGAGCGGATGCCGCCTGCCGGCTTCACGCCGATCTTCTCGCCGGTCGCACGGTGCCAGTCGCGCACGGTCTCGAGCATGAGCAGCGTGGTCGGAAGCGTGGCCGCCGGCTGCACCTTGCCCGTGGACGTCTTGATGAAGTCGCCTCCTGCGAGGATCGACAGCCACGATGCGCGCTTGATGTTGTCGTAGGTGTTGAGCTCACCGGTCTCCATGATGACCTTGAGCGAGGCGTAGCTGCCGTCCTCACGGCGACACGCCTCCTTCACCTGGGCGATCTGGTCGAACACGAAGCCGTAGCGTCCTTCGAGGAAGGCCCCCCGGTCGATGACCATGTCGATCTCATCTGC
This sequence comes from Microbacterium esteraromaticum, assembly GCF_014084045.1. NCBI lineage: Bacteria > Bacillati > Actinomycetota > Actinomycetes > Micrococcales > Microbacteriaceae > Microbacterium > Microbacterium esteraromaticum. The sequence continues at coordinate 3,214,217 of NZ_CP043732.1, forward strand.
TCCCGCGGCGACGGCATCCGCCGTGTCGGCCAGCTTGATCTCGAGCGACGAGCGTCCTGACGGGAAGGCCGTCGCGACGGCGGCGACCGAGATCCGGCCGTCGTCGGGGTCGCCGTGCAGATCGCCGAGTGCCTCGACGGCGTGGCCGACCATGTCGCCGTACACGCAGACCGCGGCCACGAGCGGGGTGCCGGAGTCGGCGGCATCCGGGTTCTTCGCCTTCGCGACCAGCGAGCGCACCTTGCCCGCTGTGTCGGCCCCCTCGAGGGTCGTCAGGTCGATCAGCGAGATGATCCTGTCGAGCGCCCATGCCTTCGACGTGGTCTTGATCGAGCGCGTGCCGAGCCCGGCCGCGCGCTGCTCCAGGCCGACGGCGTCGACGCCGGGCAGCCCGTGCAGGAAGCGTCGCAGGGTCTGGTCATCGGGCTCACCGCCCAGGACGTCGACCGCACTGCGGCGGGCCAGTTCTGTTGTCGTCACTTCTCCTCCAAGAGTTCACGGGCGGTGGATTCGTCGGTCACCAGGATGCTGCACAGCCCGTTGCTCACGACTGTGCGAGCGATGTCGTGCTTGGCAGCACCGGCTGTGACGAAGATGGATCGGGGCGCGGCGCGCAGCTGATCGAGTCCGACGCCGACGGTGCGGGCGTCGAGGCGGGGGTCGACGATGTTGCCGTCGGCATCGATGTAGCGGCCGAGCAGGTCTCCGACGGCGCCGCGGCGCACCAGCTCCGCGATGTCGTCACTGGTGAGATAGCCGTTCTCGACGTGCGCGGATCCGGCATCGGCGGGCCCGGCGGTGAACAGGAACGTGTTCGCCCCCGCAGCCTGCTCGAGGATCGCGGCGACAGTGCGATCGGACTCGATCGCACGTTTGGTCTCGACCCGCTCGAGGATCGCGGGGCTCGGCAGCAGCACCGCCTGGCCTCCACCGCGCTGCGCGATCGTGGCGGCGACGGACGCCGCACCACCGGCCCGCCGGTTGAGGCTCACGCCTCCGTTCGCCTGAACGACGGTGACGCCACGTGTCCAGCCCTCCGGCAGGGCATCGGCGATAGCTGTGAGGGTGCGACCCCAGCTCACGGCGAGGGTGCGCGGCACGGGGCGAAGGGCGGTGAGCATGTCGGCCGCGGCTCGCGCGACGCGCTCGAGCACGGCATCCTGCTCGTCGGGGGCGGGGACGACGACGGCGTCGCGCAGCCCGAACCGCTCGACGATGGCCCTCTCGAGGCCCAGTCGGCGCGCTCGCGGGTGCACGATCTCTATCCGCACGATGCCGAGCTCCCTGGCCTGCACGAGCAGCCGTCCGACCTTCCAGCGCGAGATGCCGAGGAGGGCGCCGATCTCGTCCTGCGTCTTGTTCTCGTCGTACGAGAGCTCGGCGACACGCACCATGAGCAGTTCGTCGTCCACGGCATCCTCCTTCCGCGTCCAGCTTAGGAGCCCTCCGACGTGCGCGCACTGTTCTGCTCAGATGAGCAGCACGTGGGCATCCGCCCGCGCATCCGTTGGCGATCCGCGTTCATCGCCGCGTGCGCTTCACGCGGCGATGTGCGCCTCGCGCCGACGGAACGGAGCCACCCCTCCGCGGCAGGCGCACGTCTCCGCGGCAGGCGCACATGCGAAGAGCGGCCCGGACGGATGTCCGGACCGCTCTTCGGAAGAGGATTCTCAGCCTCGCTTGCGCGAGGTGAGCACCTGGTCGACGATGCCGTACTCGAGTGCCTCGTTCGCCGAGAGGATCTTGTCGCGGTCGATGTCGCGGTTGATCTGATCGACGGGCCTGCCGGTGTGGCGTGCCATGGTCTCTTCCAGCCAGGTGCGCATGCGAAGGATCTCGGCTGCCTGGATCTCGATGTCGGATGCCTGTCCGTGGCCGGCCTCGCCCATCGCCGGCTGGTGCATCAGCACACGGGCGTTCGGCAGCGCGAGGCGCTTGCCGGGGGCGCCGGCCGCGAGCAGGACGGATGCCGCGGATGCGGCCTGTCCGAGCACGACCGTCTGGATGTGCGGCGCGACGTACTGCATGGTGTCGTAGATCGCCGTCATCGCCGTGAACGAGCCGCCGGGCGAGTTGATGTACATGGTGATGTCGCGCTCGGCGTCCTGGCTCTCGAGAACGAGCAGCTGCGCCATGACGTCATCCGCCGAGGCGTCGTCGACCTGCACGCCGAGGAAGATCACGCGGTCTTCGAACAGCTTGTTGTACGGGTCCTGACGCTTGAAGCCGTAGGCCGTGCGCTCCTCGAACTGCGGGAGGATGTAGCGGCTCGAGGGCAGGTTGCCGGCGGCGCGGAACGTGGGTGTGTACATGCGTTGTCTTCCTGCCTTACTTGTCCGCGCCGGTGCCGCCGCCGCCGTGCACGTCACTGGCGTGCTCGCGGATGTGGTCGACGAATCCGTACTCGAGCGCCTCGTCGGCGGTGAACCAGCGGTCGCGGTCGCCGTCGGCGTTGATCTGCTCGACCGTCTTGCCGGTCTGGGCTGCCGTGATCTCGGCGAGGCGTCGCTTCATCGACAGGATCAGCTGAGCCTGGGTCTGGATGTCGCTCGCCGTGCCGCCGAATCCGCCGTGCGGCTGGTGCAGCAGCACGCGGGCATTCGGAGTGATGTAGCGCTTGCCCTTGGTGCCGCTGGTGAGCAGCAGCTGGCCCATCGACGCGGCCATGCCGATGCCGACCGTCACGATGTCGTTGGGCACGAACTGCATGGTGTCGTAGATGGCCATGCCTGCGGTGATCGAGCCACCGGGCGAGTTGATGTAGAGGTAGATGTCCTTCTCAGAGTCCTCGGCGGCGAGAAGGAGGATCTTCGCGCAGATCTCGTTCGCGTTCTCATCGCGCACCTCAGAGCCCAGCCAGATGATGCGGTCCTTGAGCAGCCTGTCGAAGACGCTCGTCGCCATCAGGGGTTCAGCCATGTCAGCTCCTGTTTCCGTGTTTCGGTGTTTCGAATCTACCGGCGACAACGCACGCGCCCGCCCGTGTTCGCCGTCGGCATATCAGCGTGGCGGTGCCCCGCTCAGACGCTCCTCGGGTTCAGCAGCTCGGCCGCATATCCCGTGACGGATCGCGTGTAGCGGCTCAGGTGCGGAGCGAGCGCGGTCAACGCGATGGATGCACCGCGCGTCGCGTCGCCGGATGAGACGAGCGCGAGCGCATAGAAGGCCGCGGCCTCGTCGGCCATCGCCGCCCCGCGGGTGCGCTCGTACTCGTCGGCCAGCAGCGCGAGAGACTCGTCGACCCTGCCCAGATTGCGGATCGTGCTGGCGAGCTGGATGATCGCCCGCGTGCGCCGCACGGGGTCGAGTCCGGCATCGAGCGCTGATCGGTACAGCGGCTCGGCCGCCTCCTCCTCCCCCGCGCTGTCACGCGCACCGGCGCGTTCGAACAGCGCGACCGGATGCCCTGCGTCGAGCTCCGCGGCGAGCTCGTCGATCCGGGCTATGCGCTCCCCGTCGTCCAGCGCATCGTCCTCCCACACCGCGTCGATGCGCGACTGCCACTCTTCGGGTACCTGATCCATGTCGTCCTCCTCGTACGACGAAGGGCGGATGCCGCAGCATCCGCCCTTCGTGCGATCACGCGGTGATCACTCGGCCTTGTCGGCCTCGTCCTTGGCCGCAGCCTTCTTGGCCGGAGCCTTCTTGGCCGGAGCCTTCACTTCGTCTCGCTCCGCTCGCTCAGTGCGGCGCTTCGCGGCGGGCTTCTCGGCCTCCGCCTCGTCGGCGGCGTCCTTCTCGGCGGGAGCCTTCTTCTTGGCCGGAGCCTTCTTGGCCGGAGCCTTCTTGGGCTTCTCCTCGGCGGCCGGGGCCTCCTCGGCCTCAGCGGCGTCCTCGTCCTCGGCGTCGCCGATGAACTCCGACAGGTCGACCTTGGCGCCGTTGCTGTCGACGATGTTCACCTTGCCGAGCGTGGCGGCGAGAGCCTTGTTGCGCGCGACCTCGCCGACGAGGGCGGGCAGCTGGCCCGCACCCTGCAGCGCCTCGACGAACTCCTGCGGAGCCATGCCGTACTGGGCGGCCGACTGGATCAGGTACTGGCTGAGCTCCTCCTGCGACACCTGCACGTTCGCGCTCTCGGCGATCGTGTCGAGCAGGACCTGCGTGCGGAACTGCTTCTCGCTGGCTTCGGCGACCTCGGCCCGGTGCTCGTCGTCCTCGAGGCGGTTCTCGTTCTCGAGGTGCGCGTGCACCTCGTCCTCGATGAGCTGAGCGGGGACGGGGATGTCGACCTGCTCGAGCAGCTTCTCGATCAGCTGGTCGCGAGCGGCGGCACCCTGGGTGAACACGCCCTGCTGAGCGACGCGCTCGGCGAGGCTCGCACGCAGCTCGGCGACGGTGTCGAACTCAGACGACATCTGCGCGAAGTCGTCGTCGGCCTCGGGCAGCTCGCGCTCCTTGACGGCCTTGAGCGCGACCGAGACCTCAGCCTGCTCGCCGGCGTGGTCGCCACCCACGAGGGCCGAGCGGAAGGTGGTCTCCTCGCCGGCGGTGAGGGAGTCGAGCGCTTCGTCGATGCCCTCGAGCAGCTCGCCCGAGCCGATCTCGTACGACACGCCGTCGGCGCGGTCGATCTCGGCACCGTCGATCGTCGCGACGAGGTCGAGCTCGACGAAGTCGCCCTTGGCGGCGGGACGGTCGACGGGGATCAGGGTGCCGAAGCGTGCGCGCAGGCTGTCGAGCTCTGCGTCGATCGCGGCCTCGTCCGCCTCGACTGCGTCGACGGTGAGGGTGATGTCCGAGAGCTCGGGGAGCTCGATCTCGGGACGCACGTCGACCTCGATGTCGACGAGCAGGTCACCCGAGAAGTCCTTCTCGTTCGGCCACTGCGTGATGTCGGCGGCCGGGCGTCCGACCATGCGGACGTTGTGCTCGGCGGCGGCCTCGCGGAAGAAGCCGTCGAGCGCCTCGTTCACCGCGTGCTCGATGACGGCGCCGCGGCCGACGCGCTGGTCGATGATCGGAGCGGGGACCTTGCCCTTGCGGAAGCCGGGGATCTGGACGTCCTGAGCGATGTGCTCGTAGGCGTGCGCGATGCTGGGCTTGAGGTCCTCAGGGGTGACCGTGATGGTGAGCTTGACCCGGGTCGGGGACAGCTTCTCGACGGTGCTGTTGGCCATGCTGGTGTGTTCTCCTTGTGGTTTCCGCGCGAACGGCGCGGTCGTGAAGTCTTGGGACCGTGGTCGGGGCGACAGGATTTGAACCTGCGACCTCCCGCTCCCAAAGCGGGCGCTCTACCAAGCTGAGCTACGCCCCGGCGTGAACCCGCACACACGGGAACGGCCCTCACGAGTCTAACGGACGGAACACGTCGCTCCGTCCGCTATGCTTTACGAGGTGCTTCGCTCTGCGGGGCATCGCAGAGGGCGCAAGCCCCGGAATTCCGGGGATGTAGCTTAATGGTAAAGCCTTAGTCTTCCAAACTAATGACGCGGGTTCGATTCCCGTCATCCCCTCCGATCAGAAGGCCCCCACCGCCAGGTGGGGGCCTTCTGCTGATTCGGGCGGTGATCTCGCCGGAGTGAATGCGCAGAACCCCCGGAGCCGATGACTCCGGGGGTTCTGATGATGCGGGGCTCAGCTGCCGCCGCGACGCTCGCGCAGCTGGGTGAGGGCGTCCTCCAGAAGCTGCTCGGCCTCTGCGTCGGTGCGGCGCTCCTTCACGTACGCGAGATGCGTCTTGTACGGCTCCGCCTTGGCGAGAGCCGGCGGGTTCTCGCGGTCGCGACCGGCCGGAAGACCGCTCTGCGGGTGGTCGATGATCTCGGGGATCTCCTCGTCGGGGAGCCCTGCCGCGAAGTAGCGGACGGTCTCGTTGCCCAGACCATCCCAGTACGACACGGCGATGCGGTCGGCGTGGTAGCCGTGGTCCTGCTCGCCCATCGGGCCCGAGCCGACACGCGTGCCGCGGATCGCGTTTCCTCCGGTCGCCATCAGATCACCTGGAACTTCGTGATGAGACCGAGCGCGACGATCGAGATGAACCAGACCAGCGCGAGCACGATCGTGAATCGGTTCAGGTTGCGCTCGGCGAGGCCCGAAGAGCCCACCGCAGCGGACATGCCGCCGCCGAACATGTCGGAGAGGCCGCCACCGCGGCCCTTGTGGAGAAGAATGAGGAGCGTCAGCAGCACACTGGTGATGCCAGTGAGCACCTGCAGAACGAACTCGAGAACCTGCACGGAAAAGCCTTTCGCCGGGGCCGATGGCCCACCTAGCGGTCAATTATAGGACGAGGCGCTCGCGCGCCCCGCCCCGACTCACACGCCGACGTGCTTCTGGAAGCGCACGATCGCCGCGAATTCGTCCACGACCAGGCTCGCACCTCCGACCAGAGCGCCGTCGACGTCGGGCTCGCGCATGAAGCTCGCGATGTTGCCCGACTTGACCGATCCGCCGTACAGCACGCGGGTGCGCGCGGCGGCGTCCTCGTCGAGGGTCTTCGCGAGAACCCCGCGCAGGGCTGCGCAGACATCCTGCGCCTGAGCAGGCGTCGCCGCCTGACCCGAGCCGATCGCCCACACGGGCTCATAGGCCACGACGATGTCCGCGGACGCGGGCACCCCGTCGAGAGCCTTCTCGAGCTGCCCCGCGGGCACTGCACTGGCGCCGAACCGCTCGAGGTCCTCCGCGGTCTCCCCCACACAGATCACGGGCACGAGCCCGTGCTTCAGCGCTGCCTTGACCTTCGCATTGACGACGGCGTCGTCCTCACGGTGGTACTCGCGACGCTCGGAGTGGCCGATGATGGCGTAGCCGACGTTCAGCTTCGACAGGAACGCACCGGAGACCTCGCCGGTGTACGCGCCGGAGTCGTGTGCCGACAGATCCTGAGCGCCCAGGGCGAACGGGATCTTGTCCGCGTCGATGAGCGTCTGCACGCTGCGGATGTCGGTGAAGGGCGGGAAGACCGCCACCTCGACCGAATCGCCCTCGTGCCCTGCGTCCTTCAGCGTCCAGTGCAGCTTCTGCACCGTGGCTACGGCCTGCAGGTGATCGAGGTTCATCTTCCAGTTGCCGGCGATGAGCGGGGTACGGCGGTTCTTCGCGCTGGTCACAGGGTTCACTCCCATCCGAGGACCGTCAGGCCCGGTAGCTTCTTGCCCTCGAGGAATTCGAGGCTTGCTCCTCCGCCCGTCGAGATGTGGCCGAACTGGTCGTCCGAGAATCCGAGCTGACGCACGGCGGCTGCGGAGTCGCCGCCGCCGACGACGCCGAGGCCGTCGACCTCGGTGAGCGCCTGTGCGACGGCCTTGGTGCCGGCGGCGAACGCCGCGAACTCGAACACGCCCATGGGCCCGTTCCAGAAGACCGTCGCCGAGGAGCGCACGGCGTCGGCGAACGCGGCGGCCGTGTCGGGGCCGATGTCCAGGCCGATACCGGATGCTCCGAACGAGCTCTGCTCGATGGCATCCGCCGCGACGACCTCGTGGTCGGCGTCAGCCGCGAACCCGGAGGCGACGACGACGTCCGTCGGCAGCACGAGCTCGACCCCGCGCTGCGTCGCCTCGGCGATGTAGCCGCGGACGGTGTCGAGCTGATCCTTCTCGAGAAGGCTGGATGCCACGGCGTGGCCCTCAGCCGCCAGGAAGGTGAAGAGCATGCCGCCGCCGATGAGCAGGCGGTCCACCCGCGGCAGCAGGTGCGAGATCACGCCGAGCTTGTCGCTGACCTTCGATCCGCCGAGCACCACGGTGTAGGGACGCTGCGGGTTCTCGGTCAGCCGGTCGAGCACGTCGAGCTCTGCGGCGATCAGCAGCCCTGCGGCGGAGGGCAGCAGCTCGGCAAGGTCGTACACGCTGGCCTGCTTGCGATGCACGACGCCGAACCCGTCCGACACCATCGCGTCGCCCAGCTCGGCGAGCTGCGCGGCGAAGTCGCGGCGGGCCGCGTCGTCCTTCGAGGTCTCTCCGGCGTTGAAGCGCAGGTTCTCGAGGACGGCGATCCCGCCGTCCTCGAGACCCGCGACGATGTCCCGTGCGGAGTCGCCGACGGTGTCCGCCGCGAAGGCGACGGGCGCGTCGAGCAGCTCCGACAGTCGCTGCGCGACCGGCTCGAGGCTGTACTGGGGGTCAGGGGCGCCGTCAGGGCGTCCCAGGTGCGAGCACACGACGACGCGTGCGCCGGCATCGGCGAGGGCCTTGAGCGTCGGCAGCGAGGCCCGCACGCGACCGTCGTCGGTGATGACGCCGTCGCGCAGCGGAACGTTCAGGTCGCAGCGGACGATGACCCGCTTGCCTGCCAGGGACCCCAGAGACTCGAGAGTGCGCAGCGCCATGAGTCAGAGACGCTCGGCGACGTACTCGGTGAGGTCGACGAGACGGTTGGAGTAGCCCCACTCGTTGTCGTACCAGCTCGAGACCTTGACGAGGTTGCCGCTGACGTTGGTCAGCTCGGAGTCGAAGATCGAGGAGTGCGCGTTCAGCTGGATGTCGCTGGAGACGATCGGGTCCTCGGTGTACTCCAGGATGCCCTGCAGACGACCCTCGGCTGCGGCCTCGCGGTACGCGGCGTTGATCTCCTCGACGGTCAGGTCGTCGCGCTCGGCGATGATCGTGAGGTCGACGATGGAGCCGGTGGGGACCGGGACGCGGTACGACGAGCCGCTGAGCTTGCCGTTGAGCTCGGGCAGCACGAGGCCGATGGCCTTGGCGGCGCCGGTCGAGGCGGGGACGATGTTGATCGCGGCGGCACGGGCACGGCGCAGGTCGCTGTGCGGGCCGTCCTGCAGGTTCTGGTCGGCGGTGTAGGCGTGGGCCGTCATCATGAAGCCGCGCTCGATGCCGAACTTGTCGTTGAAGACCTTCGCGAGCGGGGCCAGGCAGTTCGTGGTGCAGGAGGCGTTCGAGATGACGTTCATGGTGGCGGGGTCGTAGGTGTCCTCGTTCACGCCCACCACGAAGGTGCCGTCGACGTCGGTGCCCGGCGCCGAGATGATGACCTTCTTCGCGCCGCCGGCGATGTGCTTTGCAGCGTCCGCGGCCTTGGTGAAGCGACCGGTCGACTCGATGACGATGTCGACGCCGAGCTCGCCCCACGGCAGGGCTGCGGGGTCGCGCTCCTCGAAGACCTTGATGGCCTTGCCGCCGACGGTGATGACGTCGCCCTCGTGCGTGACCTCGACACCGAGCGGGCCGCCGACGGAGTCGTACTTCAGGAGGTGTGCCAGAGCGGCGTTGTCGGTGAGGTCGTTGACCGCCACGATCTCGAGGTCAGCGTTCTGCGCGAGAGCTGCGCGGAGGAAGTTACGTCCGATACGACCGAAGCCGTTGATACCGATCTTGACAGACACGAAAGTCTCCTGGTTCTTACTCACGGAAATGCGTATTTCTTGCGGAATGCGCGGACAACGGCGTCCTAATGGGCCGAGCGCCCATTAGGACGCCGGTCTTTTACGACAGTACCAGCAGACCGGAGGTCTTCTCGCGCGCGATTTCGAAGCGTGACGCGACGTTCTGCCAGTTGGCGATGTTCCACGCGGCCTTGATGTAATCGGCCTTCACGTTGAGGTAGTCGAGGTAGAAGGCGTGCTCCCACATGTCGAGCTGGAAGAGCGGAACGGTGCCCTGCGCGGTGTTCGCCTGCTGGTCGAACAGCTGCTGGATGATCAGGCGTGCGCCGATCGGATCCCAGCTGAGCACGGCCCAGCCCGAGCCCTGGATGCCGGCGGCCGCGGCGGCGAAGTGCGCCTGGAACTTCTCGAACGAGCCGAAGAACTCGTCGATGGCGGCCTTGAGCTCGCCCTCGGGCTGTCCGCCGCCCTCGGGCGACAGGTTGGTCCAGAAGATGGAGTGGTTGACGTGTCCGCCGAGGTTGAACGCGAGGTCCTTCTCGAGCTTGTTCACGTTCGCGAGGTTGCCGCTCTCGCGAGCCTCGGCGAGGCCGTCCAGCGCCGCGTTGGCGCCGGCGACGTAGGCGGCGTGGTGCTTGTCATGGTGCAGTTCCATGATCTTGCCGCTGATGTGCGGTTCCAGAGCCGCGAAGTCGTAGGGAAGGTCGGGGAGCGTGTAGGTCGCCATGTCGATTTCATCCAATCCGCGCCGCGCCGCGGCGCTTGCCGATCCTCTGCGACGCCGAAGTGCCTCGCAGAGCAGACGTTTTTCATCCTACTGACGACAACGCAGCAGCCGGTGGGATGTTCCGGATGACGGATCGGACGGGAGGGTCAGCCGTCCAGGCCGGCCGGAACGGCCGCCTCGGTGCCGGGGATGCCCTCCTGCTGAGCCCGCTTGTCGGCCATCGCGAGGAGACGGCGGATGCGGCCGGCGACGGCATCCTTGGTGAGCGGCGGGTCGGCGTGGTGGCCGAGCTCGTCGAGGCTGGCGTCTCGGTGCGCGAGTCGAAGGCTGCCCGCGGTGCGCAGGTGCTCAGGCACGTCGTCGCCGAGGATCTCCAGGGCGCGCTCCACGCGCGCGCATGCGGCGACGGCGGCCTGAGCCGAGCGGCGGAGGTTCGCGTCGTCGAAGTTGACGAGGCGGTTCACTCCGGCGCGCACCTCGCGGCGCTGGCGCATCTCCTCCCACGCGACGGCGGTGCGGCGGGCACCCATCGCGGTGAGGATGGCGCGGATGGCCTCCCCTTCGCGCACGACCACGCGCGGCAGGCCGCGTACCTCGCGCGCCTTCGCCGCGACACCGAGGCGGTGCGCGGCGCCCACGAGCGCCATGGCGGCCTCGCCCGACGGGCAGGCGACCTCCAGCATGGCTGATCGGCCAGGCTCGCTGAGGGAACCGGATGCCAGGAATGCGCCGCGCCAGATGCCTGCGAGCTCCTCGGGGGATCCTGTGGTGAGCCGGTTCGGCAGGCCGCGAACGGGCCGACGACGCGCGTCGAGCAGACCGGTCTGGCGGGCCAGGGTCTCCCCCGCCGCGATGACGCGGACGGCCCAGCGGGCACCGCTGCCGGCACCGGCGGAGTTCGCGACGCTGGCCTTGACCTGCGCGATCTCCGGACGCACGCCGTAGATCTCCGCGAGATCGCGGCTCACACGACGAGCCAGCAGCTCGGCATCCACTTCGGCCTCGACCGCGACGCGACCGGCGATGGAGTGCAGACCACCCGCGAAGCGCAGGATCGTCGTCACTTCAGCGACACGCACCGTCGGGGGTGCGTTGCGCACGCTGACGAGCTCGGCCTTGACGTCGGTGGTTAGTGCCACGGGACTCCTCACGATCCAGGCGTCGGATCGCGACGCAAGGGACTAGCCTACAAGGCGCCCGGCCTCGGCACCGACTCGATCCAGGGTCACTCCCGGCCGAGATCCCGATGACGCACGTTGATCGCGACGCCGGGAGCGTCGGCCAGACGCCTGGCGAGCTCCTCGCTCATGGCCACCGAGCGGTGCTTGCCGCCCGTGCATCCGATTGCGACCGTGGAGTGGCTCTTGTTCTCGCGCTGGTAGCCCTCGAGCACCGGACGCAGCGCCTCGGCATAGGAATCCAGGAACTGCGCCGAGCCGGGGAGGCCGAGCACGTAGTCGCGCACCGCCTCGTCGCGGCCGCTGAGATCGCGGAGATCCTCGTTCCAGAACGGATTCGGCAGGAACCTCATGTCGGCGACCAGGTCTACGTCGGTGGGCAGGCCGTACTTGAATCCGAAGCTCAGGATGGTGAGGCGGTGGCGCGCCGCCCCCTCCTCGGAGAACATCTCGGAGACCTGCATCGCCAGCTGGTGGATGTTCAGTGACGAGGTGTCGATGAGCAGGTCGGCCGCCTCGCGGATCGTGGCCAGTCGGGCACGCTCGGCGCGGATGCCGTCGAGGAGCGTGCCGTCGCCCTGCAGCGGGTGCGGTCGGCGCACCGATTCGTAGCGCCGCACGAGGACGTCGTCGGAGGCGTCGAGATAGAGCACCTTCACCCCGCCGCGGGCGCGCAGCGCACGGTAGACCTCAGGGAGCTCGTCGAACAGTCCACGCCCGCGGACGTCGACGACGGCCGCGATCTTGGGCAGGTTCCCCGCTCCCATGTCGGTGAGCTCGAGCAGCGGGCGGAGGATCTGCGGCGGGAGGTTGTCGACCACGTACCATCCGAGGTCCTCGAGCGCGTTCGCAGCGGTCGTGCGCCCGGCTCCCGACATCCCGGTGACGATCAGGAACTCGCCCTCTTCTGCGGCCGCCATGCTCTGCTCCCTTCCCTGATCCCAGCCTAGCGAGTCGCGGGAGCGCGTCCGTCGGCGAGATGTGCGTGGATGGTGGCTGCGAGCACCGGCCCGATGCCAGCGACCTCGCCTATCTGCTCCGGAGTCGAGCCGCGAAGCGCCGTGACCGAGCCGAAATGGGTCAGCAGCGCCTTGATCCGCGCGTCGCCGAGGCCGGGGATCTCACGCAGGACGGTCTGGATGTCGCGGCGCCGGCGCTTGCGCTGATGCGTGATCGCGAAGCGATGCGCCTCGTCGCGCAGGCGCTGCACGAGATAGAGGGCCTCACTGGTGCGCGGGAGGATCACCGGGAAGTCGTCGTCGGGGACCCAGATCTCCTCGAGCCGCTTGGCGATGCCGCATAGCGCGATCTCGGTGTGCCCGCTGTCGCGCAGCGCACGCGCGGCGGCCTGCACCTGCGGCTGGCCGCCGTCGACGACGAGCAGCTGAGGCCGGTAGGCGAAGCGCGGGCGCCGTCTGCCCTCAGTCTCGTCGTCGTCCTCGGGCGCCTCGGGCCCGGAGTCCACCCTCGCCAGACGGCGCATGAGCACCTGGTAAATCGAATCGGTGTCGTCGGTGGTCTCGGTGATGTTGAACGAGCGGTACTGGTCTTTGCGCGGCAGTCCGTCTTCGAAGACGACCATCGACGCGACCACGTTCGTGCCGCCGAGGTGGGAGATGTCGAAGCACTCGATGCGCAGCGGCGCCTCGTCCATGCCGAGCGCCTCCTGCAGGTCGGTGAGCGCCTGCGTGCGCGCGACGTAGTCGCTGGTACGGCGCGTCTTGTGACGCAGCAGCGCCTGCTGGGCGTTGAGCGTGGCCGTGCGCATGAGGTCGGCGCGCTGCCCCCGCTGGGCGACGGCGATCTCGACGCGGCGTCCGCGCCGATCGCGCAGCCACTGCTCGAGCTCGGCGGCGTCGTCGGGCAGGGTCGGCACGAGCACTCGCCGCGGGATGTCGGGCGAGTCGCCGTACACCCTCTGCAGGATCTGGTCGACGAGCTCGCCCCGGCTGATGTCGAGTTCCTTGTCGACGGCGAGCGAGCGGACGCCTCGCACACGACCGCCGCGGATCACGAAGTGGTGCACCGCCGCCGAGAGCTCGTCCTCCGCGATTCCGAACAGGTCGGCATCCTCGTCAGACGGGAGCACGAGTGCGCTCTTGCCCAGCACGGCGTCGATCGCGGTGAGCTTGTCTCTGAACCGCGCGGCGGCCTCGTAGTCCATCGCGGCGGATGCCGCCAGCATCCGCTTGGTGAGATCGCGCGTGAACCGCTCGTCGCCACCCGCCATGAAGGCGACGAAGTCGTCGACCATGGCACGGTGCTCCTCGATGGTGACCGTCATCGAGCACGGCCCGCCGCACTTGCCTATCTGGCCGGGGAAGCACGGCCTGCCGGTCTGCATGGCGCGGCGATAGCTGGAATCGCTGCAGGTGCGGATCGGGAACGCCTTCACCATCAGGTCGATGGTCTCGTGCACGGCCCACACCTTGGGATACGGACCGAAGTACCGGGCGCCTGGAATGCGCCTGTTGCGCGTCACCATGACCCGCGGCGCCTCGTCGGCGAGTGTTATCGCCATGAAGGGATACGACTTGTCGTCCTTGTAGCGCACGTTGAACGGCGGATCGAACTCCTTGATCCACATGTACTCGAGCTGCAGCGAATCGACGTCTGTCGCGACGACGGTCCACTCGACGGACGCCGCGGTCGTGACCATCCGCCGGGTGCGCTCGTGCAGTGTGCGCAACGGGGCGAAGTAGTTCGACAGGCGCTGACGGAGGTTCTTCGCCTTGCCGACGTACAGCACGCGGCCGTCGGCGTCACGGAAGCGGTAGACGCCGGGGTCGGTGGGGATCTCGCCCGCTCGCGGCTTGTACGGGAGGACGTCGGCCATCAGCCGGCCTTGCGCGCGCCGCGCTCCTGCCCGAGGATCTCGGCGAGGAACGAGCCGGTGTGGCTCTCCTCGACCTCGGCGATCTGCTCGGGGGTGCCCGCCGCGAGGATCTGCCCTCCGCCGGAGCCGCCTTCAGGACCGAGGTCGATCACCCAGTCGGCCGACTTGATGACGTCCAGGTTGTGCTCGATGACGATCACCGTGTTGCCCTTGTCAACCAGCCCGTTCAGCACCTCGAGCAGCTTTCGCACGTCCTCGAAGTGCAGACCGGTGGTCGGCTCGTCGAGCACGTAGATGCTGCGCCCATTGCTTCGGCGCTGCAGCTCGGTGGCGAGCTTGACCCGCTGCGCCTCTCCTCCGGAGAGAGTCGTCGCGGCCTGGCCGAGGCGCACGTAGCCGAGGCCCACGTCGACGAGCGTCTTCATGTACCGGTGGATCGCCTGGATCGGCTCGAAGAACTCCGCGGCCTCGGCGATCGGCATCTCGAGCACCTCGGCGATGTTCTTGCCCTTGTAATGCACCGCGAGAGTGTCGCGGTTGTACCGCTTTCCGTGGCAGACCTCGCAGTCGACGTACACGTCGGGCAGGAAGTTCATCTCGATCTTGATCGTGCCGTCGCCGGAGCACGCGTCGCAGCGGCCGCCCTTCACGTTGAAGCTGAAGCGCCCCGGCTGATAGCCGCGGACCTTCGCCTCGGGGGTCTCGCTGAAGAGCGTGCGGATGCGGTCGAACACGCCCGTGTACGTCGCCGGGTTCGATCGCGGGGTGCGGCCGATGGGTGCCTGGTCGACGTGCACGACCTTGTCGAGGTTGTCGAGGCCGGTCACGCGGGTGTGCTTGCCCGGGACGGTGCGCGCGCCGTTGAGACGGCCGGCGAGCACCTGGTACAGGATGTCGTTCACCAGCGAGGACTTGCCTGAGCCGCTGACGCCGGTGACGGCCGTGAGCACTCCGAGCGGGAAGTCGGCGGTGACGTTCTTGAGGTTGTTCGCGCGCGCGCCGACGACGCTCAGCATCCGCTTCCTGTCGATCTTACGGCGCTTCGCGGGCGTGGCGATCTCACGGCGGCCGGCGAGATAGTCGCCGGTCATCGAGCCCGTCTCGGCGAGCAGCGCCGAGTAGGGGCCTGAGTGCACCACCTCGCCGCCGCCGACGCCGGCGCCAGGCCCGATGTCGACGACCCAGTCCGCCGCCTCGATCGTCTCCTCGTCGTGCTCGACGACGATCAGCGTGTTGCCCAGGTCGCGCAGGCGCACGAGGGTCTCGATGAGGCGCCGGTTGTCGCGCTGGTGCAGACCGATCGACGGCTCGTCGAGCACGTACAGCACCCCGGTCAGGCCCGAGCCGATCTGCGTCGCCAGGCGGATGCGCTGGGCCTCTCCGCCCGAGAGCGAACCGGCAGAACGGCCGAGGTTCAGGTACGACAGGCCCACCTGCAGCAGGAACTCCAGGCGCAGGCGGATCTCACGCAGCACCTGCGCCGCGATCTTCGCCTCGCGCTCGGTGAGCTCGAGCTCGTGCATGAACGTGCTCGCGTCGGCGAGGCTGAGACCGGACACCTCGGCGATCGAATGCCCGTGCACCTTCACCGCGAGCACCTCGGGCTTGAGCCGGGCGCCGTCGCACACCGGGCACGGCACCTCGCGCAGGTACTCGCCCCAGCGGCCGCGCTGTGTGTCGGACTCGGCCTGCAGGTACTGACGCTCGATGTAGGGCACGACGCCTTCGAAGCCCGAGGTGTAGCGCATCTCGCGGCCGTAGCGGTTCTTCCACTTGACGCTGACCTTGTAGTTGTCGCCGCGCAGCACGGCCTCGCGCACATCGGAGTGCAGCTTGTTCCAGGGCGTGTCGAGCGAGAAGTCGAGGTCGCGCGCAAGACCCTCCAGCAGACGCTCGTAGTACTGGAAGAGCCCCTTGCCCTGAGTCGTCCAGGGCAGGATGACGCCCTCGCGGATCGAGAGGTCCTCATCGCCGAGCATCAGGTCGACGTCCACCGACATGCGCGTGCCGAGCCCCGCGCAGGCGGGGCAGGCGCCGAAGGGCGCGTTGAACGAGAACGTGCGAGGCTCGATCTCGGTGAGCGTGATCGCGTGCCCGTTGGGGCAGGCGAGCTTCTCGGAGAACGACTGCCAGGCGGCATCGCCCTCCTCGTCGACGAAGTTGACCTGCATGATGCCGCCGGCGAGGCCCAGTGCCGTCTCGACCGAGTCCGTGACGCGACCGAGGATGTCGCCCGACGCCACCAGCCGGTCGACCACGACCGCGATGTCGTGCTTGTAGCTCTTCTTCAGCGTCGGAGGCTCGGCCAGCTGCACCAGCTCTCCGTCGACGATCGCCCGGGAGTAGCCCTTCGCCCCGAGCTCCTTGAAGAGGTCGACGAACTCGCCCTTCTTCTGCGTGACGACCGGTGCCACGATCTGGTACCGCGTGCGCTCTGGCAGCTCGATCAGCTGGTCGGCGATCTGCTGCACGGTCTGACGCTGGATCCGCTCGCCGCACTCGGGACAGTGCGGGATGCCGATGCGCGCCCACAGCAGGCGCATGTAATCGTGGATCTCGGTGATCGTGCCGACCGTGGAGCGCGGGTTGCGGTTGGTCGACTTCTGGTCGATCGAGACCGCGGGGCTGAGGCCCTCGATGAAATCCACGTCGGGTCGGTCGACCTGGCCGAGGAACTGCCGGGCGTACGCGCTCAGCGATTCGACGTAGCGTCGCTGCCCCTCGGCGAAGATGGTGTCGAACGCGAGACTCGACTTCCCCGACCCGGACAGTCCGGTGAAGACGACCAGCGAGTCCCGCGGGATGTCGATGTCGACGTTCTTCAGATTGTGCACGCGGGCACCGCGGACACTCAGTTTTGCGGAGGAGGCGACAGGAACGATGGGCACCGTCCAAGTCTAGGAGCGGCCACCGACACTGGGCTCCGCATCAGCCGAGGGCGAACGCCTCGCGGCCCTCGGGAACGCCGCCAGACGGCTCGGTCCGAGCATCAGCCGCGCCCCGAGCGTGAGCGCGAACACGGCCGCCGCACCCGCGATCACCGCGAGCGGAAACGAGCCCCGCGACGGGATCGCCCCGATGGCGAGCACGACCACCTGGCCGACCGCCTGCATCCACGCGAAGCGCACGGCCGTCGGCCGCAGCGCCCTGAGCGACACTCGGGCGGTCGCGGGGACGACGAGCGAGAGCGCGCCGAGCACGTGCAGCGCGTGCACCGCGGCCACCACGAGCGCCGCGCGGCCCCCGTCCGGCCCTGGCACGATGAGCAGCCCCACCAGCACCGCCGCGGCCATCCACGCCCCGGCGTAGACAGGCGTCACCGCCCCGAACACGGCGAGGACACCCACCACCGCCAACCACACGGGAGTCGCGCCGAGCAGGGTCGCCGCCGCCACCGCGACGAGCACGACGAGCACCCGCAGCAGCAGCCCAGGCGCGCTCAGCCCGATGCGCAGCGTCTCGTCACGCCTCATCGGATCACCCCGACCGCCTGTGCGCGCACCCGCGACAGCGCCGTCCAGACCGCACTGCGGTCCGCGTCCCAGCGCACCACTTCCACGCCGGACTCCTCCAGTCCTCGCAGCATGTCGTGACGCTCGGCGAGCAGCACCTGCAACGCGAGCATGCGCTCCATGCTCAGCCTGGCGCGATCGAGTTCCGGAAGCACGTCGACGGCGATCACGCGGTGCCCGCCGGCTCTCCACCGCAGCGCGATCTCGGCGGCGGCGCCGTCGAAGAAGACAGACAGCACGTGGATGATCGAGCCGTGCGGCACCGGCGGCGTGCGGCGGAACCTCGAGTCGTCGCCGGCCCGTCCGCTCGCCGCGATCTCGGCGACCACCCGTGCGAGGTGCCTGCGCCCGCCGCCGCTGCGCACCGAGCGCCCGGAGAGGGCGAGTGTGTGGAAGGCCACGCGATCGCCTTGCGCGACCGTCGCCTCGGCGATCGCCCTTGCTGCACTGCGTGCGTGATCGAGGGAGGTCGCTCCGCTGCGCCTCAGATCGGTCGTGCCCCACGTCGACACCATGGCGCCCAGGTCGTCGGCGGTGTCCATCACGATCACGGCGGATGCGTCGCTCAGGGCGTTCGTCCTCCGGATCAGCAGCTCCCCCGGCCTGCGCGCAGCCCGCGCGGTCGCCTTCCAGTCGACCCGGCGCAGCTCGTCCCCGGGAGCGAAGGGGTGGATGTCGCGGAAGTCACCGCCCTGGCCGGGCCTGGTGCCCTCGTGCGAGCCGTGCAGCCCCGTCAGGCGCGGAGCCAGAGGCATCCGGGGCAGTCGCGGGGCAGCGGGCGGCACGGCGTGCACGGCCACGATGCCCGCGCTCGGCCGGCCGAGCTGGGCTCCGTCCACCTGCATCCCGCGTGCCGCGACCTCGACCGAGCGCAGCGGGCCCGAATGCAGTGCGCGGCTGGCGGCGCGCAGCCGGGCGCCCCCGGCGACGACGACCCGCCGACGCCGACGATCGGCCTGGATGATCGAGACGTCGACGAGCTCGGTGCCGTCGCCGACGAGGATGTCGTCGTGGACCCAGCCCTCGTCGCCGCTGCTGCGCTTCTCGATCTCGATGTCCACGTCGACTCCGCTGACGCTCAGAGCGTGAGCCGCCCACAGAGCGAGCGGGACGCCGATCGCGATGACATCCGGCCGGGCGAGCACGAGCCCCGCGATCAGTGCTGCGAGCGCGCCCACGACCGCGAACAGCAGCGCCGGGCTGGGGCGCGACGGTGCATCGGTCGACATCCCTCAGGCCCTGGCTGCGGCGACGCTGGGCGGGACGGGCACTGAGCCGACCACGGCGCGCACCAGCTCGGCGGGGTCGACGCCCTGCGCCCACGCCTGGGGCGTCAGGGTGAGCCGATGCGCGAGCGCCGGCACGGCGACGCGCTTGATGTCGTCCGGGCGCACGAAGTCCCGCCCGTCGAGCGCCGCCAGCGCCCTGCCGACCAGCAGCAGGGTCTGCGAGCCGCGCGGGGAGGCGCCGACGGCGACATGCTGCGCCTGCCGCGTGGCTGCGGCCAGCGCGACGCAGTACGCTGCCACATCGGGATCGACGTGGATCTGCTCGACGGCGTGCTGCACCGCGGCGAGCTCGCCCGGTGCCAGCACCGCGGGCACCTCGGCCGCTTCCCGACGGCGGCGCACCCGAGCCAGCAGGATCGCGGTCTCGCCGGCGTGGTCAGGGTATCCGACCGAGAGCCGCACCATGAACCTGTCGAGCTGTGCCTCGGGAAGCGCGTACGTGCCCTCATACTCGATCGGGTTCGCCGTCGCGATCACATGGAACGGCGCCTCCAGCGCGAAACTGTTCCCCTCGACGGTCACCTGCCGCTCCGCCATCGCCTCGAGCATCGCGGACTGCGTCTTCGGGGTGGTGCGATTGATCTCGTCGGCGAGCAGCAGTCCCGTGAAGATCGGCCCGCGACGGAAGACGAACTCGCCGGTGTCAGGTGCGTAGACGTATGATCCGGTCACATCACCAGGCAGCATGTCCGGCGTGCACTGCAGACGCCGGAACGAGAGCCCGAGCGCCGATGCCAGGCTGCGGGCGGCCACGGTCTTGCCGAGGCCGGGTACATCCTCGAAGAGCACATGACCGCCAGCCAGGATGGTCGCGAGCGCGATCTCGAGCGGCCCGTCCATCCCCACCACGACTGTGGCGACGGCGGCGCGGATGCGGCGCCCGGTCTCGGCGATGTCCTCGACGTTCATGCTGTCCTCTCCTTCTGAGATGGTCCGGTCGGGCGCACGGACGCGTCTGACCCGCCCGGCGACGCGGTGCTCGACGTGATGCCCTCCAGCCGCTCGGCCGCGTCGAGCCCGTCGCGGATGTCGCGGATCGTCGTGCGACGCCCGGTCAGTCGTCTCCAGAGGCCGGCCCCCAGAAGGCGATCGACGTCGGCGGCCTGCGACACGTCGTCGACATCGATTCCGAGTCGGCTGAGCCGGCGTCGGAGCGTCGCCCGCACCCGGCGCGTGACCGCCTCGTTCACGGTGTCGTTGCGGGCGTCGATCGCCCACGCGAGTCGCGACACCTCCGAGCCGACGTAGCGCTGGTCGGCAGGTCGTCCCGGCGCGTCGAGTCGCGGGTCCTCCGGCATCCGGATGCCCAGCAGCAGCGCCACGCCGGCCGCGAGGATCCCCCATGCCCATGCGAACGGGCTCTGCACCCCGAGCGCGTGGAGGGCCGCGACGGCGATGGCGCCGACCACCGTGGGGAGCACTGCGCGACGAAGGCCCTTCATCGCCACCCCCGCTCGATCGCGGCGAGCGCCCGCTCGGCTTCGCGCCGCATCCGCTCGTCGGCCGGCGTGCTGCCGAAGCGCACCTGCTCATACAGACGCAGCAGGATGCGCGCCGGTTCGTCGATCCCCGGCCGTCTCGTCAGGATGCGCACAGTGAACTCCGCCGGCGTCTCGGAGCGGCCTCGTCCCGCGCCCGCGTCGGATGCCGTCTCCTCGAGGCCGAGCCAGGCCGTGACGATCGCATCGCCCGGGTCGCGATGCGCCGCGATG
This sequence comes from Microbacterium esteraromaticum, assembly GCF_014084045.1. NCBI lineage: Bacteria > Bacillati > Actinomycetota > Actinomycetes > Micrococcales > Microbacteriaceae > Microbacterium > Microbacterium esteraromaticum. The sequence continues at coordinate 3,234,763 of NZ_CP043732.1, forward strand.
CTGGACAGCGCCACGGCGATGCCGCGCTGCACTGCGGTCGCATCCAGCGGCTCCTCTGGCGACGGGGCCGTGGCCGTCTCGACCTCTGTCTCCGCCGCCTCCGGCAGCGCCCTCATCCGATCGCGAAGGGCGGCGAGCAGCCGTCTCGCCAGCCGAATGATGGCGATGAGCACCAGCGTGACCGCGACCGCGAGCAGCACGATCCCGATGATCATCAAGACCAGGTTCGGCTCCTGAGGCTCAGCCGGGGGCGGAGACGGCTCGAACGTCGGGGTCTGCAGCGCCTTCTGCCCCTCGCGCGGCGCAGCTTCGCTGTCGACGGCGGAGAACGTGGGAAGACCGGCAAGAGCGGCGGCGGCGATCGCCACGACGAACAGACCGAGGGCGGCGACCTGGGCGATCGCGGAGCGGCCGGACGACCTGGGCGATCGCCCCCGCCGTCCCTGCTCCGTGCTGACCGTCATGTCCGTCAGCCTAGGGTGCTCCCGCGCGGACCGCGGATGCCTGTGGAGAACCCTCTCAATCGGTCGCCGTCGAACGACCGGCGAAGGGCTTGAGCGCATCGCGCAGCGAGGCCACCTCTTCGATGCCCGTGCCCACTGCAGCCATCACAGCGTGCGGGACGTCGACGGCCCTTGCCCGCAGGGCCCTGCCCTCGTCGGTCAGGGTGATGTCGAGCCGGCGTTCGTCGACGGCGCTGCGGGTGCGCTCGACGAGTCCGTCCTTCTCGAGCCGCTTGACGAGTGGCGAGGCGCTGGCGGGCTCGAGGGCGAGCTCGGCGGCGAGATCGGTGAGCGAACGCGGCGAGCGCTCCCAGAGGGCGAGCATCACGAGGTACTGCGGGTGGGTCAGCCCGAGGGGCTCGAGGATCGGACGATAGACGGCGACCACATTGCGAGCCGCCGTGACCATGGCGAAGCAGAGCTGGTTCTCGAGTCTGAGGAGGTCGTCGTCGGAGGTCATGCGTTCGATTCTATTCGTCCACAGATATTTAGTACACTAAGGATATGGCCGAGGAATCCGAACGCGTCCCCCTGCGCACCCGCATTCGCGAAGCGGGAGGCCTGTACGCGTGGTTCAACACGAATCTCATACGCTTCGCCGGGCCCGCATCCGTGGGGCCGTACGAGCCCACGCTGCCACCCAGCGCCGATGAGCGTGCGGAGCGGGCGTGCCCGCTGTGCGGCGCTCCGATGAACCAGCACACCATCGACCGCAGCGGGCCGAAGCCGCTGATGCACTGCCCCTGACCCGTCCGGCTCCGGCCTGCTCCTCGGTCAGGCGTGCCCTGCCCGCTCCATCGCCCGCAGCTCCTTCTTGAGATCCTGCACCTCGTCGCGCAGACGCGCGGCCAACTCGAACTTGAGCTCGCTCGCCGCTGCGAGCATCTGGTCGGACAGATCCGCGATCGTGTCCTCGAGCTGGGCCGCCCCCTCCGCCGCAATGCCCGTGCGCCGAAGGTTCGGCGTCGGCGACTTGCCCTTGCCGCTCTTGCTGCGCGCGGATCGCATGTCGGCCGTGTCGGCCGCTTCGCGTGCGAGGACCTCGGTGATGTCGGCGATCCGCTTGCGCAGCGGCTGCGGGTCGATCCCGTTCTCCTTGTTGTACGCGATCTGCTTCTCGCGACGGCGCTCCGTCTCCTCGATGGCCTTCGACATCGAGTCCGTCATGTTGTCGGCGTACATGTGCACCTCACCCGACACGTTTCGCGCCGCACGGCCGATGGTCTGGATCAGCGAGGTGCCGGAACGCAGGAACCCCTCCTTGTCGGCGTCGAGGATCGCGACGAGCGAGACCTCGGGAAGGTCGAGCCCCTCGCGCAGCAGGTTGATGCCGACCAGCACGTCGTACACCCCGGCACGCAGCTCGCTGAGCAGCTCGACCCGGCGGAGCGTGTCGACGTCGGAGTGCAGGTACCGAACGCGCACCCCGTGCTCGCCGAGGAAGTCGGTGAGCTCCTCCGCCATCTTCTTCGTGAGGGTGGTGACGAGCACCCGCTCATCGCGCTCGACCCGCAGACGGATCTCCTCGAGCAGGTCGTCGATCTGTCCCTTCGAGGGCTTCACGATGATCTCGGGGTCGACGAGGCCGGTGGGACGGATGATCTGCTCGACGACGCCGTCGGCGATGCCCATCTCGTACTTGCCAGGCGTCGCCGACAGGTACACGGTCTGACCGATGCGGTTCTTGAACTCGTCCCAGCGCAGGGGACGGTTGTCCATGGCGCTCGGCAGACGGAAGCCGTGCTCGACGAGGGTGCGCTTGCGCGAGGCATCGCCCTCGTACATCGCGCCGATCTGCGGGACGGTCACGTGCGACTCGTCGATCACGAGCAGGAAGTCGTCGGGGAAGAAGTCGAGCAGCGTGTGCGGCGGCTCGCCAGGCGCCCGTCCGTCCATGTGGCGCGAGTAGTTCTCGATGCCGGAGCAGAAGCCGAGCTGCTGCAGCATCTCGATGTCGAACGTCGTGCGCATCCTCAGACGCTGTGCCTCGAGCAGCTTGCCCTGGCGCTCCAGCTCGGCCAGCCGCTCCTCGAGCTCGTGCTCGATGGTGCCGATGGCGCGCTGCACGACGTCGGTGCCAGCGACATAGTGCGACGCGGGGAAGATCGGCACGGAATCCAGCTTCGCGATGACCTCGCCGGTGAGCGGATGCAGCGAGTACAGCGCCTCGATCTCGTCTCCGAACAGCTCGATGCGGATCGCATGCTCCTCGTACACGGGGATGATCTCGATCGTGTCGCCGCGCACCCGGAAGTTGCCTCGCGAGAAGTCGACGTCGTTGCGGTTGTACTGCATCGAGATGAACTGACGGATCAGCGCGTCGCGGTCGTAGCGCTCCCCCACCTGCAGCGCGACCATGGCACGCAGGTACTCCTCCGGCGCTCCGAGCCCGTAGATGCACGACACGGTCGAGACCACCACGACGTCGCGGCGGCTCAGCAGCGAGTTGGTCGTCGAGTGGCGCAGGCGCTCGACCTCGGCGTTGACCGAGGAGTCCTTCTCGATGAAGGTGTCGGTCTGAGGCACGTACGCCTCGGGCTGGTAGTAGTCGTAGTACGAGACGAAGTACTCGATCGCGTTGTTCGGCATGAGCTCGCGGAACTCGTTCGCGAGCTGCGCCGCCAGCGTCTTGTTGTGGGCCATCACCAGGGTCGGCCGCTGCACCTGCTCGATGAGCCACGCCGTCGTCGCCGACTTGCCCGTGCCTGTTGCTCCGAGGAGCACGACATCGGTCTCGCCGGCATTGATGCGTGCGGCGAGCTCGGCGATGGCCTGCGGCTGGTCACCTGCGGGCATGTACTCGCTGACGACCTCGAAGGGGCGGACGCTGCGCGTGGGTTGCATCCCTCAAGCCTACGAGCAGCCTCCGACACCGAGGCCGACTCCGCTCATCGCGCCTGGCCGGTCGTAGAGTGTGACCGTGATCGAGTTCATCATCGGCAGCAGCCTCGCCGCCTCGGCAGGACTCAACGCATGGATGCCCCTCTTCCTGCTCGGGCTGTCGGATCGGCTGCTCCCCGCCGTCGACCTCCCCGCCGGCTGGTCGTGGCTGTCGAGCGACATCGCACTGTGGATCCTGGGAGCTCTGCTCGTGCTCGAGATCGTGGCCGACAAGATCCCGGCACTCGACTCGGTCAATGACATCGTGCAGAGCATCCTGCGCCCGGCATCGGGGGGCATCGCCTTCGGCGCCGGGGCCAGCGCGCAGACCGTCGCCGTCGACGACCCGTCGGCCTTCTTCTCCGAGAGCACCTGGGCGCCCATCGTCTCCGGGATCGTGATCGCACTGATCGTGCACGTCGTCAAGGCCACCGGCCGAGTGGCCGCCAACACCGCGACCGCGGGCCTGGCAGCCCCTGTGCTCAGCACGGTCGAGGACGGCGCGTCCTTCGCCCTGGCAGCCGCGGCGATCGTCGTGCCGGTGCTCGCACTCCTGCTGCTGGTCGGCCTGATCATCGCGGCCGTCCTCGTCGTGCGGCGGGCGGGACGACGTCGGCGGGAACGGAGCTCCACTCAGCCCAGCGGGGGCGTCCAGACATAGGGCGTCGTGCTCGATACCTTCACGAGCCCCGAGCGCTCGAGGATGGGCCGAGAGAACTCGGTCGAATCGGACTGCAGGTAGCGCTTGCCCTGTGCGAGAGCCGCGCGAGCGCGCTCCGCGGTCAGCGCGCGGTAGATCCCCCTCCCCCGCCATTCGGGTCGGGTCGCGCCGCCCCAGAGGCCGGCGAAGTCGGTGCCGTCGACCGGTTCGAGTCGCCCTGCGCTGACGACCTCCCCCGCGGCGACGGCGGTCCACAGCTGCATCGACTCGTCCTCGCGCAGCCGGCGGATGGTCGCCTCGGCGCGCGAGCGCCAGTCGGGGTCGGCGAAGACCTCTCCCTGCATCCGCTCCATGGCGAGCACCTCGTCGTCGGTCCTCGCGCGACGCAGCTCGACCCCGTCGGGAAGCGCGACATCCTGAGCGAGCAGGGACGCCTCGCCGATCATGATCGACTCCGGCTCCTCGGGCGCGAACCCGCGCTCGAGGAGCGCGTCGTGCAGACCGGGCGCGTGATCGTGCGACCGCGTCTTCCACTCCACCGACCAGATGCCGGGACGCGAGGCGAAATGGGCGAGTGCGGCGTCGACGAGTCCCCGCAGGCCGTTGGCATCGGCTCCGTCGAGATCACGTCCGCTGATGAACCCGCGCCCGCCGTCGAAGTCGGCCAGGATCAGAGGTCCGAGCGCGACGACGTCGACGGCGTGCACGACCTCCACGGTGCCGCGCAGCTGGGTGTCGTATGCGGCGAGGTACTCGGCGATCATGCGGTCACCGACAGCGACCGCCAGAGGGCATCCACCTGCTCGATCGTGTGCTGGACGCTCCCCGACGTGTCGATGACGACGTCCGCGATGGCGCGTCGCACGTCGTCGGGCACCTGGGCGCCGATTCGACGCCGGGCGTCGTCCTCGGACATCCCGCGCAGCTCCACCATGCGCTGGATGCGCACCTCGGCGGGCGCATCGGCGACGACGATGAGATCCCATGGATCGTCGACCCGCGCCTCGACGAGCAGCGGCACGTCGTACACGACGACCGCAGACGGATCAGCGGCGAGAGCGGCGTCGAAGCGCCGCTGGGATTCGACGCGCACGGCCGGGTGCACGATCGCGTTGAGCCGCTGGAGCGCCTCGTCGTCGCCGAACACCCTCGTACCGAGGGCGGCTCTGTCCAGGGTGCCGTCGGCGGCGATGACCTCCGCGCCGAAGGACGCGGCGATCGCCTCGAGGACCGGGCTTCCCGGCTGCTGAACCTCGCGGACGATCCCGTCCGCGTCGATGATCGTCGCACCGTGCTCCGCGAGACGAGCGGCGATGGTCGACTTCCCCGAGGCGATGCCCCCGGTGAGCGCGATGAGTGGCATCCTCCCATCCTGGCATCCCTGCGGGAGGACGACAGGTGCCGCAGACGCGGAACGGGCCGCCACCCGAAGGTGACGACCCGTTCCCGAACCTGATCGGTGATCAGCTGTTGCCGCCCGAGAGCTTCTCGCGCAGCGCGGCGAGAGCCTCGTCGTCGGCCAGGGTGCCGGCGCCGGTCGAGTCGCTCGAGAACGACTGCGCACCGAAGTCCTCGCCAGCGGCGGCCTCGGCCTCGGCGGCCTTGACGACCTGAGCCTTGTGAGCCTCCCAGCGAGCCTGGGCAGCGGCGTACTCCTGCTCCCATGCCTCGCGCTGAGCATCGAAGCCTTCCTTCCAGGCACCGGTCTCGGCGTCGAAGCCCTCGGGGTACTTGTACTCGCCGTTCTCGTCGTACTCGGCGAGCATGCCGTACAGTGCCGGGTCGAACTCGGTGCCGTTGGGGTCGACCGACTCGTTGGCCTGCTTCAGCGACAGCGAGATGCGACGACGCTCGAGGTCGATGTCGATGACCTTGACGAAGACCTCTTCGCCGACGGACACGACCTGCTCAGCCAGCTCGACGTGCTTGCTGGAGAGCTCGGAGATGTGCACGAGGCCCTCGATGCCGTCTGCGACGCGGACGAACGCACCGAACGGAACGAGCTTGGTGACCTTGCCCGGTGCGATCTGGCCGATCGCGTGCGTGCGGGCGAACACCTGCCACGGGTCTTCCTGGGTCGCCTTCAGCGACAGCGAGACGCGCTCGCGGTCCAGGTCGACCTCGAGGATCTCGACGGTGACCTCCTGGCCGACCTCGACGACCTCGGACGCGTGCTCGATGTGCTTCCACGACAGCTCGGAGACGTGCACGAGACCGTCCACGCCGCCCAGGTCGACGAACGCACCGAAGTTGACGATCGACGAGACGACACCCTTGCGGACCTGACCCTTGTGCAGGTTGTTCAGGAACGTGGTGCGCGACTCCGACTGGGTCTGCTCGAGCAGGGCGCGGCGGCTGAGCACCACGTTGTTGCGGTTCTTGTCGAGCTCGAGGATCTTGGCCTCGAGCTCCTGACCCAGGTACGGGGTGAGGTCGCGGACGCGGCGCAGCTCGATGAGCGACGCGGGCAGGAAGCCGCGCAGTCCGATGTCGACGATGAGGCCGCCCTTGACGACCTCGATGACGGTGCCGGTGACGACGCCGTCGTTCTCCTTGATCTTCTCGACATCGCCCCAGGCGCGCTCGTACTGTGCGCGCTTCTTGGAGAGGATCAGACGGCCTTCCTTGTCCTCCTTCTGGAGAACGAGGGCCTCGACCTGGTCGCCGACGGCGACGACCTCGTTGGGGTCCACGTCGTGCTTGATGGAGAGCTCGCGCGAGGGGATGACGCCCTCGGTCTTGTAGCCCACGTCGAGCAGAACCTCATCGCGGTCGATCTTGACGATCGTGCCCTCGATGATGTCGCCGTCGTTGAAGAACTTCAGGGTCTTCTCGACCGCGGCCAGGAAGTCCTCAGCAGAGCCGATGTCGTTGATCGCGACCTGCTTGGTGGCCGGGGCGGTCGTTGCGCTAGTCATGTAGTGGGTTGTCCTTGTGAATGGATGATCGGGCTTCGACGGTCGGCGCGCACGCCGGGATGGATCCTCGAAGCGGTTGGATGTTGAGTGCGATGCCACGAGGGCAGGCACAGGCCCGCCACGAGTGACACTTCAGATTATCAGATCCGCGGGAGCACCGCTGCCCTCTCCTCCTATGCTGGAGCTGTGACAGAACGTCTGATGCTGCTCGACACCGCCAGCCTCTACTTCAGGGCCTTCTTCGGCGTGCCCGACAAGGTCAAGGCGCCGGATGGATCGTCCGTGAACGCGACCCGCGGACTGCTCGACATCATCGCCAAGCTCGTGACCCTGTACCAGCCCTCCCAGCTCATCGCCTGCTGGGACGACGACTGGCGCCCGCAGTGGCGCGTCGACCTCATCCCCGGCTACAAGGCGCACCGCGTGGTCGAGGAGGTCGCCGCGGCACCGGACGTCGAGGAGGTACCGGATGCCCTGCAGCAGCAGATACCGCTGATCCGCGAAGTGCTCGGCGTGCTCGGCATCCCGATCATCGGCGTCGCCGCGCACGAGGCCGACGATGTGATCGGCACCCTGGCGACGCACGCGTCACTTCCGGTCGACATCGTCACCGGCGACCGAGACCTCTTCCAGCTGGTGGACGACAGCCGAGATGTGCGTGTGATCTACACCGCGAGGGGCATGAGCAATCTCGAGGTCGTGACAGATCAGACCGTGGTCGCCAAGTACGGAGTCCTCCCCTCGCAGTACGCCGACTTCGCCACCATGCGCGGCGACGCATCCGACGGCCTGCCGGGGGTGAAGGGCATCGGCGAGAAGACAGCCGCGGCGCTGCTGCGCTCGCACGGCGACCTCGCCGGCATCCGCGCTGCGGCGGCAGAAGGGCAGCTCACGGCGACGGCGGCCGCCCGGTTCGCCGAGACATCCGACTATCTCGACGTCGCTCCCACCGTCGTGAAGGTGGCGACCGGCCTCGACATCTCGGCCCCCGGCACCGCGCTCGGTCCGCTGAGCGACGTCGATCGGGACGCCGCCGGCGCCCTCGCGGAGAAGTGGAACCTGGGCACGTCGATGACACGCGCGCTCAGCGCCCTGGCATCCGGCTCCTGACGCTCGACCGCGGCGCGGCCGGTCAGCCGCGGGCCCAGGCGCGCAGGCGATCGAGTCCCCATGCCGTCACGATCCGCTCCGCCGGCACGCCGGCGGCCTCAGCCCTCTCGGCGCCGTGGTCGAGCAGGGAGAGCTGACCGGGCGCGTGCGCATCGGAGTCGATGGAGAACAGGCACCCCGCCTCGAGCGCGATCTCGATCAGATCGTCCGGCGGGTCCTGCCGCTCTGGTCGCGAGTTGATCTCGACGGCCACGCCGTTCTCGGCGCAGGCCGCGAACACCGCCCTGGCGTCGAAATCCGACCGCGGACGGGTGCCGCGCGACCCCTCCACGAGCCGGCCTGTGCAGTGCCCGAGGACGTTCACCCTCGGGTGCGACACCGCGGAGAGCATGCGCCTGGTCATGGGCGCGGAATCCATTCGCAGCTTGGAGTGCACCGACGCGACGACGATGTCGAGCTCGTCGAGCATCTCAGGGGTCTGGTCGAGCCCTCCGTCTTCGAGGATGTCCACCTCGATCCCTGCCAGCACGGTGAGCCCGTCGCCCGACTGGGCGCGCACCAGCGGGATCTGCTCGCGCAGCCGCTCCGCGGACAGCCCGCGGGCGACTCTGAGACGCGGCGAGTGATCGGTGATGGCGATGTACTCGTGGCCGAGCGCGCGGGCCGCCGCCACCATCGTCTCGATAGGGGTCGTGCCGTCGGACCAGTCGGTGTGACTGTGCAGATCGCCCTTCAACCGTGCTCGCAGAGCTGAGCGCCGCTCGGGTTCGACCTCACCGCGGAGCTCGACCAGGTAGTCGGGAACCTGGCCCTGCTGCGCCTGGCGGATCACGGCGAAGGTGGAGTCGCCGATGCCCTTCTGCGCTTTCAGCAGCGTGGGGTCGTCCAGCACATCCGCCGGCAGCGACGCCACGACGGCTGCGGCCTGCCGGAACGCCTTGGCGCGATACCGCGACGCGCGCTCGCGTTCGAGCAGCGATGCGATCTCGAGGAGGGCGTCTGCGGCATCCACGGTGCATCACCCCGCTCAGGCGGGAAGCGGCTCCCGGGTGACCTGCACCCACTGGTCGAGCTTCGCGACCGCGCGTCCGTCGTCGACGACCGCAGCGGCACGGGTGTACGCATCGCGCAGGCGCTCGACGATGGGGATCTGCGTCAGCGTCGAATCGTGCGACAGCTCGTAGGCGACGATGCCCGCAGCTGCGTTGAGGAGGACGATGTCGCGCACCGGCCCGGTCTCGCCGCCGAGCGTGCGGCGCAGCACGGTCGCGTTGTGCTCGGGCGATCCGCCGACGAGGTCGTCGAGGTCGGCCAGCGGGATGCCGAGATCGCGCGGATCGAGGTCGTGCTCGTGGATGTCGCCACGGGTGACCTCCCAGATGCGACTGTGACCCGTCGTCGTGAGCTCGTCGAGTCCGTCGTCGCCGCGGAACACGAGAGCCGTCGCGCCGCGAGTGCGGAAGACTCCGGTGATCAGCGGCACCCGATCGAGCTGGGCGACGCCGACGGCGTTCGCCTCTGCGCGAGCAGGGTTGCACAGCGGCCCGAGCATGTTGAACACCGTCGGCACCGCGAGCTCAGACCTCGCCACGCCCGCGTGCTTGAAGCCGGGGTGGAACGCGGCGGCCCAGGCGAAGGTGATGCCGGTGCGCTCGAGTGCGGCCGCGACGCGCTCGGGGTCGAGGGAGATGTCGAGGCCGAGGGCTGCGAGCACGTCGGAGGAGCCGGAGGACGAGCTGGCTGCCCGATTGCCGTGCTTGACCACGGGGATGCCCGAGGCCCCGATGACGATGGCCGCGGTGGTGGAGATGTTCACGGTGCCGATCCGGTCGCCTCCGGTGCCGACGATGTCGAGCACGTCGGAGGAGACGGGAAGCGGCACCGCCGCCTCGAGGATCGCGTCACGGAAGCCCACGATCTCGTCGATGGTCTCGCCCTTGGCGCGGAGCGCCACGAGGAAGCCGGCGAGCTGGGCATCCGACACCTTGCCCCGCATCACCTGACGCATCGCCCACGTCGACTCCCACACGCTGAGATCGCGCCGGTTGAGCAGAGTCGAGAGCAGATCGGGCCAGGTGAGGGTGTCAGCCATGACTGCGATCCTAATCGCGCACAGGATGATGCCGATTCGAGATGACGACGCGTGATCCGCGGTCGCACTCGGGTGATCCGGCGTCGCAGCGCGCGTTCTGCGCGGAAAGAGAGCACATTCGCAGGTACTTCTTAGGTTCTCCTTAGTCGCGGGACAGCGGGACAGGCCACGCCGGTGCAAGAATCCGCGCACGGAATCGGCCATAATGGTCAGGTGACCACCTCAGCGACGTATGCCCCGGCGGCAAGAACCATCAAGCGCCCCAATCCGGTCGCTGTCGGCACCATCGTGTGGCTCGGCAGTGAAGTCATGTTCTTCGCGGGACTCTTCGCGATCTACTTCACGCTGCGCAGCACCTCCCCCGAGCTCTGGGCCGATCGCACCGAGCTGCTGAACGTCGTGTTCGCAGCGGTGAACACGGCGATCCTGGTCGCGTCGTCCTTCACCTGTCAGATGGGCGTCTTCGCCGCTGAGGACCTGCAGCCCTACCGCATCGACAAGGGCCAGGTGAACGCCTTCGGCCGTCGTCGCCTGTTCGGCTGGGGCATGGTCGAGTGGTTCTGGCTCACCTTCATCCTCGGCGCGATCTTCGTCAGCGGCCAGGTCTGGGAGTACGCCCAGCTCGTCGCGGAGGGCATGCCCATCCAGGCGGACTCGTACGCCTCGGCGTTCTACCTGACCACCGGCTTCCACGCGCTGCACGTCACGGGTGGTCTGATCGCCTTCGTGCTGGTCATCGGCCGCGCTTACGCCGTCAAGAACTTCGGCCACAAGGAGGCGACCTCCTCGATCGTCGTGTCGTACTACTGGCACTTCGTCGACGTCGTCTGGGTCGCCCTGTTCGCCGTCATCTACTTCCTGAAATAAGAGCGGAGCGATTTCCCGAAATGGCACGAGAGAAGAAGCACCGCTCGCGCGGTCGCCGCAGTCCCCTCGCCGCTGCCGCCCTGATCGGCGCCGGCCTGCTGCTCACCGGAGGCGCCTACGCCGGCGCGTCGGCTGCGATGGCATCCACGACCGACGCTCAGACGAGCGCGACGGCAGAGCTGACGGTGGAGGACGGCGAGAAGCTGTTCACCGCGAACTGCGCCACCTGCCACGGACTCGACATGCAGGGCACGAGCGAGGGCCCGAGCCTCGTCGGCGTCGGCGAGCTCTCCGTCGAGTTCCAGCTCGCCACCGGCCGCATGCCGCTGCAGATGCAGGGACCGCAGGCGCCGCAGAAGCAGCCGCAGTTCACCGATGCGCAGATCCGCGCCATGGCCGCGTACGTGCAGAGCGTCGCTCCGGGCCCGAACTACCCGCAGGACTGGGTGACCGCCGGTGAGGAGAACCCCGACAACGCGAACGACGAGGTCGACATCGCCCACGGTGCGGAGCTGTTCCGCATCAACTGCGCGATGTGCCACAACGTCGCCGCGGCCGGTGGTGCGCTCACCGAGGGCAAGTACGCCCCCGCGCTGACCTCGACCAGCCCGCTGCACATCTACGCCGCGATGGTCACCGGCCCGCAGAACATGCCGGTCTTCGGCGACATGAACCTGAGCACCGAAGACAAGCGCGACATCATCGCCGCCCTCGTCTACCAGCAGGAGGCCGTGCAGATCGGCGGCTTCACGCTCGGGTCGCTCGGTCCGGTGTCGGAGGGCCTGTTCATCTGGATCTTCGGAATCGGCGCGCTCGTCGCCCTCACCGTGTGGATCACGGCGAAGTCCAACTGACGCACTTTCATCGAAGAGTTACGTACGAGGAGCACCATGGCACACGACGACGACACGCAGGCTCTTGACAGGGCCTACCAGCCCTCGCGGGGGCTGGGCGTCGCAGTCAGCGATCCTGCGGAGAACCCGGGACTGCCGCCACACCGTGAGCGGATGACCGACAAGGACCCGCGCGCCGAGAAGGCGGCGGTCCGCACGGTCTACACCCTGTTCTACCTGTCGCTCGCCGGCAGCATCTGGGCGGTCGCCGCGTACATGCTGTTCCCGATCGAGAGCGGCCTCGCGATCGACATCCGCCACAACAACATGTACATCGGCATCGGCATCGCCTTCGCGCTGCTGGCGCTCGGCATCGGCGCGATCCACTGGTCGAAGGCGCTGATGTCCGACAAGGAGTACATCGAGCACCGCCACCCCACCCGCGGCAAGGACACGACCCGTGCCGCAGCGGTGCAGGCGTTCTCGGAGGCGAACGACGACTCGGGCTTCGGCCGTCGCACCGTGATCCGCAACTCGCTGATCGCCGCCGTCGCCGCCTCCATCCTCCCCGGAGTCACTCTGTTCCGCGGTCTCGCGCCGCACAACAACTCGCACGGCAACCCCATCGCCGGCGACCCGGTCGCGCTGCTCAAGCACACCATGTGGGAGAAGGGCATGCGTCTGGCGCGCGACCCGGAGGGAACCCCCATCCGCGCCGCAGACGTCACGCTCGGCTCCGCCTTCCACGTGATCCCCGAGCCGCTCGCCGAGCTGGGTCACCACGACGGCTACATGGAGGAGAAGGCCAAGGCCATCGTTCTGCTCATGCGCCTTCGCCCCGAGCAGCTCATCGAGGCGGAGGACCGCAAGGACTGGTCGTACGACGGAATCGTCGCGTACTCCAAGGTCTGCACCCACGTCGGCTGCCCCGTGGCCCTGTACGAGCAGCAGACCCACCACCTGCTGTGCCCGTGCCACCAGTCGCAGTTCGACGTCACGGACCACGCCAAGGTCATCTTCGGCCCGGCCGCCCGCCCGCTGCCGCAGCTGCCCATCGCCGTCGACGATGAGGGCTACCTCATCGCGCAGCGCGACTTCACCGAACCCGTCGGCCCGAGCTTCTGGGAGCGTCATTGAGCACCGCAACTCTTAAAGAGGAAACCAAGCAGAAGCCCCTGGGCGGACGCTTCATCGGCGCGACGGCGAACTACATCGACGAGCGCACCAGCCTGTCGGGCTTCGTCAAGGAGCTCGGTCGCAAGATCTTCCCCGACCACTGGTCGTTCATGCTGGGTGAGATCGCTCTCTGGGCGTTCGTGGCCGTGTTCCTGTCGGGAACGTTCCTGACGTTCTTCTTCCAGGCGTCGATGGCTCCCACGCACTACACGGGCGCATACGCGCCGCTGCGCGGTGTCGAGATGACCGCCGCCTTCGAGTCGGCCCTTCGCATCTCATGGGACATCCGCGGTGGACTCCTGGTCCGCCAGATCCACCACTGGGCCGCGCTCGTGTTCATCGCGGGCATCGGAATCCACATGCTGCGCGTCTTCTTCACCGGCGCGTTCCGCAAGCCTCGCGAGCTCAACTGGGTGATCGGCTTCGTGCTCTTCATCCTCGCTCTCGCCGAGGGATTCACCGGCTACTCGCTTCCCGACGACCTGCTCTCGGGTAACGGCCTCCGCATCATCGACGGCATGATCAAGGGCCTGCCGCTGATCGGCACCTGGACCTCGTTCCTGATCTTCGGCGGGGAGTTCCCTGGCGACGACATCGTCGGACGCCTCTACACGATGCACATCCTGCTGCTGCCGCTGCTGGTCATCGCGTTCATCGTCCTCCACCTCATGCTGATGGTGATCAACAAGCACACCCAGTTCGCCGGCCCCGGCCGCACGAACGACAACGTCGTCGGCTACCCGATGATGCCGGTCTACATGTCGAAGATGGGCGGCTTCTTCTTCATCGTCTTCGGTGTGATCGTGCTGATCGCGTCGTTCTTCCAGATCCTTCCGTTCTGGGACTACGGCCCCTACGACCCGTCCCCCATCTCGGCCGGCACGCAGCCTGACTGGTACATCGGCTTCGCAGACGGCGCCCTGCGTCTGGCTCCGCCGAACCTCGACGTTCCGCTCGGCAACTTCACGCTGTCGCTCGGCATCGTGATCCCGGTGCTGGTGCTCGGACTGTTCATCGTCGTGGTCGCTCTGTACCCGTTCATCGAGGCCTGGGTCACCGGTGACAAGCGCGAGCACCACATCGCCGACCGTCCCCGCAACGCCCCGACCCGCACCGCCATCGGCGTCGCAGGCATGATCTTCTACGCGGTCCTCTGGGCAGCTGCCTCGTCCGACCTCATGGCAACGCACTTCATGCTGACCATGGAGGGTGTGATCCACGCACTCCAGGCGCTGCTGATCGTCGGCCCCGTGCTCGGATACTTCGTCACGAAGCGCATCTGCATCGCGCTGCAGAAGAAGGACCGCGAGATCGTGCTGCACGGCTACGAGTCGGGTCGCATCGTCCGCCTCCCCGGTGGCGAGTTCATCGAGGTGCACCAGCCGGTCGACGTGTACGACCGCTGGAAGCTCATCGACTACTCCACCTATGAGCCGCTCGTCGTGCGTCCGAACGCGAAGGGTCGCATCCCGTGGCACGAGAACCTGCGCAGCTCGATCTCGCGCTGGTTCTTCGAGGACCGCCTGCAGCCGCTCACGCAGGCCGAGATCGCCGCCGCCGATGCGCACCAGCACCACACGCTGGCGCACGATGAGGAGATCGAGGCGGCCGAGATCGCCGGTGCCCACGAGCGTGCGGGCGTCACCTCGGACGACCAGATCGCTCCGGCCGACCTGCACGTCGGTGAGACCCCGAACACTCCCAGTTCGGTCATCGCCAAGGAACCGGCCAAGAAGCCGCGCAAGGGCAAGACGGAGGACGGCGAGTAGGCCGCACTCCCCCAACGACTGAGGGCCCGTCCATTCGGACGGGCCCTCAGTCGTCTCCGAGCCCTCGATAGGCTGGGACCCATGCCGTTCGTCGTACGCCCTGCCGCACTCGAGGACGCCGCTCGGCTCGAGGAGATCGAAGCTGCCGCAGACCGGCTGCTCATCGACCTGCTCGATGCCGAGGACTGGCCGGCTCCCGACGGCGCCACGGAACGTCTCGCTCTTCCTGGCGTTGTGCTGGTGTCGGAACTGCAACCGGGCGAGGTGATCGGGTTCGCTCACCTGCTGGAGCTCGAGGGGCACGCTCACCTCGAGCAGGTTTCGGTTCTCCCCCGCTTCGGACGGCGTGGGGCGGGGCGGATGCTGGTGGAAGCGATCCTCGCAGAGGCGGCCCGGCGCGGGCATCGCACGGTCACACTGCGCACCTACGCGGACGTGCCGTGGAATGCTCCCTTCTACGAGACGTGCGGCTTCGTCGAGACGCGTCCCGACACTCCGTTCCTGACGCGTCTCGTCGACGTCGAACGGGCGCTTGGGCTCCCTCGCCACGGGAGGCGTCTGCAGATGACCGCGCGGGTCGGCGCCTGACTGTCATGGTCTCTCGGCGCTCGCGGGCCGCGGAGTAGGCTTCGACCATGATCGACCGACAGGACTTCTTCGCCGCCAAGCTGCAGTACGAGACGGATCCCAGCGATGTGCACGCCGCACGCAAGGCCGGGATGCAGCTGGTGATCGTCGACGTGCGCTCGGACGAGGCGTGGGCTCAGGGCCGGGTGCCAGGCGCGATCCACATGCACTACAGCGAGATCGAGGAGCGCGCCGCCGACGAGATCCCCGCGGACTCATCCGTCGTCGTGTACTGCTGGAGCCCTGGCTGCAATGCGGGTGCGAAGGGCGCACTCGAGTTCGCGAAGCTCGGGTACGCGGTGCGGGAGATGATCGGCGGGTTCGAGTACTGGGTGCGCGAGGGATATCCCATCGAGGATCACGACGGCGTGCACCGTCGTCCCGTCGATGCCCTCACCGGCGTACCGCGTGTGCGCACGCGCCTCTGAGGCCCCAGAGACGACGAAGGGGCCCCTGGATGCATCCAGGGGCTCCTTCGTCGTGTCAGCGCGTCAGCGCGCGAAGTGTCCGCGGTAGTACTCGTACACCCAGCCGACGATCGCGACGAGGAAGATCGCGAGACCGATCGGCAGGAGGAAGTGACCGACCGCGAGGCCGAGCAGGAACACCGCGGCGGAACCGGCGAGGACGATCGGCCACCACGACCACGGCGAGAACTCGCCGAGCTCGGGGTCGCCGTCGTCGATGTCGGCCGTCAGGACGTCCTCGGGCAGCTCGCCGCCCTGGGCCTGGTACGTGCGGTGCAGATACACCGCGATCATGGCGCTCATGAAGGCGACGAACAGAAGTGCCACGGTGCCGACCCACTCCACGTAGCCGTGGAAGGGGTCGACGAGGTTCCAGATGGTGTAGATCGCGGCACAGGCCACGAAGAACGCCATGAGGAACCACCACAGGATGACATTGCTGCGCATGACTTACTTGACCTCTCCCGCTGCGACGCCGACTGGGTGCTCTGCAGCCTCAGGGTGGTTCAGGTCGAATGCCGGGCGCTCACTGCGGATGCGCGGGATCGACGTGAAGTTGTGACGCGGGGGCGGGCACGAGGTGGCCCACTCGAGGGACGCGCCGTAACCCCATGGGTCGTCGACGGTGACCTTGGGCGCCTTGCGCGCCGTGATCCACACGTTGAGGAAGAACGGCAGCATCGATGCGCCGAGGATGATGGCGCCGATCGTCGAGACCTGGTTGCCCCACTCCCAGTTGTCGTACGACGAGTAGTCGGCGTAGCGACGCGGCATGCCGTCGACGCCCAGCCAGTGCTGCACGAGGAAGGTCATGTGGAAGCCGATGAACAGCATCCAGAAGTGGATGTAGCCGAGGCGCTCGTTGAGCATGCGCCCCGTCCACTTCGGCCACCAGAAGTAGAAGCCCGCGAACATCGCGAACACGACGGTTCCGAAGACCACGTAGTGGAAGTGGGCGACGACGAAGTACGAGTCGCTGAGGTGGAAGTCCAGCGGCGGGGCCGCGAGGATGACACCGGTCAGACCGCCGAACACGAACGACACGAGGAAGCCGAGGGCGAAGACCATCGGGGTCTCGAAGGTGATCGAGCCGCGCCACATGGTGCCGATCCAGTTGAAGATCTTCACACCCGTCGGAACGGCGATGAGCATCGTCATCAGGGCGAAGAAGGGCAGCAGCACACCGCCGGTGACGTACATGTGGTGGGCCCACACGGCGACCGAGAGCGAGGCGATCGCGATGGTCGCGTAGACCAGCGTCTTGTATCCGAAGATCGGCTTGCGGCTGAAGACCGGGAAGATCTCGGAGACGATGCCGAAGAACGGCAGCGCGATGATGTACACCTCGGGGTGGCCGAAGAACCAGAACAGGTGCTGCCACAGCAGCACGCCGCCGTTCGCGACGTCGTACACGTGCGACCCGAGCACGCGGTCGGCCGCGGCGGCCAGGATCGCGGCGGCGAGCACGGGGAACGCCATCAGGATCAGCAGGCTCGTGATCAGCGTGTTCCACGAGAAGATCGGCATGCGCCACATGGTCATGCCAGGAGCGCGCATCGTGATGATCGTGGTGATGAAGTTCACCGCACCGAGGATCGTTCCGAAGCCGGAGAGGCCGAGGCCGAGCATCCAGAGGTTTCCGCCGACACCGGGCGAGAACGACGAGTTGGCGAGCGGCTGGTACGCGAACCAGCCGAACGACGCGGCGCCCTGCGGAGTGAGGAAGCCGGCGACGGCCATCACCGAGCCGAACGTGAACAGCCAGAAGGCGAACGCGTTCAGACGAGGGAAGGCGACGTCGGGGGCGCCCAGCTGCAGCGGCAGGATCGCGTTGGCGAACCCGGCGAACAGCGGCGTCGCGAACATCAGCAGCATGATCGTGCCGTGCATCGTGAAGAGCTGGTTGTACTGCTCCTTGGTGGGCACGATCTGCATGCCCGGCGCGAAGAGCTCGGCACGGATGATCAGCGCCATGACTCCACCGAGGAGGAAGAACAGCACCGAGGCGATCAGGTACATGTAGCCGATCGTCTTGTGGTCGGTGGAGGTGATCCACTTGACCACGATGTTGCCCTTCTGCTCCACACGGGAGGAGGTGAGCAGGGCCGCCTGACGCGGGGGCAGGGTGGTCGAGCGCGTGCCCGGCACCGTGGTGGGTTCAGCTGTGGTGGTCATGGCTTACTCCTCTTCCTCGGCGCCCGTGCTCGCGCCGGTGCCGGGGAGATTGCTGAGTCGGTCGTAGGCGTCGGAGATGTCGCCCGTGTTGCCCTGCTCGCGCAGGGTCTCGAGGTACGCGTCGTACTCGTCCTGCTCGACGACCTTCACGTTGAAGAGCATCATCGAGTGGTACTCGCCGCAGAGCTCGGCGCACTTGCCGTCGTACTCGCCCACGCGAGAGGGGATGAAGGACCAGGAGTTGTCCTTGCCGATGTACATGTCCTTCTTGTAGAGGAAGTCGATGATCCAGAAGGAGTGGATGACGTCGCGCGACTGCAGGTCGATCGTGACCTTCTTGTCGACCGGGAGCACCAGCGTCGGCAACTTCTCGCGGTCGATGTCGCCGGCCTCGTCGGGGTCGGCCTGAACGCCCATGGTCCAGACGGCGTCGGCGTTATCGTCATCTTCGCCGTCGTACTGGAAGTCCCAGGCCCACTGCTTGGCGATGGCCGTGATGTGCACATCCGGCTCTTCCCACTGCGTCTCGATGTCGGCCTGGTCGCGTGCGGTGAAGAAGAACATGCCGAGCACGAGGATCAGCGGGATCACCGTGTAGAGGATCTCGATCGGCATGTTGTAGCGCAGCTGGACGGGCAGGCCCGTCTGTCCGCTGCGACGGCGGTACATGACGAGGGCCCAGGCCATCAGGGCCCAGGTGATCACGCCGACCGCAAGCAGGACGACCCACGACGTGACCCACAGACCGGCGACCGTCTCGGTCTGGTTGGTCGTGGGGGTGCCGTCTTCGACGAAGCCCGGAAGGAATCCATGGAGTTCGGTGGGAGTACATCCCGCCAGGGCCACAGCTGCCGCTGCTCCCAGCGGGAGCGCGGCCCAACGAAGGCGGCGTTTCGAGGGCACGATGCACCTTTCAGATCTCGGACAGGAGCGAACTCAAGTCTAGGGCAACCTCACACGCGATTCATGCCAACCACGCAGGTTGGCGCGCCTCAGTGGAAGCTGTCGCCGCACGCGCAGCTGCCGGCTGCGTTGGGGTTGTCGATGGTGAACCCCTGCTCCGAGATGGTGTCCTTGAAGTCGATCGAGGCGCCGTCGAGGTACGGGACGCTCATGTTGTCGATGATGACCTCGACGCCGTCGAAGTCGACCGTCTCGTCGCCCTCGAGGTAGCGCTCGTCGAAGTACAGCTGGTAGATCAGACCCGAGCATCCCCCCGGCTGCACGGCGACGCGCAGACGCAGGTCGTCACGGCCCTCCTGCTCGAGCAGGCTCTTCACCTTCAGTGCGGCGGCCTCGGTCAGCGAGACGCCGTGGGCGGGGGCGGCGGTGGGCTCTGAGGTCAGGGTGGTGTCGCTCATCTCAACTCCTTGCAACGGGCAGCGCGGTCTCGCTGCTCGTGCTCGATTCTACCGCCGCCGATGTCGGCCGGGCCGCTCATCGGGCCCTGCCGACATCGGCGGGAAGGCTCAGGAGGAGGTCCGCTCGTTCATCCTCGCCAGCAGCAGCGCCTCGGTGCGCACGGCGTTGCGGAACGTGTCGAGGTGCAGCGACTCGTTCGGGCTGTGGGCCCTCGAGTGCGGGTCCTCGACGCCCGTCACCAGGATCTGCGCACCCGGGAACTCGCGCACGAGGTCGGCGACGAACGGGATCGACCCGCCCACCCCGAGGTCGACGGCGTCCACGCCGTAGCCGTCTCCCATGGCCTCGCGGGTGAGCTCGACCGCCCATCCTGAGGTGTCGACCAGGAAGCCGTCACCCAGGTCGATGTCCGAGAACGTCAGCTCTGCGCCGAAGGGCGCATGGGCCCTGAGATGGCGCTCCAGCGCCGCGTAGGCATCCGCCGCGTCCTGCCCCGGTGCCACTCGCGCGCTGATGACCACGCTGACCTCGGGAAGGAGCGTGTTGGACGCCGCGGCGACGCTGGTGACATCCATGCCCGTGATGGTGATCGACGGCTTGTTCCAGATCCGCCCGTAGATGTCGTCACGGCCGATCGGGGTCACACCCCCGAGCAGCCCCGCCTCGGAGCGCAGCGTCTCCTCGGTGTACTCGGGCGTCTCGGCCTCGCGCGTGGTCATGCCCTCGACGGCGACTGCGCCGTCGGCATCCCACATCGTCGCGAGCAGCGTGACGGCCGCCATCATGGCATCCGGGACCGCTCCGCCGAACATCCCGGAGTGCGAGGCGTGCTCCAGGGTGCGGACGGTGAGCGTGAAGCGCGCGTTGCCGCGCAGCGAGACGGTGAGGCCTGGCGTGCTCGAGTCGAGGTTGCCCGAGTCGGCGACGACGATCGCATCGGCGCGCAGCGCGTCGGCGTTGTCGCGCAGGAAGCGGGCGAAGGACCGGGAGCCGTACTCCTCCTCCCCCTCGATGAACAGCGAGACCCCGAGATCCAGGTCGTCGCCCAGCACCTCGGCGACCGCCCGAAGCGCCGCGATGTGCGCCATGATCCCGGCCTTGTCATCGGCGGCGCCACGACCGTAGAGCCGTCCGTCGCGCACCGTCGGCTCGAACGGGGGCGTCTCCCAGAGCTCGTCGGACCCCGGAGGCTGCACGTCGTGGTGCGCGTAGAGGAGGATCGTCGGTCGCCCGTTGCGGGCCGCACGGGTCGCGAGCACCGCAGGCTGGCCGAGCTCATCGGTGTCGTCGACATGGGCCCGCAGAACGCGCACCTCGTCGAACACGCCCGTGCCCCGCGCCAGCTCGGCGACCGCCTCGGCGGAGCGCTGCAGCTGGGTCTGATCGAACGCGGGCCACGCGATGCCCGGAATGCGCACGAGGGCGCCGAGATCGGCCAGGGCGGACGGGATGCCGAGCGAGACCGCCTCGAGGAGCGCGGTCTCCGCAGAGGACGAGACGGGAGATGCAGGGGATGTCATGCGAGTAATCTTAAGGTGAACCCGATTCCGAACTGAGGTCGAACGTGCCCAACCCCACTCCTGCAGCCGACGACGCCCCCGAGACGCCCGCCGTGGGCAAGGGACGCGCCACTCCTACGCGCGCCGAGCGCGAGGCGGCCAACCGCCGCCCGCTGGTCGCGAACACCAAGGAGGCTCGCGCCGCGGCGAAGGCGGATCTGCAGGCGCGCCGCAATCGGGCGCGCATCGGCATGGAGAACGGCGAGGACAAGTACCTGCCTGCGCGCGACCGCGGCCCCCAGCGTCGCTGGGTGCGCGACTACGTGGACGCCGGCTGGCACATCTCGGAATGGCTGATGGCGGCGATGCTGCTGGTCATCGTGCTCAGCCTCATCGACGTGCGCGAGGTGCAGCTGTGGGCCATGGTCGGCCTGTGGGGCTACATGCTCCTCGCAGTCGCCGACATGGTGCTGCTGAGCATCCGCGTGAAGAAGAAGGTCGCGGCGAAGTTCGGACTCGAGCGCCGCGAGCGCGGCCTCGGCTGGTATGCCGCGATGCGGTCGCTGCAGATGCGCTTCATGCGTCTTCCGAAGCCGCAGGTCAAGCGCGGGCAGTACCCCGCCTGACGCCGCGGACGATCCACGAGACCTGTGCCGCTCAGCGGCGCAGGCCTCTGTTGATCTGCCTCGCCCACAGCGGGCCCCGATACAGGAACGCCGTGTAGCCCTGTACGAGCGTCGCACCGGCATCCAGCCGTCGCTGCACGTCGTCAGCCGACTCGACTCCCCCGACGGCGATGACGCAGAAGTCGTCGGGCACGGCCTGCTTCACGACCGCGAGGACCTCGAGCGAGCGCTCCTTCAGCGGCGCGCCTGACAGGCCCCCGGCACCGGCGGCCTCGACCACGGCAGGGTCGGTGGCGAGCCCGTCGCGCGAGATGGTCGTGTTGTGCGCGATGATCCCGGCCAGCCCTTCGGCGACGGCCATGCGCGCGATCGCGTCGATCTGATCGTCCGGCAGGTCCGGCGCGATCTTCACGAGCAGCGGCGTGTCGCCCGCCGCCTGCTTGACGGCGCGCAGCAGCGGCGCGAGCGTCTCGACCGCCTGCAGGCCGCGGAGACCCGGAGTGTTCGGTGACGAGACGTTCACGGCGAGGTAGTCGGCGAGCGGAGCGAGTCTGGTGGCGGAGGTGACGTAGTCGCCGATGGCGTCCTCGACGGCGACGACGCGGCTCTTGCCGATGTTCACGCCTATGACGGCGCGCGGCGCACGGCGTCGCAGCGCGGCGAGACGCTGCGCGGCCGCGTCCGCGCCGTCGTTGTTGAAGCCCATCCGGTTGATCACCGCCCTGTCGGCGATGAGGCGGAACAGGCGCGGCTTGGGGTTGCCGTCCTGCGGGATGGCCGTCACCGTCCCGATCTCGATGTGTCCGAAGCCGAGCGCATCGAGGCCGCGAACGCCGACCCCGTTCTTGTCGAAGCCGGCCGCGACGCCGAACGCCGAGGGGAAGACCAGGCCGAGGGCGCGCACCTCCTGACCGCGGCGCGGCGAGGTCAGCGCCCGCGCCGCCCACGAGAAGGGCGGCACGCCGAGCACGCGGATGACCGCCATGGCGGCGTGATGCGCGAACTCGGGATCGAAGCGCGCGAGGACGTGTCGGAAGAGCAGTGAGTACATCACTGCCCAAGGTTACCGGTCGTCGGAATCGTTCCCCGCCGTGGCGTGATCGGCGCGCAGGTCGCCTATCGCTCGTTCGAAGTCCTCCAGCGAGTCGAACTCCTGGTAGACGCTGGCGAAGCGCAGGTACGCGACCTCGTCGAGCTCGCGCAGCGGACCGAGGATCGCGAGCCCGATCTCATTCGTGTCGAGCTGGGAGACGCCGGTCTGGCGCACGGCCTCTTCGACCTTCTGGGCGAGCAGAGCCAGGTTGGCCTCGGTCACGGGGCGGCCCTGACAGGCCTTCCGCACACCGGAGATGACCTTGTCGCGACTGAACGACTCCATCACGCCCGATCGCTTGATGACCATGAGGCTCGCCGTCTCGGTCGTCGAGAAGCGTCCGCCGCATTCCGGGCACTGCCGTCTGCGACGGATCGACAGACCGTCGTCGCTGGTGCGCGAGTCGATGACGCGAGAATCCGGATGCCGGCAGAAGGGGCAGTGCATGATCCGTCAGCCTACTCGCTCGCCTTCAGCTCACCTGGGAGCGTCCGTGAAGCGCGCCTCGACGGCCTCGCCGTGCGCGGGCAGCACCTCGGCGGTCGCAAGGGCGACGACCCCCGCGCGCACCTCGGCCAGAGCGGCGTGGTCGTACTCGATGACCTGCTGCGGGCGCAGGAACGTGTACGCGCCGAGACCGGCGGCGTACCGTGCCTGTCCCCCGGTGGGCAGCACGTGATTGCTACCCGCCATGTAGTCGCCGAGGCTGACGGGCGTCTGATCGCCGACGAACACCGCGCCCGCGCTCGTGAACCGTTCGGCGGCCTCGGCGGCATCCGCGAGGTGCAGTTCGAGGTGCTCAGGGGCGTACGCGTTGCTGAACGCCTCCGCCATCGCACGGTCGTCGACGAGCACGATGGCCGACTGCGGACCGGCGAGCGCCTCGGCGACGCGCACGGCGTGGGCGGTGGTGGCCGCGAGTTCGGCGACCTTCGATGCGACCCGCTCGGCGAGCTCGGCGGAGTCGGTGACCAGCACGGCGGATGCCTGCTCGTCGTGCTCGGCCTGGCTGATGAGGTCGACGGCGATGAGGGTCGCATCGGCATCCGCGTCGGCGACGATCAGGATCTCGGTCGCGCCCGCCTCGGAATCCGTGCCGACGACTCCGGCCACGACGCGCTTGGCAGACGCGACGTAGTTGTTGCCGGGTCCGGAGACGACGTCGACCGGATCCAGGCCGAGGTCCGCGACGCCGTGCGCGAGAGCGCCGATCGCACCCGCACCGCCGATCGCGTAGATCTCGTCGATGCCGAGCAGGTCGGCGGCCGCGAGGATCGTGGGGTGCACGCGCCCGCCGTGCGCCGCCTGGGGCGGCGAGGCCAGGGCGATCGAGGTGACACCGGCGACCTGCGCGGGGACGACGTTCATCACGACGCTGGATGCCAGTGGCGCCTTGCCGCCAGGGATGTACACGCCCGCGCGGGTGACGGGCTGCCAGCGCTGGGTGATCCTGGCGCCCGGCCCGATGTCGGTGCTCTGCGCCGCGGGCACCTGGGCGGCGGAGCCTCGACGCACCCGATCGATCGCCGCCTCGAGCGCAGCGCGCACAGCGGGATCGACCGACGCCGCGGCTTCGGCCACGTGCTCGGCGGGAACGCGGATGACGTGACCGCTCACACGATCGAAGCGCTCGGCCTGATCGCGCAGCGCCGACTCACCCGTGGTGCGGACGGCCTCGACGATGGCTGCCGCGGCCTCCAGCGCCTCGGCACGCGCCTGAGTGGCCCGCGGCACCGCGGCGAGCATGTCGGAGGGAGAGAGCGACTGCCCTCGGAGATCGATCGTGCGCACGCGCTCAGCCTTTCGTGATGTCGGAGATGTCGTGGAGGTAGCCGATGCGGCCGTCCTCATGTCGCACCACGAAAGCCCCGCCTCGATCCTCGATCGCGAGCGCCCACGCGGTCGGCCCGATGCGGAACAGCGGCTGACCGTGCTCGTCGAGCACGTCGCGCTCGGTCGGGGCGAGGATCCAGAACGGCTCCGGCTGGCCGGGGGCGGCGGGAGCGGATCCGTTCCCGTGCTCGCCGCGGCTGCGGCGCAGCATCGGCTCTGCGTCGAGGTCGAACGCTGTGGTGTCGGCCTCTGGCTCCACGACGCGCTCCTCTGATCCGACCGCGACGTCCGCAGCCGTGCCGACCTCGACCGCGTCTTCCAGCTGGTCGGGGCGGATGTCGGAGCCGGCGACGCCATCAGGGGCCGTGTTGTGCTCGACGGGACGTCGTGGATTCGTCGTCTCGTCGACGGCGAAGATGTCCTGCAGCGCCTCGACGGCAGCGGTGTTGTAGAGCACCTCGATGTCGTCCGCGTCCTCGTCCTCGGGCGCGGCAGAGCCGACCGAGGCGCGTTGCGGGGCGGCCTGGTCCTGGAGACTCGGCTCCGGCGCGCTCACAGCGGGCTCTGCGACCGGTACCGGCTGCGGCACGATGTGCGACACGGATGTCTGGTTCAGGGCGTCGGATGCCTGAGGTCCATCCGGGATGACCACCGTCAGCGCGGTCTCGACGCGAGGCTCGGCGGCCGTCGCCGCAGTCCGCTCGTGCGCGATGTCGTCGTCGTCGGTCACGGTGCGGTGGTCGACGACAGTGCCGGCCTGCGGAGGGACGAGCTCGCGCTCGGGCCGCGGCCGGGAGATCACAGGGCGGACCGGGTTGGCGTTCCGGTGGGCAAGCGTCTCGAGCCTGCCGTGGAAGTCCTCGCGCAGCCGCGGCAGGAGCGGCGCGAACACCGTCGCCGCGACGAGCACGAGCATGGCGAGCTGACCGACGATGGCGACCCATCCGATCAGCACGGCGCCGGTCGCCGCTGTGGCTGCGACCTGCTGCCACAGCACCTGCGCCCAGGAGACGGCGGCGACGGATGCCGCGACGGATGCGAACTGGTCGATCCCCAGCGATCCCACCCGCCGGATGCCGTCCGGCGAGAGCCGGCGCAGCACGACGAGGAAGACCGCCGCGGTCGGCACGCCCATCATCAGGATCCAGTGGATCCCGGTCGTCCAGATGGTGTCGCCGATCGGACCGATCGGGAAGAAGGACACGACGAAGCCGACCAGCCATGCGCCGACGACGATCAGCTCGCGCAGGGTGAAGCCGAGGATGCCGTACTCGGGCTCGACCTGGTCCTCATAGAGCACCCCCGTGTCGTCGAGATCGTCATCGGCGTCCGGCTCGTCGGCCGGAGCGTCTTCGTCTTCGAGGGCGTCTGCGCGGGCCTGAGGCTCGTCGGTCAGGGCGACGTCGTCGGCAGGCGAAGCCGCGGCTGCATCGTCGGGAGCGCCGTCCTTGTCGTCCAGCCAGTCGAGTCGTGCCTCTTCGCTGGAGCGCCTGCCCTCCCCGGACGTTTCGTCGGGGTCGGTGCCGGGCCTGTCGAAGCTCATCGATCGGTCCTTTCCTTCACGGGTGGGTCGCCACGCGAGTCACGATCCTACCCACCCGACCCTGGAGTTCGGTCAGTCGTGTCGTCGTCTGTCGCTCACCCCAGGCAGGAGGGCCCGAGCAGCGATTTCAGGTCGCCGAACAGGTCTGCCGACACCGTGACGGGCATGGGCACCTCGAACACCTTGGCCGAGCCGCCGCGATGGACGCGCAGCAGCACCTCGGTCTCTCCGGCGTGGCGCCGCAGCACGTCTGCAAGGTCGTTCATGACGCGCTCGGTCGCACGCTGCTCGGCGACCAGGAGCGAGAGCGGTCCGGCCGCGTCGAACGATCCGACGTCGGGGGCGAAGGCCGACTGCGCGTGCAGATTGAGACCGTCGTCCCGGCGGGACACGCGCCCGCGGACGGCGAGGATGGCATCCTGCTGCAGCGTGTGCTGGAACTCGGTGTAGGTCTTGCCCATGAACATGACCGTCACCTCGCCGTTGAAGTCCTCGACGGTGATCATGCCGTACGGATTGCCGCTGGCCTTCGCCACACGGTGCTGCACGCTCGTCACCAGTCCGGCGACGGTGACCTGATCGCCGTCCTGAAGGTCTTCCGAGGTCAGCAGGTCGCTGATCGAGATCGAGGCGTGCTTGGCCAGCGGCACTTCCAGTCCCGCGAGAGGGTGATCGGACACGTAGAGGCCGAGCATCTCGCGCTCGAACGCCAGCTTGTCCTTCTTGATCCACTCCGGGCGATCGGGGACCTTCGCCGGCGGGGCCTCCTCCATGTCGTCGTACAGGCTGTCGAAGTCGAAGCCGATCGCGCCCTGCGCCTCGTTCCGCTTGCGGTCGACGGCGGCCTCGACAGCGTCCTCGTGGATCTCCATCAGGGCGCGACGCGTGTCGCCCATCGAGTCGAAGGCACCCGCCTTGATCAGGGATTCGACGGTTCGCTTGTTCGCGACGTGCAGAGGCACCTTGCCGAGGAAGTCATGGAACGAGGTGAAGGCCCCGTCCTTACGGGAGGCGACGATCCCGTCGACGACGTTGCTGCCCACGTTGCGCACGGCACCGAGCCCGAAGCGGATGTCCTCGCCGACGGCGGCGAAGAAGTTGATCGACTCCGAGACGTCGGGCGGAAGCACCCGGATGCCCATGCGCCGGCACTCGTTGAGGTACAGAGCCATCTTGTCTTTGGAGTCGCCGACACTCGTGAGAAGGGCCGCCATGTACTCGGCCGGATAGTGCGCCTTGAGGTACGCGGTCCAGTAGGAGACCAGACCGTAGGCGGCGGAGTGGGCTTTGTTGAACGCGTAGTCCGAGAAGGGCAGCAGGATGTCCCACAGCGCCTTCACCGCGCCCTCGCCGTAGCCGCGCTCCTTCATGCCGCCGGAGAAGCCCTCGTACTGCTTGTCGAGCTCGGACTTCTTCTTCTTTCCCATCGCACGGCGCAGGATGTCGGCCTGACCGAGGCTGAACCCCGCGACCTTCTGCGCGATCGCCATGACCTGCTCCTGATAGATGATCAGGCCGTACGACTCCTGCAGGATGTCGGCCAGGGGCTCTTCGAGCTCGGGATGGATGGGCGTGATCTCCTGCAGGCCGTTCTTGCGCAGCGCGTAGTTCGTGTGCGAGTTCGCGCCCATCGGACCGGGGCGGTACAACGCGATGAGGGCCGAGATGTCGCCGAAGTTGTCTGGCTTCATCAGCCGCATGAGCGAGCGCAGCGGCGGGCTGTCGAGCTGGAACACTCCGAGTGTGTCGCCGCGTGCGAGCAGATCGTAGACGGCCCGGTCGTCGAGGCCCAGGTGCTCGAGGTCGAGCTCCTCTCCCCTGTTGAGCCGGATGTTGTCGAGCGCGTCCGAGATGATCGTGAGGTTGCGCAGCCCGAGGAAGTCCATCTTGATCAGGCCGAGCGACTCGCACGACGGGTAGTCGAACTGCGTGACGATCTGGCCGTCCTGCTCGCGCTTCATGATGGGGATGATGTCGAGCAGCGGCTCGGACGACATGATCACGCCCGCGGCGTGCACACCCCACTGCCGCTTCAGCCCCTCGAGCCCCAGAGCCCGCTCGAAGACCGTCTTCGCCTCGGGATCGGTGTCGATCAGCGCGCGGAACTCGCTGGCCTCCTTGTACCGGGGGTGCGCACTGTCGTACATGCCGCTGAGCGGCATGTCCTTGCCCATCACGGCCGGCGGCATGGCCTTCGTCAGGCGGTCGCCCATGCTGAACGGGAATCCGAGCACGCGACCAGCGTCCTTCAGCGCCTGCTTGGACTTGATCGTGCCGTACGTGACGATCTGCGCGACGCGCTCGGAGCCGTACTTCTCGGTGACGTACTCGATGACCTCGCCGCGTCGACGGTCGTCGAAGTCGACGTCGAAGTCGGGCATCGACACGCGATCGGGGTTCAGGAAGCGCTCGAAGATGAGGCCGTGCTCGAGCGGATCCAGATCGGTGATCTTCATCGCGTAGGCGACCATCGATCCCGCGCCGGAACCACGGCCGGGCCCCACCCGGATGCCGTTGTCCTTGGCCCAGTTGATGAAGTCGGCGACCACGAGGAAGTAGCCGGGGAAGCCCATCTGCAGGATGACGCCGAGCTCGTACTCGGCCTGCTTGCGCACCTTGTCGGGGATGCCGCCCGGGTAGCGGTAGTGAAGCCCTGCCTCGACCTCCTTGACCAGCCAGCTGTCTTCGGTCTCGCCGTCGGGCACGGGGAACTTCGGCATGTAGTTGGCGGAGGTGTCGAACTCCACCTGGCAGCGCTCGGCGATCAGCAGCGTGTTGTCGCACGCCTCCGGGTGGTCGCGGAACAGCTGACGCATCTCCTGCGCTGTCTTGATGTAGTAGCCGTCGCCGTCGAACTTGAAGCGGTTCGGATCGTCCATGGTCGAGCCGGACTGCACGCACAGCAGCGCTTCGTGCGCATCGGCTTCGTGCTGGTGCGTGTAGTGCGAGTCGTTGGTGGCCACCAGCGGGATGTTCAGGTCTTTGGCCAGCCGGAGCAGGTCGGTCATCACACGTCGCTCGATGGAGAGCCCGTGGTCCATGATCTCGGCGAAGAAGTTCTCCTTGCCGAAGATGTCCTGGAACTCGGCGGCCGCGGCACGCGCGGCGTCGTACTGTCCGAGCCGGAGCCTGGTCTGCACCTCCCCTGACGGGCATCCGGTGGTGGCGATCAGCCCCTTGCCGTAGGTCTGCAGCAGCTCGCGGTCCATACGCGGCTTGAAGTAGTACCCCTCCATGCTCGAGCGCGAGCTGATGCGGAACAGGTTGTGCATGCCCTGCGTGGTCTCGCTCCACATCGTCATGTGGGTGTAAGCGCCCGATCCCGAGACGTCGTCACTCTTCTGATCCGGCGATCCCCACGCCACGCGGGTCTTGTCGCTGCGGTGAGTGCCCGGCGTCATATACGCCTCGAGGCCGATGATCGGCTTGATGCCCGCGTTCTTCGCCGCATTGTAGAACTCGAACGCCGCGAAGGTGTTGCCGTGGTCGGTGACGGCGATCGCCGGCATCCCGTAATCGGCCGCCGCCTGCGTCATCGCGGCGATCTTCGCCGCGCCGTCCAGCATCGAGTACTCGCTGTGGACATGCAGGTGCACGAAAGAGTCGGAGGCCATGCCCTCGAGTCTACGAGGCGGCCCCGACACCTGGTTCCGGTGCCGGGGCCGCCTCAGCGACGCTCCGCAGGATCACGGGGCGGAATCGACCACCGAGATCGTCGCCGTGGTGCGGCTGCTCCAGCGGGGTGCTGTCGGCTCCCCGTCCGGATCGACGCCGTACGGCCAGGACGTCACCTCGAGCACGTACCCCCGCTCCGTGTCGAGGACGAAATCGATCGCCGAGGTGTCGCCGTTCGTCCTCGTCCGCTCGTAGCGCAGCGTCGACCTGTCGGCGTCGGTGGACACGACCTCGACCCCGTCGAGCGTCGCGAAGGCTCGCAGCATGGAGGCACGCGCCGATGCGGGTGCGAGGTTGAAGACCGACACGTCGCTGATCGTCTCGGCGAAGTAGTGCCCGAGTCCGTTCGCATCCCCCTCACCCTCGTATCGAGAGGAGAACCAGTCGATCACCCCCGGCACGTCGTCAGGCAGATCGGCGTAGAGCTCACGATCGTCGAGGTGGTACTCGAAGGTCTCGCCGTCACCCCCGCCGCCCTCCGCGAGACCGCCCGGGTAGCGGTTCACGCCACCGAGCCCTCTGCCCGGATCCTGCTCGGCCCACTCCGCGAGGGCCTCTGCCGACCCCGTCCCCTGCGCGTCGACCACGGTGTACGGGATCCGCTCGCGCACCCACACGTCGTCCGCGTTCGCCGGGACCCAGGTCGTGCCCCGATCCTGGACGACGAGGATCGCCTCGGCATCCTCCGGATCGTGGTTGTTGAAACGGGCTCCCTCCGGCATGTCCGCATCCCAGGTGGTGTGCATCGAGAAGGCGGTCTCCAGCTTCAGGTACCTGCCGGGCTCCAGCGGCATCGCCGCACCCTTCTCCGCCCCCGCGGCCGCCTCCTCGAACACCGCGGCCGATGCGCTCGACGCGTCCGGGGGTGCGAGCACGGTCCCGACGACGATCGCCGTCACCGCCGACGCCGCCACCAGTCCGCCGACGCCTATCCACCGTCCCCTGGCGATCCGCTTCGCCTTCGGCTGTGCCGCGCCGATCGAGCGCATCAGAGCACGACGCGCCGCCGCGACGTCCTTCTCGTCGATGTGCGCCTCGGCCCCGCCGATCTCACGCACCTGTTCCATAAGCGACATCGCTCTCCTCCTTCGCCATCCAGGTCAGTCGGGCCGCGGTGTGCGAGCCCGGAGGTGCGAGCCTCCGCCGAACGCGATTCAACCGCGAACGGACGGTTCCGACCGGCACGCCGAGCGCGATCGCGATCTGCTCGTAGGTCAGATCGCCCCACGCGTACAGCAGCAGCGTGTCGCGATCCCGTGCCGACAGCGCCGCGATGCGGGGCGCGAGCGCCCTCACCGCCGCATCGGCGTCGATCCGCTCATCGACCCCACCATGACCCCCGTCGCCGACAGGCGCAGCGGCGGACGCGGCGGCGAACGACCGCCACTGCCTGGCCTCATCAGCGCGGTGCCGCTTCACGATCCGCGTCGCGATGCCGAGCAGCCACGGCAGCGCAGAACCGACGCTCCGGTCGAACGAGGCACGTCGGCGGAACGCCACGAGGAACGTCTCGCTGAGCGCGTCGTCCACGGCGTCCGCCCCCACCCGTCGCCGGATATAGCCGCCGACGGGACGGACGTGTCTCTCGAATATCCCGGAGAAGGCCTCCGGCTCCTCGAGCGATCGCTCGATGATCTCGCTGTCTGTGCTCACACCGGGTATTGCCTTCGCGCGCGGGAACGGTTCACGGAATCCTCTCATCGCGATCGATACGCTGAATGCCATGGCCACTCCAGAGTTCGTCCTCGTGCTGCGCGAGCACATCGGCACCGCACCGCTTCCCCTCGTCGGCACCACGGCCATCGTCTTCCGCGACGAGAAGGTGCTGCTCGGCAAGCGCGCGGACAACGGAGCGTGGCAGTCCGTCTCCGGCATCGTCGAGCCTGGCGAGGAGCCGGCAGACGCCGCGGCACGCGAGTGCCTCGAGGAGGCGGGAGTGGTCGTCTCGGTCGACAGGCTCGCACTCGTGCAGCAGCTCCCCCGGATCACCTATGCCAACGGCGATCAGGTCGACTACCTCGACCTCGTCTTCCGCTGCACCTGGGTGTCGGGAGACCCGCATCCGGCCGACGGCGAGCTGACCGAGGTCGGCTTCTACGACCTCGCGGCGATGGGTGACGTCGACGACGCGCATGTGCGCAAGATCGCCCTTGCGATGGCGGAGGACGATCCGGCGACCTTCCGCGGCGGTCGCGTCAGGCGCTGAGGTCGAGCCGCATCACCACACGAGGGAATCCGTCGAGCACCGAGCCTGTGTCCGCTGCCCTCTCGAAACCCGCACTCTCGAACAGCGATCGCGTGCCGACGTACATCATCGTCTGATTGACCTTCTCTCCGCGGTTGTCTACCGGATAGCCCTCAACGGCCGGCGCCCCGCGCTCACGCGCATAGTCGACCGCACCGGCGATCAGCGCATGCATGACGCCCTGCTTGCGGTGACCGGGTCGCACGCGGAAGCACCACAGCGACCACACGTCGACGTCATCGATGTGCGGGATGAGCCGGTTGCGCGCGAAGCTGGTGTCGCGTCGCGGGTGCAGAGCCGCCCAGCCGACGGGCTCGCCGTCGAGGTAGGCGATCACGCCCGGCGGCGGATCGTGGTCGCAGAGCTCGCGCACGCGGTCGGCGCGCGCCTCGCCGCGCAGCGCCACGTTCTCTTTGTTCCCGATGCGATAGCTCAGGCAGAAGCAGACGTTCGACGCCGGGTTCTTCGGCCCTACCAGGGTGGCGACGTCGTCGAAGCGCGTCGCCGGCCTCACCTCTATGCTCACCTGCGCAGTCTCGCGCATGGCACCGACATCGGCTCGGAGCGACGCGGTCAGTCCTCGGCGCGCCCCGGGTCGAGCGCCTCGAGCGCGTGTCGGAAGTCGGCGGGATACGGCGACTCGAACTGCACCCACTCGCCGGTGGCGGGGTGGCTGAACGCCAGGCGGTGCGCGTGCAGCCACTGCCTGCTCAGCCCCAGTCTCGCAGAGAGCGTCGGGTCGGCTCCGTAGAGCGGGTCTCCCACGCAGGGATGCCGGTGCGCGGCCATGTGCACGCGGATCTGATGGGTGCGCCCGGTCTCCAGGTGGATCTCGAGCAGCGACGCGCCGGGGAACGCCTCGAGAGTCTCGTAGTGCGTCACCGACGGCTTGCCGTCGGGCACGACGGCAAACTTCCAGCTGTGATTCGGGTGGCGGCCGATCGGCGCGTCGATGGTTCCGGAGAGCGGGTCGGGATGCCCCTGGACCACGGCATGGTAGATCTTCTCGACCGTTCGCTCCTTGAAAGCGCGCTTGAGCACCGTGTACGCGCGCTCGGTCTTGGCGACGACCATCAGCCCGCTGGTTCCCACGTCGAGCCGATGCACGACCCCCTGTCGCTCGGGAGCGCCGCTGGTGGCGACACGGAACCCGGCCGCCGCGAGGGCGCCGACGACCGTCGGACCCTCCCAGCCCAGCGACGGGTGCGCTGCGACGCCGGTGGGCTTGTCGACGACGACGATGTCCTCGTCATCGTGCACGATCCCGAGTTCGGGAACCGGGATCGGCTCGATCCTCGGCTCCTCCTTCGGCGCCCAGCTCACATCGAGCCAGCCGCCGGCCCGCAGACGATCCGACTTTCCGAGCGGGGCGCCGTCGAGAGTGACGCCACCCGCCTCGGCGACCTCGGCTGCGAAGGTGCGCGAGAAGCCGAGCATCTTCGCCAGGGCCGCGTCGACGCGCTGGCCGTCGAGCCCGTCGGGGACGGGAAGGCTGCGGGACTGCACGATCAGGCTCCCGCGGACGCGGCGGCGTCCTCATGGCCGGTCACGGCGTCGTCATCACTCGCGGCGTGGTCGCGCTCGCGCGTGCCGTCGAGACGCACCCCGAACACCACCAGCAGCGCCACGGCGATCATGCCCGACACGATGAAGATGTCGGCGACGTTGAAGATCGCGGGCAGCATCCAGGGCATCGAGATCATGTCGACCACGTGGCCGACCGCGAAACCCGGTTCGCGCAGCAGACGGTCGGTGAGGTTGCCGAGCACCCCGCCGAGCAGGCACCCGAGCACGACGGCCCAGAGTCGCGAGCTGACCTCGAACGTCTTCCAGATGATGATCCCGGTGACGACGGTCATGGCGATCGTGAAGATCCAGGTCATGTTGGAGGCGATCGAGAAGGCGGCGCCGGCGTTGCGCACGTAGTACAGCTGGAGGAACTCTCCCAGCACGGGCACGGCCTCGTGCTTGGGAAGGTTCTCGATCGTGAGGTGCTTCACATACTGATCGGCGGCCAGCACGAGCGTCGCGAGAAGAGCGACGATCGCGCCGGCCGCCGACCGACGAAGGGGACGACGTCCTGCCAAGAGTGACCTACAGGCCGATGGCGGAGACGGGCGTCGAGTCCGTCGGAGACTTCTGGTCGAGATCGCGCAGCTGGCCCTCGATCATCGCGCGCAGCTTGCCGCGGTAGTCGCGCTCGAACTCGCGGAGCTCGGTGATGCGACCTTCGAGGGTGTTGCGCTCGCGCTCGAGTCGTGCGGACTCCTCGCGCTGCTTGGCCTCGGCCTCGGTGCGGATGCGCGCGACCTCAGCCTCGGCGTCTTCGATGAGCTGCTTGCGCTTGGCCTCGCCCTCGGCGACGTGCTCGTCGTGCAGGCGCTGGGCGAGCTCGATGATGCCGGCGGAGGTGCCGGTGCTCGAGCCTTCGGCCACAGGGGCCGGGGCGGGCGCCGGAGCGGCCGCTGCGACAGGAGCCGGGGCGTTCTCGCCGGACTCGAACGCGGCGAGCTTCGCCTTCAGCTCGTTGTTCTCCTCGATGGTCTTGCGCCATTCAACGACGATCTCGTCGAGGTAGTCGTCGACCTCCTCAGGGTCGAAGCCGTCCTTGAATCGAACGTGCTGGAACTCCTTGTGGACGACGTCATCCGGGGTAAGTGCCATGGGTGGCTCCTCTTTCGATGAGTTCGGTTGCCAGTCGCTGAGAGCCGGCGATGTGGTTCTTCCGACGCGTACCCGGGGCGCGCGTCTGGGAGCCAAGCATAGTCCCCCAGTCTGAGCGGCGCGATGCGAGCACGCTCAGCAGGTCAGGTCAGAGCGCGCACGATCGCCATCAGGATGAGCACGCTGAGCATCGTCAGCATGAACCCGAAATCGAGGGCGATCGAGCCGATCCGCAGCGGCGGGACCAGCCGACGGAAGAAGCGGATGGGCGGATCGGTCACGGTGTAGACGATCTCCGCCGCGACCAGTCCCGCGCCGCGAGGACGCCAGGATCGGTTGAACAGCGGGATGTACTCGAGCACGAGTCGCACGATGAGCACGAGCACGTACAGGGTCAGCACCAGTTCGACGATGCCGCCGACGATGCTGAGGATCGCTCCCACGGATCAGGAGTCGAACGAGGCGGAATCCGCCTGCGCGATGCCGCCCTGACCCGACACGGCGATGTTCTCGGGCGAGAGCAGGAAGACCTTGCTGGTGACCCGCTCGATGCGTCCGTACAGGCCGAGCGAGAGACCGCTCGCGAAGTCGATCAGGCGGCGCGCGTCTGCGTCGCTCATCTGCGACAGGTTGATGATCACCGGGACGCCCTCGCGGAAGTTCTCGGCGATGATCTGCGCATCGCGGTACTGCTTGGGGTGCACGGTGAGGATCTCGTTGACCGCGCCGGCAGCGGGCTGACGCACCGCGGTCGGGCGGCGCAGCGGCGTGACGGGAGCCGGTGCGGCCTCGTCGCGCTCAGGCGTCTCGTGCTTGTCACGGGAGGCTCGCGCCGGCGTCTGCGCGGCTTCCTCCTCGTAGACCTCTTCCTCGTCGGCGAGGCCGAGATACACCATGGTCTTCTTCAGCGGGTTACCCATCGTGTCCTCCGGTTCGAACGTTCGGGCTGGTCTGGTTGAAAGGCTAACCCCGGTCGGGGCGCGGTCCTGTGATTGCGGATCCGATCCGCAGGTGTGTCGCACCCGCATGGATCGCCGCTTCGAAATCCCCGGTCATCCCGGCCGAGATCCACGTGGCCTCGGGGCGAGGGAGCGGATGCGGTCGGCGACATCGCGCAGCCGCGCGAAGGCGGATGCCGGCTCCTCGTCGAGAGGCGCGACGGCCATCACGCCACGAAGCCGCAGCGACGGGAGGCCGAGCACATGCTCGGTCAGCGCCTCGGCGTCTGCGAGGGTGCTCCCGCCGCGTCCCTCGTCCTCGGTGAGGTTCACCTGAACGAGGACATCGAGCACGTCATCGCCGACAGCGGCACGGTGCAGCGCGTCGGCGAGCCTGACCCGGTCGACGGAGTGCACGACGTCGGCGTCACGCCGGATCATCGCCGCCTTGTTGGTCTGGGCCTGACCGATGAAATGCCAGCGCACGTCGACGCCGTCGAGGTCCGCAAGCTTCGCCGACATCTCCTGCTGGCGGTTCTCGCCGACATCTGCGACGCCGAGCCCGTGCAGCTCGCGCACCAGGGAGGCCGGGTGGAACTTGGTCACCACGATCCGGGTGATCTCCCCCGGATCCCGGCCCGCCTGGCGCGCGGCGTCGGCGATGCGCTCGTCGATCGCCGACAGCCGCGCGCTGAGCGTCACTTCAGGAACTCGGGGATGTCGATGTCGTCGTCGGAGAAGGCCGGCTCGATGCTGGAGGCGACGGGCGCGGGCGCCACGGCCGGCTTGACCGGCTCGGGGCGCTCCTCTGCGGAGGTCTCCTCGACGCGCACCTCGGGCAGCGGGTTCGCCGCCGGGCGCTCGACGACCATCGGCTCGAGACGAGGAGCGGGCTCACCGCCGTCGAAGCCGGCCGCGATCACCGTGACGCGAACCTCGTCGCCGAGCGTGTCGTCGATAACCGTTCCGAAGATGATGTTGGCCTCGGGGTGCGCGGCCTCCTTGACGAGGTCGGCGGCATCGTGGATCTCGAAGATGCCGAGGTTCGATCCACCCTGGATCGACAGCAGCACGCCGTGGGCGCCCTCGATCGACGCCTCGAGGAGCGGCGACTCGACTGCGAGCTCGGCGGCCTTGATGGCACGGTCGGCGCCGCGGGCAGAGCCGATGCCCATGAGGGCGGATCCGGCTCCCTGCATGACCGACTTCACGTCGGCGAAGTCGAGGTTGATCAGACCGGGCGTGGTGATCAGGTCGGTGATGCCCTGCACACCGGCCAGCAGCACCTGGTCGGCCGTGGCGAACGCCTCGATCATCGAGATGCCGCGATCGCTGATCTCGAGGAGACGGTCGTTCGGCACCACGATGAGGGTGTCGACCTCTTCCTTGAGCTTCGCGACGCCGGCTTCGGCCTGGCTCTGGCGGCGGCGGCCCTCGAACGAGAACGGCTTGGTCACGACGCCGATGGTCAGGGCGCCGATCGACTTGGCGATGCGCGCGACGACGGGCGCTCCGCCCGTGCCGGTGCCGCCTCCCTCGCCGGCGGTGACGAAGACCATGTCGGCGCCGGTCAGCGCCTGCTCGATCTCCTCCGCGTGGTCCTCGGCGGCGCGACGACCGACCTCCGGGTCGGCTCCCGCGCCGAGGCCGCGGGTCAGCTCGCGCCCCACGTCGAGCTTGACGTCGGCGTCGCTCATCAGCAGCGCCTGGGCGTCGGTGTTGACGGCGATGAACTCGACTCCGCGGAGTCCGAGCTCGATCATGCGGTTGACGGCGTTGACGCCGCCACCGCCGACGCCGACGACCTTGATCACGGCGAGGTAGTTCTGGTTCTGGCTCATGGCCGGCCTCCGTTATTCGAGCCTGACGAGGGATAAACCTTAAACCTCAACGAGAGGGTTAAACTGTTTCCCGGTATTGCGTTCTCGTCAACGACGGTATGCGCAACGTCCCTCTGCGCCCGCACCGACACGGCGTGTCGCCGCGATCGATCCGCATCCCGGCATCCTGCGACTCCGACCGCCGCTCCGATACCGCGCGGGCGCGCCCTCAGCGCACGACGGGAACGGTGGGCGACGACACGTCGAAGGTGCTCGACCCCGGCGACGCGGCGATCAGGCGCACCAGCACGGCGGCCTTGCGCACCGAGTCCTTCTCACTCCCCCACACGACGGTCTTGCCGTCGCCGAGACGCAGCGTGACGTCGTCGCCCGATGTCGCCCGCACCTCGGCGACGGTAGAGCGGAGGTCCGCGGGGAGCGACCGCATCACCAGGCCCGCGCTGTGGAACGCGGCCGAGCGGACTCCCCCTGCGACATCGAGCTCAGGCCGACCCTCCGGCAGTTCGGGACTCGACGCGAGCACGACACCCGCCGCGTCGACCACCGAGTACCCGTCGTCGCCGCGGATCGCGCCGATCGGCGTCCGCTCCACGATCCGCACCAGCAGCTCGCGCGGCGGGCGCACCTCGAGGGCGTACGACTCGATGACGGGGAACTCCGCGAGCGCCGACCTCACCTCGTCTGCGTCAACCAGGGCGAGCGGTGCGCCGATCTGCCCCGACAGCGACTGCTGCACGACTGCGGGATCGATCGTCGTCGCCCCTGCGACGGTGATCTTCTCGACCGCGAAGAGAGGGCTGTACGCGGCGACCACACTGCCGATCACCAGCGCCGCGATCGCGGCCGCTGAGCCCCACACGACGAATCTGCGCCGGCGAGAGCGCTGGGTGAAGCGGCGGATCTCGGCACGAAGCGCCTTCCGGCGCGCCCTGGCCGCCCGCCAGACCTCACTGCTGCGCACAGCCTCACGCACGGCATCCCGATCCTCGTCCTCGATCACATCCGTGGTCGAGGCACGATCCGCGGCATCCGCGACGTCGGGGTCGCCGGCATCCTGCGCCGGGGACCCGGCGGCATCCGCGGACGCGCCGCCGAAGCGCAGCAGGCCACGGCGACGTCCGGGCGCTGCGTCCTCGGAGACGTCGTCAGGGGTCGGCTCCTCGGGCGATGCGGGAAGCGGTGCCGGGCGGCGCATGTCAGTCCTCGACGGGACGGCGCAGCGAGTCCAGCACCTGCGGGATGATCTGGTAGACGTTGCCGCAGCCGAGGGTGACGATGTAGTCGCCTTCGCGCGCGATGCGGGCCGTGTAGTCGGCCGCCTCCTGCCAGTCGGGGACGTAGTGCACGTTGGTCTGGTCGGCGAAGGCCCCGCTGACCAGTTCGCCCGTCACGCCGGGCACCGGATCCTCTCGCGCGCCGTAGACGTCGAGCATCACGGTGTGATCGGCGAGCTCTTCGAGCACCTCGGCGAACTCGCGGTACATGTGCTGGGTGCGCGAGTAGGTGTGCGGCTGCTGGATCGCGATCAGGCGCCCTGACCCCGCCACCCCGCGCATCGCCTCGAGGGCCGCTCGCACCTCGGTCGGGTGGTGCGAGTAGTCGTCGTAGACGCGCACGCCGCGCGCCTCGCCGTGCAACTCGAGCCGACGGACGGTTCCTGCGAAGCCCTCGACCGCACGGACGGCGTCTGCGAGAGCGTAGCCCAGCGTGAGCAGCACCGCCACGACGCCGCCCGCGTTGATCGCGTTGTGCGCGCCTGGCACGGCGAGCTGCATGCGCACCGACTCGGTGCCGCGCACCAGCGTCGCCGAGACCCCGCCGCCGGTGGCGATGTCGTCGATGCGGAGGTCGGCGTCGGGCGCGCGTCCGAAGGTGACGACCGTGCGGTGGCTGAGGCCTGCCCGCACGCGCTGCGCGCCGGGGTCGTCGCTCGAGATCACGACCGCCTCACGGGCCTCGTCGCCGAAGCGCACGAAGGCGTCGTAGAAGGCGTCCTCGGATCCGAAGAAGTCGAGGTGGTCGGGGTCGACGTTCGTGATCAGTGCGATCGCGGTGTCGTACAGCAGGAAGGTGCCGTCCGACTCGTCGGCCTCGATGACGAAGAGCTCGTCCGAGCCCGTGCCGCTCGAGATGCCGAGCTGCTCGATCACGCCGCCGTTGACGAAGCTCGGGTCGGCGCCGAGGGCCTGCAGTGCGGTCACGAGCATGCCGGTCGAGCTCGTCTTGCCGTGGGCGCCCGCGACTGAGACGAGACGACGCCCGCCGATCAGCCAGAACAGCGCCTGGGAGCGGTGGATGACGTGCAGGCCGCGCTGCTTGGCGGTGACGAACTCGGGGTTCTCCGGCCAGATGGCACCGGTGTGGATCACGGTGTCCGCGTCGCCGAGATGCGCCGCGTCGTGTCCGACGTGCACCGTCGCCCCGGCGGCGGCGAGGGCGCGCAGGTTGTCGCTGTCTGCGCGGTCGGATCCGGAGACGCGGATGCCCGCGTCGAGGAACATCCTCGCGAGTCCGCTCATGCCGGAACCGCCGATGCCGATGAAGTGCGCGGAGGAGATGGTGTCGGGGATCGGGAGGGAGAGGTCGGGTCTGATCATGTCGCTCCCAGTCTACTTTTCGGCGAGTGCGCGATCGATGAGCGCGATGAGGTCCTCGGAGCCGGTGCGCGAGCCGATGCGCTCGGCCGCCGCCGCCATCGCCTCGATGCGCGCGCGGTCCCCGAGCAGCGGGATGATCCGCTCGCGCACGACGTCGCCGTCGAAGGTCTCGTCATCCAGCAGCACGGCAGCCCCGGCCTCGACCGCCGATGCCGCGTTGAGCCGCTGCTCGCCGTTGCCGACCGAGTAGGGCACGTACACGGCCGGGATGCCGAGCGCGCTCACCTCGCTCACGGTGGCCGATCCTGAGCGCGACACGATCAGGTCGGCCAGGGCGAAGGCGAGATCCATCCGGTCGATGTAGCGGCGCATCGCGTAGCCAGGCACCTCGGGGTCGACGAGGTCGCTCCGCTCGCCCGTGGCGTGCAGCAGCTGCCAGCCGGCTGCGAGGATGTCGCCCCACGATCCGGCGATCGCCTCGTTCAGCCGCAGAGCCCCCAGCGAGCCCCCGAAGACGAGCAGCACCGGACGATCGGGGTCCAGACCGAAGTACGCCGCGGCCTCGGCTCTGGTTCCCGCCCGGTCCAGGTCGACGACCTCCCGGCGCAGCGGCATCCCGACCACCTCGCCGCGGGACAGCGGCGTGCCCTCGAACGCGACGCCGACGGCAGCGGCGCTGCGGGCGCCGAGCACGTTGGCCAGACCAGGCTTCGCATTGGCCTCGTGCACGACGAACGGGACGTTCTCGCGCCGGGCGGCGACGTAGGCGGGCGCGGACGCGTAGCCGCCGAAGCCGACGACCACGTCGATCGCGTTGCGGCGGATGTGCTCCCGCACCTGGGCGACCGCACGCTGGAATCGCAGGGGGAATGCGATGGCGGCACGGTTGGGACGACGCGGGAAGGGAACCTTGTCGACGATGAGCAGCTCGTAGCCGCGCTCCGGGACGAGGCGGGACTCGAGCCCCTCCTTCGTGCCCAGCACGAGCACCTGGTCGCCGGCGCGCTCACGCAGCAGATCGGCGACCGCGAGCAGCGGATTGACATGGCCGGCGGTTCCCCCGCCGGCGAGAAGGTACGAAGTCACCTCGCGACCCTACCCGCTGTCGCCGTGGTCCGGCCGCGTGGCGTCTGGACGGACGCGCGCGGGTCGGACTGGGGCAGCGTGCGGGCGAAGGCGAGCAGCACGCCGCACGCCGCCAGCACCGACACCAGCGCTGTGCCGCCCTGCGACATGAAGGGCAGCGGCACTCCCATCACGGGGAAGACCCGCAGCACGACGCCGATGTTGATCAGCGCCTGACCCATGATCCACACGCCGATCCCTCCCGCGGCGACCCGGATGAAGGGGTCGTCCGAGCGGCGCACGATGCGGAACACGCCGACCGCGAAGACCGCGAAGAGCGCCAGCACCAGCACGCAGCCGATCAGGCCGAGCTCCTCGCCGACGATGGCGAAGATGTAGTCGTTCTCGGCGGCGGGCAGCCAGCCGTACTTCTCCTGCGAGTTTCCGAGCCCGACGCCGAAGATGCCGCCGTTCGCCATCCCCCACATGCCGTGCACGGCCTGGTAGCACTCGCGCGTCGGGTCGCAGGCCTCGGGATTGAACGCCGACATGATGCGCTTCATGCGGTTGTCACTGGTCAGCGCATACCCGAGCACGGCGATGACGCCGCCGATCAGCGGCAGGATGAACAGGCGCAGCTTGACGCCGGCGAAGAACAGGCAGCCGAGGGTGATCAGCACGAGCACCATCGCCGTGCCGAGGTCGTTGGCCCCGATCACGGTGCCGACGACGAGCACCGACACGGGGACCACGGGGATGAAGACGTGATGCCAGATGCCCAGACGCGCGCGCTTGCGAAGCAGCACATAGGCGATCCAGAGCGCCAGTGTCAGCTTCAGGAACTCGGACGGCTGCAGCTGGAAACCGGCGATCCGGATCCAGTTGGTGTTTCCATACGACGACACGCGCAGACCGGGCACGAAGACCAGCAGCTGCAGGGCGGTGGCTCCGATGAGCGCCGGCCATGCGATGCGACCGAGGAACGACACGGGCAGCCGGCTGATCAGCAGCATCAGCGGGATGCCGAGAAGTGCGAAGATGCCCTGCTTGAGCGCGCCGTCCCACGGGTCGGGCTTCGCGCTGGTCGCGGAGAGCACCATGACCCATCCGAAGACCGTGAGCACCAGAGCCGTCGAGGCGATGAGCACGAACTCCGTGGTGGGAGGAGCGAAGAGGCGACCGAGCGATACCCGCGCCGCGAGTCCGCGGCCCTCGGTGCGCGGAGGGCGAGTCGTCTGCGTCATCCGCGCCCTCCTCCGTCTACGATCCCGACTGCTCGATCCATGCGCGCACCGCCTGCGCGAAGCGCTCTCCCCGGTCCGCGTAGCTGGCGAACTGGTCGAAGGATGCCGCGGCGGGAGCCAGCAGCACCGTCCCCTCGCCGTCGATGATCCCGGTCGCCAGTTCCACGACGCGATCCATGACCTCCCCAGTCTCACCGGGGACGACCTCGAACACCGGCACCTGCGATGCGTGTCGCTCGAATGCCGCGAGAACGGGCGCGCGGTCCACGCCGATCACGATCGCGGCCCCCGCCGTGCGGCCGGCATCGGCGACGAGGTCCCCGAGGTCGACCCCCTTGAGGTCGCCACCGACGACCCACACCGCGCCGGGGTAGGCGCGCAGCGACGACGCGGCCGCGTGCGGATTGGTCGCCTTCGAGTCGTCGATCCACCGGATGCCGCGATGCTCGGCGATCAGCTGGATCCGATGCGCGTCCAGGGTGAAGTCGCGAAGGGCGTCATGGATGACAGCGGGTGCGACGTCCAGCGAGCGGACCAGCGCG
Source organism: Microbacterium esteraromaticum (assembly GCF_014084045.1). NCBI lineage: Bacteria > Bacillati > Actinomycetota > Actinomycetes > Micrococcales > Microbacteriaceae > Microbacterium > Microbacterium esteraromaticum. The sequence continues at coordinate 3,277,608 of NZ_CP043732.1, forward strand.
GACGCGGCGAGGATGTTCTGCACGATGTGCGGCGCGCCGAGGCCCGCTGCGCGGAGCTCGTCGAGCGTGGTCAGCTCGAGTGCGCTGTTGCGACGATCCGCATGGAAGGCGCGGTCGACGAGAATGCCGTCGACCACGCCGAGGTCGCTGGGCCCCGGCGTGCCGAGGTCGAAGCCGATCGCGCGCGCTCCCTCGGTGACATCCGCCTCCTCCACCATGCGCACGGTGGCGGCGTCCGCTTTGTTGTACACGCAGGCGACCCTCGTGTGCCGGTACACGAACGACTTCGCCTCGCGGTACGCGTCCGAGCTGCCGTGCCAGACGAGGTGGTCGTCTGCGAGGTTCAGGCAGACCGCGGAGTGGGGCACGAGCTGTCCCGCGAGGGCGGACTGGCCGATGTACCAGAGCTGGTGGCTGGACAGCTCGACGACGAGCACGTCGAAGCCGGCCGGGTCGCGCACCGCGTCGAGCACGGGGACGCCGATGTTGCCGCAGGGGGCTGCACGCAGGCCGCCGGCCTGCAGCAGCGTCGCGGTCAGCTGGGTGGTGGTCGTCTTGCCGTTGGTGCCCGTGATGAGCACCCAGTCGGCGGGAGAGCCGTCGGCGCGCACGACCTTGTCGCGCACCCGCCAGGCGAGCTCGATGTCTCCCCAGAGTGCGATCCCGTTCTGCTGCGCCCAGCGGATCACCGGGTGCGACGGAGGAAAGCCGGGAGATGCGACGACGACCTCGGGATCGAAATCGCGCAGTGCCGCCGGGACATCGGCGAGCGATGCCAGCTCCAGTCGCGCACCGATCACCGGCACCAGACGGGCGTACTCCTCTGCCGCGCCCTCGGAGAGCACGAGAACCTCGGCGCCCAGCTCGGTGAGCGTGTCCGCCGCGGAGAAGCCGGTCACCGACAGCCCCAGCACGGCGACCCTCAGCCCCGACCAGTCGGCGCGCCAGCTGGTGAGGGAGTCCAGTCGATCGCTCATGCCTGAATCAGCCAGTCGACGTAGAAGAGCCCGACGGCCGACACCGCGAGGAGACCGGCGATGATCCAGAGCCGCACGACGATCGTCACCTCGGCCCAGCCGCGCATCTCGAGGTGATGATGGAACGGGCTCATCAGGAAGAGCCGTTTGCCGCGGGTCACCTTGAAGTACAGCCTCTGCAGGATGACAGAGCCGGAGGAGAGCACGAAGATGCCGGCGATCACGAGCAGCAGCAGCTCGGTGCGGGTCAGGATCGCCATGGCCGTCACGACGCCGCCGATCGCCATCGAGCCGACATCGCCCATGAACACCTTGGCCTTGGGCGCGTTCCACCACAGGAACCCGACCAGGCCGCCGGCGAAGGCCGCCGCCACGGTCGCCAGGTTCAGGGGTTCGCGCACCTCGTAGCATCCTGCCTGAGCCAGCAGCGATCCCACGCAGGACTGCTTGAACTGCCAGAACGCGATGAGGCTGTACGCGCCCACGACCACCACGCCGGCTCCGGCGGCGAGACCGTCGAGCCCGTCGGTCAGGTTCACGCTGTTCGACGTCGCCACGCCGATCACCGAGACCCAGATCAGATAGAGGATCCAGCCGAGCACCGCACCGAAGGCGAAGAGGTTGAGCCACGGGATGTCGCGGAACAGCGACACGTAGCCGCTGGCCGGGTACTGGCCGAGGCGGTTCGGGAAGTTCAGTGCGACGATGCCGAACGGCACGAGCACGAGCAGCTGCCCCACGATCTTGCGCCAGCCGGAGAGCCCGAGGCTGCGCTGGCTGCGGATCTTCATGTAGTCGTCGATGAAGCCGACGATGCCGAAGCCGACCATCAGCCAGAGCACGAGGATCGCGCTGAGCGCCGGTGTCGTGCCGCCGAAGAAGCTTCCGGCGAAGTAGCCGATCACCGTTCCGACGATGAAGATGACGCCGCCCATGGTGGGCGTGCCGCGCTTGGCCTCGTGGCTCGGGTTGGCGATGTCCTCCGGGGTGCGGATGACCTGCCCCCAGCCGATCCGGCGGAACACCTTGAGGAAGACCGGGGTCAGGAAGAGCGAGAAGGCGAGCGAAATCGCCGTCGCCATAAGCAAGGACCTCACGAGAACGATTCTCCCAGACGATCGCCGAGATGCCGGAGCCCCGCGGAGTTGGACGACTTCACGAGCACCCTGTCGCCGTCACGCAGCTCGTGCGTGAGGTACTCGAACGCGGCATCCTGGTCGGGCAGGTGCACGGCCTCGCCGTCCCACGAGCCCTCGCCGACCGCGGCCAGGTACAGACGCCGCGCATCGGCGCCGACGACGACGATGCGCTGGATGTTCAGGCGCACGGCGAGCAGTCCGATCCGGTCGTGCTCCTCGCCTGCGGTCTCCCCCAGCTCGCTCATCGCACCGAGCACCGCGACGGTGCGCTCCCCGGGCGCGACGATCTGAGCGAGGGTGCGCAGGGCCGCGGCCATCGAGTCGGGACTGGCGTTGTAGGCGTCGTTGATGATGCGGACGCGGTCGGATCCCATCGGCTGCATGCGCCAGCGCTCGGCGATCTCGACGGTCTCGAGACGACTGATCGACGCGCGCACCGGCACACCGAGCACACGGGCGGCGGAGATCGCGGCGAGGGCGTTGTGCACGTGATGTGCGCCGAGCACCTGCAGACGCAGCGGGGTCTCCTCGCCGTCGGCGCTGATGACGGCGCTCGTGCCGTCGGATGCGACCTCGATGCGGTCGGCCCTGACCTCGGCATCCGGATGCTGGCCGAAGCCCACCACCGACATCCCGCGCTCCTCGGCGATGCGGCGCATCGCCCACACGCGCGGGTCGTCCACGTTCAGCACCGCCGTGCCGTCGGTCCGCGCGGCGCTGACCAGCTCGGACTTCGCCTTCGCCGTCTCCTCGATGCCGCCGAACCCTCCTGCGTGGGCGAGTCCGACCATGAGCACGACGGAGACGTCGGGGGTGACCAGTCCGGCCAGGCGGGCGATGCTGCCTGCGCCTGCAGCACCGAACTCGCTCACCAGATACCGGGTGCTCGGTGTGACCCGCAGCATCGTCAGCGGTGCGCCCACCTCGTTGTTGTACGAGCGGACAGGCGCGACCGTCTCGCCCTCATCCGACAGGATGCGCGCCAGGAAGTTCTTGGTGGTGGTCTTGCCGTTCGAGCCGGTGATGCCGACGATCCGGAGGTCTCCTGCCGCGCGCACGCGCGCGACGACCTCGCGCGCGAGGTCGGCCAGAGCGGCGACCGCGTCGGCGACGACGATCTGGGTGAGCTCGGCCTCGACCGGCCGCTCGACGATGGCCAGCACCGCCCCGGCGGCGGCGGCTGCGGCGACGAAGTGGTGACCGTCGGTCACCTCACCGGGCTTCGCCACGAAGATCGAGCCGGCTGTCATCTGGCGCGAGTCGGTGTCGACGACGCCGTCGACGACGGTGTCGGCCGTGTCGGCTGCGTGCAGGCGCAGCTCACCGTTCAGGATCTCGGCGATCTCGGCGAGCGAAAGGGCGATCATGTGGCATCTCCTTGCGCGGCGGGATGCCGGCTAGTCGAACTTCGGGAGCAGCTCATCCATGGGCTGCGAAGAGGGGGCGACGCGGTAGGTCTTGAGCACCTGCGTCATCGCCTTCTGGAACGCGACGGCGGTGGCCGCGGAGTTCCTAATCTTAGTCGGCTCGTCGAGGGTGACCAGGACGACGTACTGCGGATCCTCGATGGGCGCGATGCCCGCCATGTTGGTGAAGTAGACGCCCTTCTTGTATCCGGGCTTGTCGAGGTTGGGCTTCTGCGCGGTTCCGGTCTTCATGCCGATCCGGTAGCCGGGCACGGCGACCGTCTTGGCGAGGCCGCCCTGGACGGCGACGTTCTCGAGCATCCGTCGGACCTGCGCCGCGGTGTCCTCGCTGACCACCTGGGTCGCCTCCGGCCGGTCGGCCTCGACGACGGTGCCGTCGGGCATCGTGCACGACTCGACGAGCGAGAGGTCGAGCCTCTTTCCCCCGTTGCCGAGCGCCTGGTACGCACCGGCGATCTGAGCGGGGGTGACGGTGAACGCCTGCCCGAACGTGGTGGTGTAGAGGGTCTGACCTCGCCACTTCTCGAGGTCGGTGATCTGGCCGGACTGTTCTGCGGGGAAGCCCACCGCGGTGCGTGCTCCGACCCCGAACTTCTGCAGGTAGTCGTAGCGCGTCTCGGGCGCGATCATCGTGCCGAACTTCGACAGCGAGACATTCGAGGAGTCGATCAGCGCGCCGGCGAAGGTGTACTGGTACACGGGGTGGGAGAACGGGTCGTTGACCTCCGCGCCGTTCGGGAAGTGCTCGCGCGACGGCGCGGTCACCGTTGTCAGCGGGGTGGCCGCCCCCTGGTCGAGCACCGCCGCGGCCGTGATGGGCTTGAAGGTCGAGCCGGGCTCGTAGGCGTCCGAGAACACCTGGGACTTCCAGTATTTGGGGTCGACGGAGTCGATGTCGTTGGGGTCGACGGCGGGGTATTCCGCCATGGCCCGGATCTTCCCCGTCTTCACCTCCACGACGGTGACCGAGCCGGCCTGCGCACCCTGCTTCTGCGCCTCCTCGGCGATCATCTGCTGCAGGTACCAGTTCAGGTCGCTGTTGATCGTCAGCTGCACGGTGCCGCCGTCGGTCGCGGGCGTGATCTGCTCGCTGCCCGGGATCTTCACGCCGCCCTGACCGCGGAGGTACGTCATCTCGCCGTTCTTCGCGGCGAGGCACGAGTCCTCGATGCGCTCGATGCCGTACTGAGCTTTGCCCGACCCGTCGAGGAAGCCGAGCGCCGTCCCCGCGACCGCGCCGTTCGGGTAGACGCGCACGGAGCGCGGCTTCATAGCGATGTAGGCGAGCCCGTCTTCGGTCTTCAGCTCGCGCAGCTGCAGGTACTGCTCGGTGCTGAGGCCGTTGGCGAGCACGAGGTACTGGGAGTTCGGATCCTGCGCGAGCTTCTTCGAGACGCTCTCGCGCAGCTCGTCGACATCGAGACCGGCGATGCGCGCGATGCGCTCACTGGCCTCGTCCCAGCTGAGCTTCGGCTTCTTCTTCGGATTGGGCTCCTCCTCGAACTCGCGGATGAGCAGCGGAGAGAGCTGCGCGTCGTAGACGAGAACGCTCGAGGCGAGCACGGTGCCGTCCGAGTCGGTGATGTCGCCGCGCGCGCCGGCGATGACCTGCGTCGATCCGAGGTTGCCGGTGTTCACGCCCTCGGCCACGTGATCGTCCGCGTGGACCATCTGGATGTCGACGAGCCGGAACACGAACGCCCCGAGCACCGCGAGGATCACGGCGAGGGCGGCGACGGTGCGTCGGCGCTGTGAGCGAGTTGCTCGAGTCGTCATGCGCTTCTCCGTCCGGTGGGCTATCGGGTGACGGGGGTGGGAAGCCCGTCGGTGACGACGGGCGGGGCGGCTGGTTCGATCGGCGTGACCGCGATGTCAGAGACGGATTCGGCCGCTGCTGTGTCGTCCCCCGCTGCCGCGTCATCCTCTGCCGTCGGGGTCTCCTCCGCGGGCGGGACGGGCGAGGCGAGCAAGGCGTTGCCGACCACCGTGCCGCCGTTCGGGTTGACGGTGGATGCCCAGCTCGCGCCGTCCCCCGCCCCGAGCACCTGTCCGTCGCTGAGCCGCAGATACGATGCGGAACCCGCGACGACGAGGCCCATGGCATCCGCTTTGGCCGCCAGCGCCTGCGGAGAGCTCATGCCCACGAGCTGCTCGTGCAGCGCCTGCTTCTGCAGGCCGAGCTCGTGCTGCTGGCTGTTCAGGCCGGCGAGCACGAAGGCGTCCTGCGTGGTGGCGAGCGAGATGCCCATCTGGGCGGCGCCGATGGCCAGCGCGCCGCCGACGGCGAGCGCGGCGTACGCGAGCCGCGGTCGTCGCCTGGCTGCCGGAGCCGTGACGGGGGCGAGCCGCGGACGCGGCGGCTCTGTGCGCGGTGCGGGCCGTGGCTGCACGCGGGCGGTCTGGAGGCTCATGCCGACTCCCTCAGCTTCTCTGCGGCACGCAGCCGCACCGGGATGGCGCGCGGGTTGCGCGCCTTCTCCTCGTCGCCTGCCAGCTCAGCGCCCTTCGTGAGCACGCGGAAGCGGGGGGCGTGCTCGGGCAGCTCCACCGGGAGCCCGGCGGGTGCGGTCGACGAGGATGCCGCGGTGAACGCCTGCTTGACGAGGCGGTCCTCCAGCGACTGGTACGCCATGACGGCGATCCTGCCGCCGACGGCGAGCGCGTCCATCGCCGCCGGGATGGCGTCGGCGAGCACGCTGAGCTCGGAGTTCACCTCGATGCGCAGCGCCTGGAAGACGCGCTTGGCGGGGTGGCCGGCGCGCTGCGCCGCGGCGGGGGTGGCCGCGACGAGCAGGTCGACGAGTTCTCCGGAGCGGGTGAGGGGATGCCGGGCCCTGGCTTCGACGATGAACCGGGCGTAGCGGCCGGCGAGCTTCTCCTCGCCGAACCGCTCGAAGATGCGCCGCAGCTGGCCCTCGCTGTACTCGGCCAGGATCGTGGCGGCCGTGCGGCCCTTGGTCTGGTCCATCCGCATGTCGAGGGGGGCGTCCTTCGAGTATGCGAAGCCGCGGTCCGCCTCGTCGAGCTGCAGCGACGAGACGCCGAGGTCGAACAGGATCGCGGAGGCTCCCTGCGCGTGCAGGCCGATCTCGTCGTACACCGTGTGCACGAGCGTGACGCGGTCGCCGAAGGGCGCGAGGCGCTCGCCCGCGATGCGGAGAGCGTCGGTGTCGCGGTCGAGGCCGACGAGGCGGATGCCGGGGAAGCGCTCCAGGAACGCCTCCGAGTGGCCGCCCATGCCGAGCGTGGCATCGACGAGCACCGCGCCGTCCTGCTGCAGCGCTGGTGCGAGCAGCTCGATGCAGCGTTCCAGCAGCACCGGGGTGTGGATGTCGCGGATGCTCATGATCTTCTCCCGTGACCTCCGGCTCTGATTCCTCTCCGCTCGACCCGGCACCGGGGAAGTGTGTCGGGGCGGAGCGGCGAGGCATCACAGCCGTGGTCAGAACAAGCCGGGAATCACCTCCTGTTCCAGATCGGCGTAGGACTCTTCATTGCTCTCGAGGTACTCATTCCAGGCGGTGGCGTCCCAGATCTCGGCGTGGGCGCCTACGCCGGTGACGACCAGTTCCTTCTCCAGGCCCGCGTACTGACGCAGGTGGGCCGGGATGGTGATGCGGTTCTGGCTGTCGGGCATCTCCGCGCTCGCGCCCGAGAGGAACATGCGCAGGAAGCTGCGCGCCTGCTTGTCGGTGAGCGGGGCCTGACGGATCCGCTCGTGCTTGGCCTCGAACTCAGCGGTGCTGAACACGTACAGGCAGCGCTCCTGGCCGCGGGTGACCACGATGCCGCCGGCGAGGTCCTCGCGGAACTTCGCAGGAAGGATCACGCGGCCCTTGTCGTCGAGCTTCGGCGTGTGGGTACCCAGCAGCACTGGCCATCACCCCCTCTGCGTCCGGCCAACTCGAGGTGCGCACCACTTTACTCCACTTCGCTCCACTTTCCTACGAGAATCCACCCCGATTCCTGTCGATCTCCCGAGAGAGGTGCGGCCGAGGCCCGTGATTCCGCGGCACGGGACGCGTGGAGGGCAGTGGAGGGCTGGTGGAGGACCAGTGGAGGAGAATCCGCGACGAAGGCACAAAAAAACCCGGATGCACGGCATCCGGGTTTCTCAGTGGGTCAGATCAGCGTTCGTCTTGGCGCCGATCCCAGCGATCGTTCATGCGATCCATGAAGGAGGAGTCCTGCGACTTCGGAGCGCGCTGCTTCGTCGACGTCGAGGGGGCGGAGGTGCGGCGCACGGGTGTGAACGCGAGGATCGCGCCGCCGAGCATCGCAAGGAAGGCGACCACGCCGACGATGATGCTGCCCGCCACGCCGATCGCATCGCCGGCCGCGACGGCAGCCACGAGACCGCCGATGCCTGCGAGCAGCAGGAGCGCGCCGTACACCAGGTTGCGGTAGCTCAGAGCGCGGTCGCCTGACGGCGCCGTGACGACGTCCGCGTCGTGCTGGAGGAGATGGCGCTCCATCTCATCGAGCATGCGCTGCTCTTGTTCGGAAAGAGGCATGTCGAACCCCCTCGGTTTCGGTCTGTCAAGTCTACCCGCGCGCAGGGCGGCGGGCTACCCGAGCACCCCTGGATTGCCTGCATCTAGGCTGGGAATCGTGCCATCCTCACCCGTCACCGATGCCATCGCAGACAGACTCGACCACTTTCTGCAGAGCATCCGCTCGCGCGGAGCCGAGTACGGGCCCGACGCCGAGCTCTTCCTCGGCGCCGCAGCCGCGACGCTGCAGGGAGGAAAGCGCCTGCGCGCTCGCTTCGCGCACGCCGGCTGGCTCGCCGCGGGCGGCGACGGCACCGCGCCCGACGCCGCACTGTGGGGACTCGGCGCCGCGCTGGAGGTCTTCCAGTCGGCCGCACTCGTTCATGACGATCTGATCGACAACTCCGACACCAGGCGCGGACGGCCCGCATCCCATCGCGCCCTCGAGGCCGCCCACCGGGATGCCGGATGGCACGGCGATGCGGAGGCCTTCGGCCGTTCGGCGGCCGTGCTGCTCGGCGATCTGCTCGTCGCGTGGAGCGATGATCTGCTCGAGGAGAGCCTGCGCGGGCATCCTCATGCCGCTGCCACCCGCGCGGAGTACGCGCGCATGCGCCGCGACGTGACCGTCGGCCAGATGCTCGACATAACAGAGGAGTCGGCATGGAGCGTCAACCCGCCCTCTTCGCTCCTCGAGCGTGCGCTGCGCGTCGCGGCACTCAAGTCCGCGCGCTACAGCGTCGAGCAGCCGATCCTCCTCGGCGCGACGCTCGCGGGCGCCGATGACTCGCTGCTCGAGGGCCTTCGCGCCTTCGGGCATCCGGTAGGCATGGCCTTCCAACTGCGCGACGACGTGCTCGGCGTGTTCGGCGATCCGACCGTCACCGGCAAACCCGCCGGCGACGACCTGCGCGAGGGCAAGCGGACCGCACTCATCGCGATCGCTCGCGATGCACTCGACGACGACGCGCGCCGGCACCTTGACGCGCGGATCGGCGATCCCGACCTCAGTGCCGCCGAGGTGGCGCAGCTGCAGGAGCTGATCCGCGAGTCGGGCGCGGCCGAGCAGGTGGAGCGCATGATCGCGGCGTACACGGAATCAGCCGCACGCGCCCTCGACGCCGCGGCACTGAACACCAGGGCCGCGCAGACGCTGAACGAGCTCGCCACGGCTGCGATCGCACGATCGGCCTGACCGGCCTGCGCGCCGACCCGCCGTCAGGCGAGAGTGCGCGCGACGCGGCGGACCTCGCTCTTGTGCCCGGCGAGCAGAGCCGCGATCGGCGTGCGTCCGAGACTCTCCTCCTCGGCGAGCAGCCAGTCGATGATCTCGTCATCAGAGAACGATGCATCCTGCAGCGCCATGATCGTGCCGCGCAGCGACGGCAGCGGACGGGCGTCGACGATGAACACCGCGGGAACAGCGAAGGCGCCACCGCGGCGGGAGCCGATCAGATAGTGCTCATCGAGCAGTCGACGCACACGTCCAGGGGTCTCGCCGAGGGCCTCGGCGAGCTCGGGGATCGTCAGCCAGGAGGAGGGATCAGCAGCGTTCTCAGACACCCCTCCACTATCTCATCCGAGGCATCGCGGATCGTGTCGCGGAACGGCGATCACTCCAGTCACTTCAGTCACACCAGTTGACAACGGTTTACATGCGTGTCAGCGTTTCTTCTGGACTCACCGGGAGAGAGACGATATGAGCATCAGCACACCGCGCACCGTCCCGGTGCGACTCGCCGCACCGGCGGCCGTCATCGGAACGCTCGCCGCAGCGCTCTCCGTCGCCCCTGCCGAGGCCGGCGAGATCCGCTCCCAGGGGACGGCCGACACGGCGCCGCACATGCGGGCGCTCACCGCCGTGCACGACGCCGGCCGCGGCGTCGTCCACGCGTCAGCGGCTCGTCCCTCCGCCTACACGATCAAGCCGGGCGACACCGTCTCGTCGATCGCCAGGAAGCACGGGGTCTCCACAGCCGATCTGCTCGCATGGAACGGTCTGGGCTGGCGAACCGTCATCTACCCCGGTCAGACGCTGCGCCTCTCCCCCGCGGCCGCGCAGGCTGCTCCCGCCGCTGTGCCGGCTGCCTCGACGGCCCCCGGTGCCGCGGCCACCCACACCGTCGTCCGCGGCGACACCGTCTACGCCATCGCGAAGAAGTACCGCACCACGGTGTCGGCCATCATGTCGCTCAACTCCCTCGGCGGATCGGCCATCATCCGGCCCGGGCAGACGCTGCGCGTCGCGGGCGCCCCGGCGGCCGCCCCGGCACTGCAGCCCGTCGCCGCCACCACGCCGGCGGCCGCGCCGACCGCGCACACCGTCGCGGCGGGCGACACGCTCTTCGGCATCGCGAAGAAGTACGGCACGACCGTCGCCGCTCTGCTGCAGGCCAACGGCCTCGGCGCCGGAAGCATCATCTACCCCGGCCAGAGCCTGCGCCTGGCACCGCCGGCCCCGGCTCAGCGCTCGGCGTCCCTGGATGCCACTCAGCAGGCGCATGCCGTGCGGATCATCCGCATCGGGCGGGAGCTCGGCGTGCCCGATCGCGGGATCGCGATCGCCCTCGCCACCGCGATGGTCGAATCGTCGATGCGCAATCTCAACCACGGCGACCGCGACTCGCTCGGCCTGTTCCAGCAGCGGCCGAGCCAGGGATGGGGCACGCCGGAGCAGATCACCGACGCCGATCGCAGCATCCGGGTGTTCTACGGCGGCGCGGGCGACCCCAACGGCGCGGCGACGCGAGGACTCCTCGACATCCCCGGATGGCAGGGCATGCGGTTCACCGACGCCGCGCAGACGGTGCAGGTGTCGGCGTTCCCCGACCGCTACGGTCAGTGGGAGCATCAGGCGAACCGCTGGCTCGCCACGCTGCGATGACGCGCCCATCGTCACCGGATCGAAACGCGTCAGCGGTGCGCCGTTGCCTGTTCACCCAGGCTGTTCTTCATAGACTCGACCTGTGAACACTCCGCAGGCCGACCCTCTCATCGGGCGGCTTGTCGACGGTCGGTACCGCGTGCGAGCCCGCATCGCCCGCGGCGGCATGGCGACCGTCTACGTGGCGACCGACATGCGCCTCGAGCGGCGCATCGCCCTCAAGGTGATGCACGCGCACCTCAGCGACGACTCCGCCTTCCAGAGCCGGTTCATCCAGGAGGCCAGGGCTGCCGCCCGTCTCGCCGACCCGCATGTGGTCAACGTGTTCGACCAGGGTCAGGACGGAGAGCTCGCCTACCTGGTCATGGAGTACCTCCCCGGCATCACCCTGCGTGAGCTCATGCGCGAGCAGAAGCGCCTCACCGTCACGCAGACCATCACGATCATGGACGCGATCCTGTCCGGTCTCGCCGCCGCGCACGGCGCGGGCATCGTGCACCGGGATGTCAAGCCCGAGAACGTGCTGCTGGCAGAGGACGGCAGGATCAAGATCGGCGACTTCGGCCTCGCCCGAGCGACCACCGCGAACACCGCGACCGGAGCGCAGCTGCTCGGCACGATCGCCTACCTCGCCCCCGAGCTCGTCACCCGCGGCACGGCCGATGCGCGCAGCGACATCTACGCGCTCGGCATCATGCTGTACGAGATGCTCGTCGGAGAGCAGCCGTACAAGGGCGAGCAGCCCATGCAGATCGCCTTCCAGCACGCCACCGAGCAGGTGCCGCGCCCGAGCGTCCGCAACCCCGGGGTGCCCGAGCAGCTCGACGAGCTCGTGCTGTGGGCCACGGAGAAGTCCCCCGACGACCGCCCGCTCGATGCCAAGGAGATGCTCACGCGCCTGCGCGAGATCGAGCGCGAGATCGGCGTCGCCCCCGTGCCCACGGCGACCGAGGCCGCCTCCCGCGACTACGACTCCGGCTCGGTCACGAAGATCCTTCCCGGCACGGCCGTGCTGCCCACCCCGGCCGAGGAGGTCGATGAGGCGGCCGACAACGCCACGCGTCTGCGACGGCGGACGGCGAGGCGCCGGTCGACCGGCGCGGCCCTGCTGACCCTCGTGCTGCTTCTGGCCGTGCTCGCCGGCGCAGCCGGCTGGTGGTTCGGCTCCGGCCCAGGGTCGCTCATCGCCGTGCCGGCGGTCGCGGGGCTGGACTACGAGCGGGCCGCGGCGACCGTGACCGCCGAGGGGCTGGTGCCCGAGCGCGCCGAGCAGTCCTCGATCGACGTCGAAGCGGGCCTCGTCATCGAATCAGCCCCAGGCGAGGGCGAGCGCGTCGAGAAGGACAGCACGGTGCAGCTCATCGTCTCCACCGGCCCCGCCAGGCACGAGCTGCCCGCATTGCACGGCAGGAGCGCAGACGAGGTGCGCGCCGTGCTCGCGGAGAACAGGGTGAACGTCTCCGACGACGTGGAGGAGTACTTCGACGACCTCGACGCGGGGCTCGTGCTCAATGTGCGCATCACCCCGCGGGATCAGCGCGAGCCGTATGCCTGCGGCGACGGGTGCGAGGTCTTCGAAGACGACACCGCGCTCATCCAGCTCTCGCTCGGTGCGGTGCCCGACGTCACGGGCAAGTCCGTCGACGAGGCCGTCCGCGCCCTCGAGGAGGCGCGGCTGCAGGTCTCCGATGAGCGCCCTGAGGACTGGAGCGACTCGGTCGCCAAGGGCTCGGTGATCGCGCAGTCCGCCGAGCGACCGGGCGGCGGCGCATGGCGCCCCGGCGACACCGTGACGCTGACCGTGTCGAAGGGTCCGCAGCCGCTCCCCATCCCCGACGTGAAGGGGAAGACCGTCAGGCAGGCGGTCGACTCACTGAAGGACGCGGGGTTCAAGGTCAACCCCACGATCGAGGACATGGAGCTTCCGCTCGGCGGCAAGTACTGGGACGTCTACAAGGTCTGCAGCTACGACCCGTCGGGCAGCGCTGCACGCGGCACGACCGTGACCCTCACTCCGGGCTTCTTCTGCTGAGACACGACCACGTCGAGCAGAATCTCTGCGGCGCGGACTGCGCCGAATGACGAGAGCGGCCACCCGGGTTCCGGACGGCCGCTCTCGTGTCTGACGGCTGAGGGTCTAGCGCTTCTCCAGCTCCTCCGCGACGAGGAAGGCGAGCTCAAGGCTCTGCATGTGGTTCAGGCGCGGGTCGCACAGACTCTCGTAGCGGGTTGCGAGGCCGGCCTCGTCGATCTGCTCGGAGCCGCCGAGGCACTCGGTCACGTCGTCGCCGGTCAGCTCGACGTGGATGCCGCCGGGGAACGTTCCCACTGCGCGGTGGGCCTCGAAGAAGCCGCGTACCTCGTCGATGACGTCGTCGAAGCGACGGGTCTTGTAGCCGCTCGGGGTGGTGATGCCGTTGCCGTGCATCGGGTCGGTGACCCACAGCGGCACGGCGCCGGAGTCCTTCACCGCTTCGAGCAGCGGTGGAAGAGCATCCCGGATCTTGCCCGCACCCATCCGTGTGATGAAGGTCAGCCGGCCTGGCTCACGGTTCGGGTCGAGCTTGTCGATCAGCGCGAGCGCCGTCTCGGGCGTCGTGGTGGGGCCGAGCTTGACGCCGATCGGGTTGCGGATGCGCGAGAAGTAGTCGACGTGCGCGCCGTCGAGCTCACGGGTGCGCTCCCCGATCCACAGGAAGTGCGCCGAGGTGTTGTACGGGGTGCTCGTGCGCGAGTCGATGCGGGTCATCGGGCTCTCGTAGTCCATCAGCAGGCCCTCGTGGCCTGTGAAGAATTCGACGCGCTTGAGCTCCTCGAAGTCGGCGCCCGCGGCCTCCATGAACTTGATCGCCCGGTCGATCTCGGCCGCCATCCGCTCGTAGCGCTGGTTGGCGGGGTTCTGCGCGAAGCCCTTGTTCCACGAGTGCACCTCGCGCAGGTCGGCGAAACCTCCCTGCGTGAACGCGCGGATGAGGTTCAGGGTCGATGCGGCCATGTGGTAGCCCTGCAGCAGGCGACCAGGATCGGCCTGCCGCGACTTCTCGGTGAAGTCGTAGCCGTTCACGATGTCACCGCGGTACGCGGGCAGCGTCACATCGCCCCTGGTCTCGGTGTCGCTCGAGCGGGGCTTGGCGAACTGACCGGCCATGCGGCCCATCTTCACGACCGGCATCGATGCGCCATAGGTGAGCACGACGGCCATCTGCAGCACGGTCTTGATCCGGTTGCGGATCTGGTCGGCGGTCGCACCGGCGAACGTCTCGGCGCAGTCGCCGCCCTGCAGCAGGAATGCGTTGCCGGATGCGGCGCGCGCGAGCCGCGCGCGGAGATTGTCGACCTCACCCGCGAAGACCAGCGGCGGCAGAGCGGCGAGCTGGGTCGACACCTCGGCGGTGCGCTCTGCGTCGGGCCACTGCGGCTGCTGCTTGATGGGAAGGGATCGCCACGCGTCGAGTTCGGGGTGCGAGGGAAGCATGTGCTCCAGCTTAGTGTCCGCCGACGGCGTCGATCGGCCCTGTGACGGCGGCCGAGGGGTGCGGGCGACCGCGTCAGGAGCGGCCGGGTGCGCCCGCAGGCAGGCGGTCCTTCACGGTCGACGCGTACACGTCGTCGTACCGCTGCGCGCCGAGGCGCTGCAGGGCGATCATGATCTCGTCGGTGACCGCGCGGAGGATGTACCGGTCGTTCTCCATGCCCTCGTAGCGAGAGAAGTCGAGCGGCTCTCCGATCAGGATCCCCACGCGCATGACGTTCGGGATGCGCTGACCGATCGGCATGGCCGCGTCCGTGTCGACCATGATCACCGGGATCACCGGCACCTTCGCCTCGAGTGCCATGCGCGCGATGCCGGTGCGGCCGCGATAGAGCCTGCCGTCCGGGCTGCGGGTGCCCTCGGGGTAGATGCCCAGCAGGTCGCCGCGTCCGAGGATCTGCAGCCCCGTGTTGAGCGACGCCTCCGACGCCTTCCCGCCCGAGCGGTCGATGGGGATCTGGCCCGTGCCCTTCATGAAGAACTTCGTGGCCCAGCCCTTGAGCCCCCGGCCGGTGAAGTAGTCGCTCTTGGCGAGGAACGACATCGGCCGGTCGATCAGCAGGGGCAGGAAGATCGAGTCGGCGAAGGAGAGGTGATTGCTCGCCAGGATGGCCGCGCCACTGGTCGGGACGTTGTCGCGCCCCACGATCCAGGGTCGGAAGATCGCCTTGACCAGCGGACCGATCGCGACGTACTTCATCAGCCAGTAGAACATCGTGTGGAAGTCTAGCGCCGCACGGGGCCAGGCGACCGAGTTTCATATGATCTGCGACTGGGTCTCATGCCATAGACTCTGAGCATCCACGTCCGATCGGTGCCGAAGGAGCTGCCGTGGCCCAGTTCGAAGTCCCCGCAATCGTCCCTGCAGACCCGGAGGGGAACGTCAGCGATCTGCTGGCCCAGCGGGTGAAGAAGACCCCCGATCTCGCCCTGTTCAGCGTGCCGGAGGGCAGCGGCTGGCGCGATATCTCCGCCAAGGACTTCGAGACCGCGGTCATCGCCCTCGCGAAGGGCTTCGTCGCCGCCGGGATCCAGCCGGGCGAGAAGGTGGGCTTCATCGCAAGGACCACCTACGACTGGACGCTCGTCGACTTCGCGCTGTTCTACGCCGGAGCCGTCATGGTCCCGATCTACGAGACCAGCTCCCCCGCCCAGATCCAGTGGATCATGGAGGACTCGGGAGCGACGGCCCTGATCGTCGAGTCGGCCGAGCACTTCACGCGCGCCGACGAGGTTCGCGGCGACCTGCCGCTCGTGCGCGAGATCTGGCAGCTGCACCTGGGTGCCATCGACACGCTCACGGCGCGCGGCGCGGAGATCGAAGACGCCGAGATCGAGCGCCGCCGGGGCATCGCCGTCGGCTCCGACATCGCGACCCTCATCTACACCTCCGGTTCCACCGGGCGCCCGAAGGGCTGCGTGCTCACGCACAGCAACTTCGTCGAGCTCTCGCGCAACTCGGCGAAGGCGCTCGACGAGGTCGTCTCGGCACCAGGCGCATCGACGCTGCTGTTCATCACGACCGCGCACGTGTTCGCCCGCTTCATCTCGATCCTCGCCATCCACTCGGGTGTGCGCACCGGCCACCAGCCGGACACGAAGCAGCTGCTGCCTGCGCTCGGATCGTTCAAGCCGACGTTCCTGCTCGCGGTGCCCCGCGTGTTCGAGAAGGTGTACAACTCCGCCGAGCAGAAGGCCGAGGCCGGCGGCAAGGGCAAGATCTTCCGTGCCGCGGCCGCCGTCGCCATCGAGCACTCCACCCTGCTCGAAGAGGGCAAGTCGATCCCCTTCGGCCTTCGGATGAAGTTCGCGCTGTTCAACAAGCTCGTCTACAGCAAGCTGCGCGAGGCCATGGGCGGCAACGTGTCGTACGCGGTGTCGGGCTCGGCGCCGCTCGGTGCGCGTCTCGGGCACTTCTTCCACAGCCTCGGCGTGGTGATCCTGGAGGGCTACGGTCTCACCGAGACCACGGCGCCTGCGACGGTCAACCTCGCCGACAAGTCCAAGATCGGCACCGTCGGCCCCGCGCTCCCCGGCGTCGGCGTCCGCCTCGCGGACGACGGCGAGATCGAGGTCAAGGGCATCAACGTCTTCAAGGAGTACTGGAACAACCCCGAGGCCACCGCTGCCGCGTTCAACGACGGCTGGTTCCGCACCGGCGATCTGGGAAGCTTCGACTCCGAGGGGTTCCTGACGATCACAGGTCGCAAGAAGGAGATCATCGTCACGGCGGGCGGCAAGAACGTCGCCCCTGCCATGCTCGAGGACCCGATCCGCTCGAACCCGATCGTCGGCCAGGTCGTCGTGCTCGGCGATCAGAAGCCCTTCATCTCGGCCCTGGTCACGCTCGACAGCGAGATGCTGCCGACCTGGCTGGCCAACAACGGCCTGCCCTCCGACATGTCGCTGAGCGAAGCCAGCCGCAATCAGGCGGTGCGCGACGAGGTGCAGCGCGCCGTCGACCGCGCGAACAAGACGGTCTCGCGCGCCGAGTCGATCCGCAAGTTCACGATCCTTCCCGTGGAGTGGACCGAGGCCAGCGGACACCTCACGCCGAAGATGTCGATCAAGCGCAACGTGATCCTCGACGACTTCGCCGACGCTGTGGCTGAGATCTACGACGCGCCGGTGCACACCACCACCACACCGCTCGGCTGAGGCAGACCGGTCCATGACTGAGGCCCCGCGCGATCCGCGCGGGGCCTCAGGCATAGGTCGCTGTCTAGAACCAGTCGCTCTCGCGAACCTGGCGCATGGCGAGCTTGCGGGTCTCGCCCTCGAGGCGGCTCAGGTAGACCCGGCCGTCGAGGTGGTCGGCCTCGTGCTGCAGCGCCTGGGCGAGAAGGCCCTCGCCTTCGAGCACGACGGGATCGCCGTCGAGGTCGATGCCCTCGACGCGCGCCCAGGGATGCCGCGGGGTGTCGTGCCAGAGGCCGGGCACCGACAGGCATCCCTCCCCCGTCGGCACCGGCTCGCCGCGCACCTCGGTGAGGACGGGGTTGATCACGTAGCCGATCTCGCCGTCGATGTTGTAGCTGAACGCACGCAGCGCGAAGCCGATCTGGTTGGCTGCGACGCCGGCGCGGCCCGGCAGCTCGACCGTGTCGATCAGGTCGGCGATGAGGGCGCGCACGCCCTCATCGATCTCGTCGATGGGAGCGCAGACGGTGCGCAGCACGGGGTCGCCGTAGAGGCGGATCTCGCGGACGGTCATCAGGAGGCCTTCGCCCGCAGGCCCTCGATGAGGGCCGCGGCGACCTCGCGCGCAGCCTGGCGGGTCGCCGGCTGCAGGCTGGCGAAGTCGATCGCGCCGCCCCCTGCGATCTGCGCGTCGTACGGGATGCGCAGCACGTGCTTGGCTCGCGTCGAGAAGTGCGCCTCGAGCTCGCTCAGGCGCACCAGCGGCGCGCCGGGGGTGGACTGGTTGAGCACGACGATCGCGTCGCGGGCGAGCGCGGCGTGGCCGTTGGTCTCCAGCCAGGTGATGGTCTCGGATGCCAGTCGCGCCTCGTCGACGCTCAGGCCGGACACGATCACGATCTGATCTGCGAGGTCGAGAGTGGCGCCCATGACGGAGTGCACGATGCCGGTTCCGGAGTCGGTGAGAACCAGCGAGTAGTACTGGGCGGCGACCGTTGCGACCTCGCGGTAGTCGCCGTCGCCGAATGCCTCGGAGACGCGCGGATCGGCGTCGGAGGCGAGCACGTCGAGGCGCGTCTCGTCGCGGGCGACCAGGGCCGAGACGTCGTGGAAGCCACGGATGTCGTGCTGCGCGCGCACGAGGTCGCGCACCGACTTCGTGTGAGTGCCGACGACTCTCTCCGCGAGCGTCCCGCGGTCGGGGTTGGCGTCGACGGCGATGACCCGGTCGTCGCGAGCGTCTGCCAGCGCCATGCCGAGAAGGGCGGTCACGGTGGTCTTGCCGACGCCGCCCTTGCGCGAGAGCACAGGCACGAAGCGCGCGGTGCCCGTGAGCGGGGCGGCGATGCGGGCGCTGAGCTGCTTGCGCTCGCGCGCGCGACGGCTGTCGCCGACGTTGATGCGGCCGCCGGAGATCGAGTACAGCAGGTGGCTCCAGGTGCCCTCGGGCTCGGGCTTGGCCACCCGGGAGGGGTCGAGCAGCCGATCGGCGGTCAGCAGGTCGGCGCTCTCGCTGGATGCCGCGGAACCGAGGTCGTCGAGGCGCTTCGAGGTCAGCTGCATCTCGGCGGGCCGGGCGGCCGGGCGTGCGGCTGGGGCGGAGTCGTGGGATGCCACGGCGGGGTTCTCCTCTGCGGGTTCGGCAGGTCGCGCGGGCGCCATGCCGGTCGGGACGGGGTCCGTCTCGGGATGCTCAGGATGCGCGGGGGCGAGGACGACCGACGCATCGGCGGTCTGAACAGCCGTCGGCTGCTCACCTGCCGGTTCGTCGGCGACCTCGGGCCTCGCCTCGAC
Organism: Microbacterium esteraromaticum; assembly: GCF_014084045.1. NCBI lineage: Bacteria > Bacillati > Actinomycetota > Actinomycetes > Micrococcales > Microbacteriaceae > Microbacterium > Microbacterium esteraromaticum. The sequence continues at coordinate 3,296,494 of NZ_CP043732.1, forward strand.
CAGACCATCGTCGTCGTCCTCGTCATCGACGTCGTGGACGTGCTCCTCCTCGTCGAGCTCGTCCTCCTCGTCGAGCTCATCGTCGAGCTCATCGTCGATGTCGGTGTCGATGGCCTCGTCGTCAGTGCCTGCGTCGTCGGCGGCTGCGTCGTCAGGGATGTCGTCGTCCGCACGATCATCAGCGAGTACGTCCTCGGAGGCCGCGTCACCTGCGGGCTGGTCGTCGATCGCGTCCTCAACGAGGGTCTCCTCTGCAAGGACCTCTTCTGCCGCGGCCGCCTCCACGACAGCCGATGTGCCGGAGCCGGTCTCGTCGTCGCCCGGCTCGGCGTCGACGAAGACACCCGCGTCCTCCACAGGGTCCGCGCCCTCGGCCGAGTCTTCTTCCTCGACGAGGTGCTCGTCCTCGTCTTCGACGTTCTCTTCGTCATCGACCTCGGCGTGCGCGTTCCCACTCAGGTCGCCGTGTGCGGCCCGATCCGGGTATGCATCGTCGACGTCCTCGGTGGGAGCATCGACGTCGTGCTCAGCCTGGGGCTCCGTGGTCACAGCCGACACGGGCTGCTGTACGGGATGGTGCGGCGCCCGGTCGCCGGCATCCGCCGTGATCGCGGCCGCGTCCTCCGTCTCCGCTTCCTCCGGTTCCGCATCGTCCGCGTAGCCCTCGTCGTCGACGATCTCGGCGACCAGCTCGGCCTCCTCGGCGACCGAAGCATCGTCGAGATCCTCCGCGCCGCGCGCGGCGCGCGGCGCCGACGGCAGGTCCTCCGCCGGCAGCTCGATGATGACGTCCGGCGCCTCCTGCTGGATGCGCGCGAGCACCTCGGCGTCGGCGACGGCCGAGGTGTCGATGATGAGATCCGTGATGACCGATGCGGACTCGCCGTCGATGATCTCGCCTTCGACGACCTCGTCGTCGAGATCGTCATCGCCACCGGTCGGCAGGACGACCTCGACGTGTGCGGTGCCGCCGATCAGGCCGATCCCGGTCGTGTCAGACGACGGGGTGTCATCGAGCACACCCAGCGAATCGTCGCCGTCGGGATCGACGTTGTTCTTCGGGTTCACGGTTCAACTCCCAGCTCGCGCGCACGTAGGCGCCCGGACAAGATTAGTGGTCCTGGCTGATCACGACCAAAAGACCGGTATTCCCGCGAACGCACCGCCCGCTGCTGAGTGCTCCTCAAAGGAGCGCACGGTAACGTGTAGGTCGTGCACGTACTCAGCGTCAGCTCCCTCAAGGGAGGCGTCGGAAAGACGACCGTGACCCTCGGTCTCGCCTCCGCCGCCTTCGCCCGTGGCATCCGGACCCTCGTCGTCGACCTCGACCCGCAGTCCGATGTGTCCACCGGCATGGACCTCCAGATCGCCGGACGGCTGAACATCGCCGATGTCCTGGGCAACCCCAAGGAGAAGGTGGTGCGCCAGGCGATCACCACCAGCGGCTGGGCGAAGGTGCACCCCGGCACGATCGACGTGCTCATCGGCAGCCCCTCCGCCATCAACTTCGACGGCCCGCACCCGAGCGTGCGCGACGTCTGGAAGCTCGAGGAGGCCCTGGCGACCGTCGAGAGCGAGTACGACCTCGTGCTGATCGACTGCGCCCCGTCGCTCAACGCCCTCACGCGCACCGCGTGGGCGGCCAGCGACCGCGTCATGGTCGTCACCGAACCGGGCCTGTTCTCGGTCGCCGCCGCCGATCGCGCTCTGCGCGCCATCGAGGAGATCCGCCGAGGCCTCTCCCCCGTCTCCAGCCACTGGGGATCGTGGTCAATCGCGTCCGGCCGCAGTCGATCGAGCACCAGTTCCGCATCAAGGAGCTGCGCGACATGTTCGGCCCACTCGTTCTCTCGCCCCAGCTGCCGGAGCGCACCTCGCTGCAGCAGGCGCAGGGAGCCGCGAAGCCGCTGCACATCTGGCCCGGCGACTCCGCACAGGAGCTGGCCGCCGACTTCGACCTGCTGCTCGACCGCATCATCCGCACCGGACGCGTGCCGGTGCCAGAGGGCGGCGCGACGGCCTGACGGCCGCGATCGCAGACGAAGAAAGCCGCCCCTCGGGGCGGCTTCTCTTCTCTCCGGCGCTCTGCCGGCGATGCTCAGGCGGTGCGCTTCGTGCGGCGCGCCGCGAGCTCATCGACGGGATCGGGGGCTGTCGGGTCGAACTCGACGAGCGTCGACTCCACCTCTCGCAGCACCTTGCCGACCGCGATGCCGAAGACACCCTGACCGCGGCTGACCAGATCGATGACCTCGTCGTTCGAGGTGCACAGGTAGACGGAGGCTCCGTCGCTCATCAGCGTGGTGCCGGCGAGGTCACGGATGCCGGCGGCACGGAGCTGCTCGACCGCCGTGCGGATCTGCTGAAGCGAGATGCCGGTGTCGAGCAGTCGCTTGACCAGCTTGAGGACGAGGATGTCGCGGAACCCGTACAGGCGCTGTGATCCCGAGCCGGAGGCGCCGCGCACGGTCGGGACGACCAGTTCGGTGCGAGCCCAGTAGTCCAGCTGCCGGTAGGTGATGCCGGCGGCGCGAGCGGCGACCGCACCGCGGTAGCCGACCTCGTCATCCATCGCCGGAAGACCGTCGGTGAACAGGAGTTCGGTCACGAACCGCGGGTCGCCTGCAAGCCCATCCGCACTCATACTCTGTCCCTCCTGAACGGCTTATTCCCCCACGCTAGAGCAGGACCCCCGCACCGGCAACGACATCCGCACCCCGGGGTAGGTGTGTCGCAATCCGTTCGTTACGAAAGCACGCGCTCGAGCGACTGCGAGACGAGCTGCCGCCGCACCTCGTCGATGTGCGTGGCGAGTTCCGGCGCCAGTTCGGCTGCCCTGCCGCGCGACGCGGCGTCGGTCCGGCGCAGCAGCGTCGACAGCGCGGACTCGATCAGCGCGGCCTCTCGCTCGGCGTTCTGGCGCATGCTGCGCAGGTGCCTCGGCTCGATGCCGTGCCGAGCGAGCGTCACGAGACCCGAGAGCAGCGTGACGACCTGATCGGTGTAGTGCTCGGCTCCGATGATCAGCCCCGCGCTGATCGCGTCGTTCAGCAGCTGCGGCGTCGCTCCGGTGTGCATCAGGAGCTCGTCGCGGCGGTGACGGCGTGCCGGAGGCGAGATCGACGGAGGCGCGATGCTGCCCCAGCCCTCGCCCTTCGCCTCGGCCTCGTCGAGCTGCTCTCGGATGACGCTGAGCGGAAGATAGTGGTCGCGCTGCAGGGTGAGCGCCGCACGCAGCCGCTCGACATCGGAGCCGGAGAACTTGCGGTAGCCGGACTCGGTGCGAGACGGGGTGACGATGCCCTGCACCTCGAGGAAGCGGAGCTTGCTGGAGGTGAGCTGCGGGAACTCGGGGGTGAGCCGAGCCAGGACCTGACCGATGCTGAGAAGACCCGCGGATGCGGAACGGTCCCTGGCGGCGCCGGCCGCCGCCATCAGGCGTTCGCCGCCGCGAGATCGATCGGCGAGGCGAAGAAGTTCATGCGGAACTTGCCGATGCGCAGCTCGTAGCCGTTGGCCAGCTCGCTGCGGTCGACCCGCTCCCCGTTGACGTAGGTGCCGTTCAGCGAGCGCTGGTCGACGATCTCGAACGCCGTCCCCGAGCGGGTGATCTCGGCGTGACGGCGCGACACGGTCACGTCGTCGAAGAAGATGTCCGCCTCCGGATGGCGACCGACCGTGGTGACGTCCGCGTCGAGCAGGTACCGTGCACCGGCCAGCGCCCCCGCCCGCACCAGGAGCAGAGCGGACCCGGAGGGCAGGGCGGCGATCGCGGCGGCCTCGGGCTCGGTGAGGTCGGCGCCGAACGGGACGAAGGAGAGGTCGGAGTCGTGTCCGAACGTCTGGGTCACGTCGTGGCGCTGTTCGCCGCTGCGGTGGATCGCGCCTCCGGCGCCGATCTTGCTGTCGTCTGTCACGGTTCTCCCTCCTCCGGCTCTCCAGACTATCTGATGCATCCGGCCGCGAGGAGGCCGATACAGTCCTGCCCGCCGGTTTCTGTCGGGTCACGCGCCCACCCGCGCCTGCGGCCAGGGATTAGGCTGTGGGCATGCCACATTACGATGTCGTCATCCTCGGCGCGGGCCCTGGCGGATACGTCGCCGCCGTCCGCAGCTCCCAGCTCGGTCTGTCCACCGCGATCATCGAGGAGAAGTACTGGGGCGGTGTGTGTCTGAACGTCGGATGCATCCCCTCCAAGTCGCTCCTCAAGAACGCCGAGATCGCCCACACCTTCACGCACAAGGCGGAGTTCTTCGGCATCTCCGGTGACGTGAGCTTCGACTTCGGCGCCGCGTTCGACCGCAGCCGCAAGGTGGCGGACACGCACGTCAAGGGCATCCACTTCCTGATGAAGAAGAACAAGGTGACCGAGTACGAGGGTCGCGGCACCTTCACCGACCCCAAGGCCATCTCGGTCGCCAAGAGCGACGGCTCGACCGAGGAGATCACCTTCGACAACGCGATTATCGCGACCGGCTCGACCGTGCGCCTGCTTCCCGGTGTGCAGCTCAGCGACAACGTCGTCACCTACGAGGAGCAGATCCTCTCCCGCGAGCTGCCCGAGTCGATCGTCATCGTCGGGGCCGGCGCCATCGGCATGGAGTTCGGGTACGTCCTGACCAACTACGGCGTCAAGGTCACCATCATCGAGTTCCTCGACCGCGCCCTCCCCAACGAGGACGTCGAGGTCTCGAAGGAGATCCAGAAGCAGTACAAGAAGCTCGGCATCGACATCCTCACCTCCACCGCGGTGAAGACCGTCACCGACAACGGCTCGTCGGTGCACGTCACCTACGAGACCCGCGACGGCCAGCCGGGCGAGATCACCGCAGGCAAGGTGCTCATGTCGGTCGGCTTCGCTCCGAACGTCGAGGGCTTCGGCCTCGACAAGACGGGCGTGAAGCTCACCGAGCGCGGTGCGATCGACATCGACGACCACATGCGCACCAACGTCGAGGGCATCTACGCGATCGGCGACGTCACCGCCAAGCTGCAGCTCGCCCACGTGGCAGAGGCGCAGGCCGTCGTGGCCGCCGAGACCATCGGCAAGGCCGAGACCCAGACGCTCGGCGACTACCGCATGATGCCGCGCGCCACGTTCTGCCAGCCGCAGGTCGCCAGCTTCGGCCTCACCGAGGAGCAGGCCAAGGCCGAGGGTCGCGAGATCAAGGTCGCCAAGTTCCCGTTCAGCGCGAACGGCAAGGCCAACGGCCTCGGCGAACCCGTCGGCTTCGTCAAGCTGATCGCCGACGCCGAGCACCTCGAGCTCATCGGCGGTCACCTGATCGGACCGGACGTCTCCGAGCTTCTGCCCGAGCTGACCCTCGCGCAGAAGTGGGACCTCACCGCCCTCGAGGCCGCCCGCAACGTGCACACCCACCCCACGCTGTCGGAGGCGCTGCAGGAGGCCTTCCACGGCCTCGCCGGTCACATGATCAACATGTGAGACCGAGCAACATCTCCAGACAACGCTCTGGATCTCCGTATTGATTCGCGGAGCGACCATGACCCCCGAGGCACCACCTCGGGGGTCATCTCGTTGTGCCCCTCGACACTCCTCGTCGGCACCCTGCCCGGCTGCCATCTGTATCGCTCGATATGAAACAGTATGTTCGGTATGTTTCTGCCATGACTTCTCGACACCGAAGCGGCACTGCACTGAACGAAGAGATGAACACGACGAACCGCTTCGGCACGTCGATGACGGTCTACATCGCGACCGCCTTCGCTCTTGCATGGCTGATCACCCTGCCCCTCTGGCTCGGCGATGGCCTGCGATCTCCTCTCGCCGGCCTGCTCGTCATGACGATGATGTTCGCGCCCACGGTCGCAGCGCTTGTCGTGGTGTTCTTCATCGAGAAGCCCCGGCACAAGGCGCGCGCCCTGGGACTCGTCCCGCTGAAGCCGGCCGGACGGCTGATCGGGTATCTGGCCATCGGGCTGTTCCTGCCCATCGCGCTGTGCATGGGCGCTCTCGTCGTCGGTGCGCTCCTGGGCCTGTACCCGGCGGACTTCACCGGCTTCTCGGGCTTCCAGCAGCTCACCGAGCGGCAGCTCGAGAGCGCCGGGATCACCGAGCTGCCGCTGCCGATCGGCGTTCTCGTCGCTGTGCAGTTCGTGAACCTGCTGCTTGCTGCACTGATCTTCAATCTCATCCCGGCGCTCGGTGAGGAGATCGGCTGGCGCGGCTGGCTGCTGCCCAAGCTCCTGCGCTTCGGCCCGTGGCCGGCGATCCTCATCTCCGGTGTGATCTGGGGGCTGTGGCACGCACCGGTGATCCTGCTCGGCCACAACTACCCCGGAACGCCTGGGTGGCTCGCGCTCATCGCCATGGTCGTGTTCTGCATCATCATGGGCGGGATCTTCGGGTGGCTCCGGCTCCGCGGCGGATCCGTGTGGCCGGCCGCGCTCGCCCACAGCTCGCTCAACGCCGCGGCGACCCTGGCCCTCCTGTTCTTCGCGAAGGACGGCACCTACGACCCGCTGCACGCCAACATCACCGGATGGAGCGGCTGGATCATCCCCGCAGTCCTCCTCGTCCTGATCGTCGCGCTCGGAAAGTTCGCTCCATTCGCACCGAAGCCGGCTCGACCCCAGTCCTCGCCGAGCGAGGAACGCGCGGATGGCTAAGCAGGAGCGGGCTATCGCGACCCGCGAGAACATCCTCCAGGCAGGGGCTCGGCTGTTCAGCCGCAAGCACTACGAGGCCGTGCGGATCGCCGAGCTGCTGGCGGAGGCGTCCGTGACTCAGGGCGGGTTCTACTTCCACTTCCCCACCGGGAAGAAGGGCGTCGCGGAAGAGCTCATCCTCCGGCAGGACGGGCGCCTCACTGCCGTCCGCGAGGCCGCTGTCGCGGATGCGGATCTCGATGGCCTGAGCGCCTTGATCCTCTTCCTCCGGAGGATCGTCACCGAGATCGAGCATGACATCGTCATGCAGGCAGGACTCCGGCTGGTCATCCAGGCCGCAGAGAACTTCCCCGAGGTCGCGCACATGCCCCACCCGAGCTGGAACGCGGCGATCGAGGGGGCACTGATGAAAGCACAGGCCGATGCGGTGCTCCGCGACGGCGTCGATGCCGTCTCGACGGCCCGAGCGCTCGTGCTGCTGTTCATCGGGGCGCAGACGAGCTCGTTCATCAACGACCAGTGGAGGAATGCCTCCGCCACCGCGGACGTGCTGGTGCAGTTCATTCTGACCAGCATCGCCGCTCCCGGCTTCGTCCCCGCAGACGACGGAGTGACCGAGGCCTGATGCCCTGGAAGGGGAAAGACCATGGATGAAGACCTGATCACGCGGATCGTCCTCTTCGTCGCCCTTGTGGGATCGGGTCTGCTCATGGTCTGGATGGCCCACGCGACCGCGACAGGGAAGCTGAAGCGCAACCGCGTCGCAGGGATCCGCATCCCGAGCACCTTGGAGAGCGAGGAAGCGTGGCTCGCCGCACACATCCGAGCGAAAAGGCCGACGCTGATCGCGGGATACATCGCGATCGGTGCAGGTCTCATCGCCCTGCTCCCGCTGCCCGCGCCGGCGCTCGCGATCGTCGCACTCGGGGCGTGCGTGCTGATGCTGGCTCTCGTGCTCTACGGAGCCCGTGTCGGAAGCAGAGCCGCACGCGAGGTGACGAAAGGCCCGTCCTCATGACGTTGCTCTGCTGACCAGCAGAGCCCAGACCGGAGGACTTCCCTGGCAGCGGCGTCGTCTGCCCGTTCACGCGCGCCGGATCAGGAGCCGAGCACCGCGACGATCGGCCGGTGGTCGCTGCCTGTTCCCGGCGTGTCGATGACCTGCACCCCCCGCACCGTCCAGTCCGCTCCGACGAGGACGTGATCGATCGGCGAGGCGAGCGCCTGCGGCGTCGTCGAGGGCCAGGTCCCGGAGGCGGCAGCGGATGCGACCGCCGCAGCGTCGCTGCATCCAGGGACGACGCCGAGATGGTCCACCGTCGCATTGAGATCGCCCGCCACGATCACATCGTCCCCCACGGTCCGGCACTGCTCTGCAACCCAGTTCAAGCCGTCACGCCAGCTGTTCATGCTCGCGGGGAGTGGCGGCATCGGATGCGCGACGACGATCGGCGGCGAGCCTTCCGCCTCGGGGAGCCAGACCCCGCTGGGCAGGCCGGGGGTCGAGCCGCGAGACGCATCGAGACGATAGCTCCCGAGATCGGTGGAGATCAGCACAGACGTCGGGATCCAGTCACCAGCCGTCGACGCCGTCATGCCGATCCCGTGCTCGGCGAGGATCGCGCGCACCTCATCCGCGGCGACGGCATCCGTCTCGGGGAGGGCGATCACATCAGGTCGGACGGTCAGCGCGAGTTCGGCGATCTCGCGAGCCGATGTCGCGCCGCCCTGAGCGTTCCACGACAGGACGATGAGGTCGCCGTCGACAGGCATGGCGGCGCCGCGCGGGGGTGCGAAGGCGCTACCCCACCCACGTGAGCCGAGAACGGCGCTCTGCGCGAGAGCGGCGATCAGCAGGACACCGGCGACGATGAGCGCGTTGATACGGCGCGCGCGAGGCCTCATCAGAAGGGCGGTTCCGGCGACAAGCACCCCCATGACGGCGAAGCCGATGACCAGAACCGGCCGGAACGCGATGACCTGGGCGATGCCGAAAGTCCGATGCAGGCCGAACGCCTGCGGCCAGGTGATGGTGACGAGCATGCCGGCGGTCACGATGCCGGCGGCGATCGCGACGATGCGTCGACGCGGCAGGCGCTGCCTCGGTGACGACATTCCGAGTCGGTCAGAGGCTCGCTGTTCGGTCGTCACGGGCATGCGTCCAGTCTCCCCTGGGGAGCTGACAGGTCTTCGGATTGCCGTCCGGGCTTCCTTCTGCATCCGGGATCACGCCGGCCCGCCCGCGCGCACCAGCAGCAGGCGCGACGGCGCGCGTCGCTCGACCCGCCACCCAGGCGGAGCCGCGGCGGCCAGCTCGGCGGCGGCGTACGAGCGGCGGATGCTGAGCATCCCGTCCTCTCGGATGAAAGACCCCTTGAGCAGCGTGCCGGCGAGAGGCCGGGTGAGGGCGTCGAACAGCGCATAGGCGGTGCGGCTGCGTGCGATGTCGCTGTGCACCGCGACTCCGCCAGGCGTCATGAGCCGTTCGGAGTCTGCGAGCAGGGCACCCAGCTGCGACGCGGTCAGGTGATGCAGAACGTGATTGGAGAGAACGACATCGAAGCGCTCCCCCTCGGTCACGAGGTCTGAGCTCGAGAGGCAGCGCCACCGCACGAGGCCTTCGCCATCGGCATCCGATGCCCAGCGCACCGCCCGCGGGTCGATGTCGGCGCCGACCACCTCTGCCGGATGCCCACCCCGGCGCAGCCGGCGGGCGACGTATCTGGCGATGTCGCCCCCTCCGCAGCCGATGTCGAGCACACGGATCGGATCGCGCCCGGTGCGGGATGCGATCGTGCGTCGCAGCGCGCCTGCCCGCCCCGATACGACGGCGTTGACGAACCGGAAGAGCGCGTAGGTGCGCGCGAGCATCTCGGGGTCGGCGTCGTCGGCATCCATCAGCTCGACGAGGCCGGTCTCGCGCCGGCTCAGATCCACCACGCGACCATGCGGATCAGCGGGCATCGGCGCGTCCTGCGACAGTGAGCAGCGCGCTCTCGGCTGTGAGGCCCGGGCCGAAGGCCATTGCCGCGACGCGCTCGCCCGGCAGAGCGCCCTCGTGCTCGAGGATGCGCTGCAGCACGAACAGCACCGTCGCGCTCGACATATTGCCGCAGGTGCGCAGCACCTCTCGAGCCGGCCGGAGCTGCGCATCGTCGAGACCGAGCCGCTCCTGCACCCGGTCGAGGATGCTGCGTCCGCCGGGATGGATCGCCCAGTGCCTCACGACCTCGCCGATCGGATGGTCGGCGAGACCTGGAGCCACCCCGGCGTCCTCGCTCCAGAGCGCGCGGAGAGCCTCGTCGATGTGCCCGCCGATCAGCTGCGGAACCCGCGTGGACAGCACCATCTCGAAGCCGGTGTCGCCGACCGTCCATGCCATGTCGCGCTCCCCTTCGGGGATGAGGCCGGTGTGGAACCCGTCGAGGGTGAGGGCGGGCACCTCCGTCGGCAGGGGGCGGGCGGTGACCAGAGCGGCGGCGGCTCCGTCGGCGAAGAGGGACGAGGCGATGATCGCGTCGGCGTCGTTCGATGAGCGCAGGTGCAGGGTGCACAGCTCCACGCTCGCCACGAGCACGACCGCCTCGGGGTCGGCGCGGCAGAACTGAGCGGCGGCGCGCAGAGCCGGCAGCGCCGCGTAGCAGCCCATGAAGCCGAGATGGTAGCGCTGCACCGCAGCCGAGAGCCCCAGTGCGCGCACGATCGCATAGTCGGGCCCGGGGGCGTGGAATCCGGTGCACGAGACCGTGACCACGTGGGTGATGTCGGATGCCGAGAGGTCGGGGTCGCCGTCGAGAGCGCCACGGGCGGCCTCGATGAAGAGCCGGTCGGCCTCGCGGGCGTAGATGTCGTTGCGGGCGGCGGTGCCGGGTTCGAGGAGCGTGCCTGACCGGCGATCGAGGAACCGGGGCGAGTCGACCTCGGCCGACGGATCGAGCTCGTCGAGCACCGTGTGCCTGGTCTCGACTCCCGCCCCGTCGAACGAGGTCGCGATCAGCCGCTGCGCGAGGCGTGTGACTCCGGGCTGGGCGGCGAAGATCTCACGCACCGCGTGCTGCTCGACGACCACCCCGGGTACGAGGGTGTGGATCGAGCGCAGCTGCACAGCACGGTTCATGATGCGACTCAAGCATCATGCGCGCGGCGAGCGAAAGGGGTTGCCACCGCGCAGGCCGTCTGTGTGAGGAGTCAGAACCCGAGAGCGCGGGCCAGCTTCGACCCGGATGACGGCTCGCGGCCACCCGCCGCGAGCACGGCCGCCTCGACAGCGGCGAAGAATGCGATCTGCTCAGCGGGGTCGGCGGGCGCTGCCGGCCCGAGCTCCATCTCCCATTCGCGCCATTCACGGCGGATGCCGGTGCGCAGATCGGTCGCGCGGACGTGATCGTCGACGAACTCGGCGATCACGCCTTCGGTCGCACGCAGGTGGAAGGCGGTGCGGGAGTTCTCGATGCGCGCGATGGGGTGCAGCTCGGCATCCGTCCACTGCGCGACCATCTCGGCGATGGCGTCAGGCAGCCGATCGGCCTCGCCCAGCGGCCATCCCAGCTCGAGCCTGCCGTCGCCCTGTCTGGGGCCCTTGACGTGCCAGCCGGCGTCGGGGCCGCCCGTGCGCCGGCGCAGCGCGATGCCGTGCCTGGCGAGAGCGGCATCGGCCGTGTCGAAGTAGCGCGCGTCGAGCTCTCTGGGCTCGCCGTCGCTCACCGCCACGACTCCGGGGATGCCCGACCAGTCGGGAAGGACGGTGTCGGCGTCGGCGTCGTACTTGCGCTCGATCTCGAACGTGCGCTGCGGTTCTGCGGTCACGTGCGGGGCGGTCAGTCGTCGCCGGGGCTGATGTCGTCCCCCGCCTCGACGAACCAGAAGGCCGTCTCGGTCGGGCCGTCGTGCGCACCGGTGTTGGTCGACTCGCCTTCGCGTCGATAGGTGAGCTGGGTCTCGCTGTAGGGCAGGATCAGGGAATCCTGATCCGCGTCGGCGAGCGGGATGATCTGCCCGTCGAGCGGGCCGCCGTGAAGTCGTGCGAGTGCCATGTGCTCACCCTATCCCTCTCCGCCGACAGCACGGCGGAAGCGCTCACGCGATCCCGATCGCCAGCGCCGCCCCGATGATCATCCACGGCCCGAAGGCGATCCGCGTGTGCCGCGTGGCCCGTCGCAGCGCCATCAGCGACAGGGCGTGCAGCGCCCCGAGCAGGAAGGCCGCTGCGGCCCCCAGCAGCAGCGTCTGCCAGCCGTGCCAGGCGAGCGCGAGGCCGATCACGGCCGCGAGCTTCACGTCTCCCCCGCCCATGCCCTGCCGGGATGAGAGCCGCAGCATGGCGTAGAAGGCGGCGAGCGCGAGTCCGCCGAGCAGCGCCCGCGTCGGTCGCTCCCCGTCGCCCGTCATAATCGCTTCGACGATGAGGAGCAGGATCAGTGCGCCCAGCGCAGGCAGCACGATGCGGTTCGGCAGCCGGTGCGAGCGCGCGTCGATCACGATGAGGCACAGGCCGACCGCGGCGAGCGCGAGGTGCACGATCAGCACGGCGGCGAAGTGGAGGGTCACGCTCGCAGGCTAGGCGATGAGCCGTGTGTCCCGGAGAGGGCTGTGGAGAACGCTCACACGTCGAGGATGTCGAGGTCGACGGTGACGATGTCGCCCTCGTCGATCCCCTGCTGCTGACGCACCTGCTTCTTCAACGGCAGCACGAAGGCGGAGCCGTCGAAGAAGATCGACGTCGTCCACACGGTGAGCCCGATCCGCGCCTGCACGCGCAGCGAGCCGAAGCCTCGGGGCGGGGCGGGCAGCTCGCGGATCTCGGCCGAGAGCTGCTCGGGCAGCGTGGCGAAGTACCAGGCATCCACTCTGGCCTGCCAGCGAGTGACCTCGCTCTCGAACTCGATCCGCATGGTCCCAGCGTAGTCGTGGGGCCGGTCGCGACCGATGTCGGATGTGCGAATTACTGTCACAGATGAACTTGAACTGTTCGAATCTTTATTCGAGGATGGATGCATGGGGATCAGGACGACCACGGCACTCTCCCCCGCCGACGAGCGCGCAGGGGACATTCTGCGCCTGCGCCGCGAGATCGGGCGGATGCAGCGCCGACGCAGCGACGACGCGCACCTTCCGATGCCCGCCGCTCTGCGAGAGCTGCTGCCCCAGGGCGGCCTGCAGACGGGCACGGTGTACTCGGTGTCGTCGTCACCTAGCCTGGTCTTCGCGCTGATGAGCGCGCTGTCCCAGCGCGGCGGCTGGTGCGCCGCCGTCGGCATGCCCGCGCTCGGCCTCGAGGCCGCCACCGCCTTCGGCATCGATCTGTCGCGGCTGATCCTGGTTCCGGAGCCCGGCGAGCGCTGGCTCGCCGTCGTCTCGGCGCTGGCCGAGGTGGTGCCGCTGATCGCGATGAACCCCGGCTCCCGCGTGCGGGATGCCGATGCCGCACGCCTCGCGGCCCGGCTGCGCGACCGCGGCTGCACCCTGCTCACCACGTCGCCCTGGCCGCAGGGCGAGGGGCTGATCACGCTGCACGACCCGCACTGGGAAGGGCTCGGCGAGGGGTGGGGTCTGCTGTCGGACCGCACGGTGACGGTCACCGCGCAGACCCGCTCGACGCCCGTGCCGAAGAGCCTGCGGGTGCGGCTGCCCGATGACCTCGGCCGCATCGACACCGCCGTCGAGCCCGCCCTCGATCCACGCGAGGCCCTGCCGACGCATCCGAGCTGGGCGGTGGCGTCATGAGAGGCCCGACGGCCGCGCCGGCGACCGATGCGATGCGCGTGCACGTGCTGTGGTTCCCCGACTGGCCGCTGCGTGCCGCGCTGGGCGCCGCGCCCCCGCATCCACCCACCGCTCTGGTGCGCGCCGGGCTCGTCTCCGCCTGCACCGACTCCGCACGCGCGCACGGTGTGCGGGTGGGCCAGCGCAAGCGGCAGGCTCAGAGCCGCCTGCCCTCGCTGAAGACGCTGCCGCACGACGAGACCGCCGACGAGCGCGCCTTCCTTCCGGTGCTGCGGCTGATCGAGGCGCACGCCCCCGGCGCGCATCTGCTGCGCCCGGGTCTCGCCGCCCTGCGGTCGCGGGGCATCTCGCGCTATCACGACGGAGAGGAGGGCGCGGCGGCAGCCCTGGTGCGGATGCTCTCCGATGCCGGCTACGGCGAGGCGCGCATCGGCGTGGCCGACGGTATGTTCACCGCCGAGCTCGCCGCCCGCGCGGCTCCCCCTCGCAGCGACGGCGTCGATCCGTGGGCGGTGATCCCGTCGGGCGCATCCCGCGACTTCCTGGCACCGCTCCCCCTTCAGGTGCTCGGCGAGCCGGAGCTCGCCGATCTGCTGCGACGGCTGGGGGTCGCCACCCTCGGCGAGTTCGCCGCCCTCGACGCGCTCTCGGTGCGGGCGAGGTTCGGCGAGCACGGGGCTCGGCTGCACGACCTGGCGTCCGGAGCAGACTCCCGCCCGCTCACCCCGCGCCCACCCGACCCGCAGCTGGCGCGGGAGGTGCAGTTCGAGACCCCGCTCGGGCAGTCCGATCAGATCGCCTTCGCCGTGCGGCAGACCGCGGATGCCGTGCTGCTCGCCCTCGCCGACGTCTCGGCCGTGTGCACCGAGGTGCGCATCGATCTCACCGACGACGACGGGGCGGTCTTCTCGCGCACCTGGCTGCATCCGACCTGCTTCGATGCGGGCGACCTGGTCGACCGAGTGCGCTGGCAGCTCGAGACGATCGTCGACGACGCACCGGAAGACGCCGCGCATGCCTTCCGCGGCATCGTCGGGGTGCGGCTCGCGCCCGTGGCCGTCGATGACGCCGCCCACCATCAGCCCGGTCTCTTCGGCTCTGGCACCGACGAACGGCTGCATCACGCGGTCTCCCGCGTGCAGACGCTGCTCGGCCACCGTGGGGTGAGTACGGCTGCGATGTCGGGTGGGCGCATGCTGGCCGACCGGCAGGTGCTCACCCCGTGGGGCGAGCGGCCCCTCGTGCAGCGCGATCCCTCGCAGCCGTGGCCGGGCAGCATGCCCGATCCGCTGCCGACCGAGGTGTACACGCCCATGCGGCCGGTGCGGGTGAGCGGTGCCGGCGGAGCCGAGATCGAGATCGATGACCGTGGCGCGCTGTCGACGCCGCCCGCCCTGATCGAAGACAGCGAGGTGGTCGGCTGGGCGGGCCCCTGGCCGGTGAACGAGCACCGGTGGGATGCCGAGCGCGCCCGTTCAGGCCATCGCTTCCAGCTGCTCGACGCGGGTCATCGCGCCTGGCTGGTGTTCCGCTCGGCCGACGGCTGGTGGGCAGAGGGACGGTACCGCTGATGGGCTGGCACAACCCGCCCCAGACCTGGAAGGAGCTGGAGCGCACCCTCAACATCGACGGCCCGGCCCCTGTGCAGGGCGAGCCGGTGCGCCCCCGTGCCGATCCAGGACCGGTGAGCAGACGCCGGCGTCCCCCCGATCCGCACACGGTGACCCGGCCGAGCGACGCCGCGCCCTATGCCGAGCTGCACGCGCACTCGTGGTTCTCGTTCCTCGACGGCGCGTCCTCTCCTGAGGCTCTGCTGGCCGAGGCCGAGCGGCTCGGTCTCAGCGCGCTCGCGATCACCGATCACGACGGCTTCTACGGGGCATCACGGTTCGCCGAGGTGGCCGAATCGATGAAGGCCGGGGTGCAGACGATCTACGGGGCCGAGCTCTCGCTCGGCATCGCCGAGAACCCGCCGCGCACCCGGTCCAGGGTGCGGGCCGGGACGCCCGACCCCGAGGGCGATCATCTGCTCGTGCTGGCCCGCGGCGCCGAGGGGTATCACCGCCTCTCCGGTGCGATCTCGGCCGCCCAGCTGCGCGGCGGCGAGAAGGGTCGCCCCGTCTACGACCTCGAGGAGCTGGCCACGCGGGCGGACGGGCACTGGACGGTGCTGACCGGATGCCGCAAGGGCGCCGTCCGGCGCGGCCTTGAGGCCGGCGATGCAGAGGCCCCGCTGCAGCGGCTGGTCGATCTGTTCGGACACGACCGGGTGGCGGTGGAGCTCTTCGATCACGGCGATCCGCTCGACACGCGCCGCAACGACGCCCTCGCCGAGCTCGCCGCGCGCCTGCGGCTGCCGGTGGTTGCGACGAGCAATGCGCACTATGCGACGCCGGAGACGGCGCGCCTGGCCGAGGCTGTGGCCGCCGTGCGGGCGGTGCGCAGCATGGACGATCTCGACGGCTGGCTGCCCGCGCACGGCGGCGCGCATCTGCGCAGCGGCACCGAGATGGCGGCCCGGTTCCGGCGCTACCCCGGGGCGATCGAGCACGGGCTGCGGCTGGCGTCCGAGTGCGCGTTCTCGCTGCGCTCGGCCCGTCCAGCGCTGCCGAAGCAGCAGGTGCCGGACGGGCACACGCCGATGACCTGGCTGCGCCGGCTCGTCTGGCAGGCGGTGCCCGAGCGGTATCCGCGCCTCGACGAGGCAGGACGGGCGCGCATCGAACGCGAGCTCGACGTCATCGAAGAGAAGGACTTCCCCGGCTACTTCCTCATCGTGCACGGCATCGTGCAGGAGGCCAGGCGGCGCGGCATCCTGTGCCAGGGGCGTGGATCCGCCGCGGCGAGCGCGGTCTGCTATCTGCTGGGCATCACCGCGGTCGATCCCATCCTGTACAGGCTGCCTTTCGAGCGCTTCCTCGCCACCACCCGCACAGAAGAGCCGGACATCGACGTGGACTTCGACTCCGACCGGCGCGAGGAGATCATCCAGTGGGTGTACGAGACCTACGGGCGCGAGCGCGCCGCCCAGGTCGCGAACGTGATCCAGTACCGGCCGAAGAACGCCGTGCGCGACATGGCTCGGGCGCTGGGATACTCCCCCGGCCAGCAGGATGCCTGGTCGAAGCAGGTAGACGGGTGGAGCTCTGGCCTCGAGGCGGTGGAGGGGCACGACATCCCCGATGATGTGCTCGGCTACGCGGAGGCTCTGCTGCGTGCGCCCCGGCATCTCGGCATCCACTCCGGCGGGATGGTGCTCACCGACCGCCCGGTGGGCGAGGTGGTGCCCGTCGAGCACGCCCGCATGGAGAAGCGCACGGTGATCCAGTGGGACAAGGACGACGCGGCCTCGATGGGGCTGGTGAAGTTCGACCTGCTGGGGCTCGGGATGCTCGCGGCGCTGCAGCACTGCTTCGACCTCATCCTGGCATCCACCGGCGAGCACTGGACGCTCGAGACGATCCCCAAAGAGGAACCAGGCGTCTACGACATGCTCTGCCGGGCCGACTCCATCGGCGTCTTCCAGGTCGAGTCGCGAGCGCAGATGGGGCTGCTGCCCAGACTGCAGCCCCGCTGCTTCTACGATCTCGCCATCCAGATCGCGCTCATCCGCCCCGGGCCCATCCAGGGCGGCGCGGTGCATCCGTTCGTCCGGCGCAAGCTCGAGAAGGACAGGGTGGATGCCGAGAACCGCGAACGGCAGCGCCGGGGCGAACCGCCGCTGCCGTTCGACATCCCGTACCCGCACCGCGACCTGGAGCCGATCCTGAAGCGCACGCTGGGAGTGCCGATCTTCCAGGAGCAGCTCATCCAGATGGCCACAGCCATCGGCGACTGCACAGCCGACGAGGCGGATCTGCTGCGCCGAGCGATGGGCTCGAAGCGCGGGCTGGAGAAGATCGAGAGGGTCAGGGAGAAGCTGTACGCCGGTATGAGCCGGCGGGGTCTGAGCACGGATGTCTCGGATCGCATCTATGCGCAGATCCAGGCGTTCTCCAACTTCGGCTTCGCCGAGTCGCACTCCCTGTCGTTCGCGCTGCTCGTCTACGCCAGCTCGTGGGTGAAGCTGCACTATCCGGCTGCATTCCTGGCGGGGCTCCTGCGGGCGCAGCCGATGGGCTTCTACTCGGCGGCTTCGCTCACCTCTGATGCCCGCCATCACGGCGTGCAGGTGCTGCGCCCCGACCTGCATGCATCAGGGGTGATGGATGGGATGGAGCCGATCGGCGCATCGGATGCCGACGCTCACGGGGATGCCGGCACGGGGCCGGATGCCGGCACGGGGCAGACCGGGCGGGAGTCCTGCGTCTCCTTCGACCAGCCGGCTCCGCTGCGGTTCGACATCACCGCCCCCGATGAGTCGGCAGCGCACCGCCGCGACGGACGCTTCGCCGTGCGGCTGGGCCTGTCGGGGGTTCGCGGGATCGGTGTGAAGCTCGCCGAGCGCATCGTGGCGTCGCGAGACGAGCACGGGCCGTTCCGCGACCTGCACGATCTCGTGCGGCGCACCGACGCCACCACCGCGCAGATCGAGGCGCTGGCAACGGCCGGTGCCTTCGAGTGCCTGGGGCTGAGCAGGCGCGAGGCCATCTGGCTCGCGGGTGCCGCCGCAGAGGACAGAGCTCGATTCCTGCCTGGCACCGCCCTCTCGGTGCAGCCGCCGCTGTTCTCCGACCAATCAGGGTACGAGCGTCTGGCGGCGGATCTGTGGGCGACGGGCGTCTCCATCGACGACCATCCGATGGCTCATCTGCGCGCCGCGCTCGACGAGCGCGGTGTGCTGCCCTCGATCCGGCTGCGCACGCATGAGACCGGACGGCGCATCGAGGTGGCGGGAGTCGTCACGCACCGCCAGCGCCCTGCGACGGCCAGCGGCGTCACCTTCCTGAATCTCGAGGACGAGCACGGACTCGTGAACGTCATCTGCACGACAGGCGTCTGGGCGCGCTACCGGCGTGTGGCCCGCGACTCCCCCGCGCTCATCGTGCGAGGCATCCTCGAGCGCTCCCCCGAGGGCGTCACCAACGTGCTGGCCGACGCGTTCGAGGATCTGCGCACCGGTCTCGCGCACCGCTCGCGCGACTTCCGGTGACCGGCGGGAGGCTCACGCGACGGATGCCGCCGGAATCGGGACAGACCACAGCGTCTCGGTCTCGCGGAACCCCTCGCGGGCGTACAGCCTCCGTGCGGCGTCGTTGCTGCCGAAGACGTTGAGGGCGAGCACGCCGAGCCCGACCGCCCGCATCTCCGCCGCGGCGGCACGCAGCACCTGGGTGCCGATGCCCTGCCCTCGCCGGCTCTCGTCGAGCGAGATGTCATTGATGAACCCGAACCCGTCGCGCAGCGCGACCCAGAGGATGCCGACGCGCTCGCCTGCACCGTCGCGCACCGTCCACATCCGCTGCCCACGCGTGCGGGGCCCGTCGGGAAGCATCTCGGCCATCTGCGCGGCCGCGGTCGCACGGGCCGCCTCGATGCTCGGATCGGCACCGGCGGCGACACGCTCCTGCGCGTACTCCTCGTCAGCGCGCTCCCGGTAGGCCGCGTAGTCGACGTCGTCCATGGCGCGCAGGTGCACGCCGGACGGCTCGGCCACGGTGCGCACGTCGAGCTGCATCTTGGTCGCCACGTGCCTGGCATCCGGATCCGCGGTGAGGGATGCCATCAGCGGGTCGTGGTCGAGCACCCCGACCCGCCAGCTGCCTGTCCACCCGGCGACGGCCGCCAGCTCGGCGAGCCACCGCCGCAGCCGCGCCGCATCGACGCCGTCGCGGACGGGCACATCGATGTCGAGCAGCAGCGCGCCGGTGGCATCCGGCATCGCCCACACCGTCACCGGGTCGTCGACGAGATGCCAGATCTCACCGCGTTCGGGTTCGGGTTCCGCCCAGTGCTGCACCGCCAGCCTTCGGGCCCGCACTCGTGATGCGGCCGCGGCGATCATCGCTCGGCCGGCATCCGCATCGACGGCGCGGGTCCAGGGTGTCATCACCAGAACCGGTCGGGAACCTCGGCGGGCGGCTTGTCGGCCCCGCCCCAGCGGTCCGACTCCGCTTTCGCCGCCGCGGCCGCGGCATCCGCCTCGCTGAGCGCCTCCTCCGCGGCCGACGCCGCGTCGGTGAAGGCCACGGTCAGGGCAGTGCGCGCACCCCTCGCCGACTCGGTCACGCGGCAGTCGCGCACGACCGCGCGCCAGACGTCGAGCTGTTCGCGGGTCACGTCCCGCACCTGATACTGGATGCCCCGGTCGAGATCCCGGACGGCGACGACGACTCCGTCGGCCGCCTGGGCGATCTCGACGCGGTTGCCCTGCGGCACCGGCGCGGATGCCGAGATGACGAGTGTTCTCTGCATGCCCTCATGCTAGGCCTGTCAAGGGCTCCGAGCACTTTTTCCCTGGCCGATAGCGTGGAGTGGTCTACGAGGGGATGCACATGACGACACGGGCCGAGCTTCGCGCCGACCGGCACAAGCCGAGAACACTCTGGAGGGTGCTGCTCTCGGCAGCCCTCATCCTGCTGTGGCTCACCGGGGCAGGGCTCGGCGGGCCGCTGTTCGGGAAGATCGACGAGGTCTCCTCCAACGACCGCACCACTTATCTGCCCGACTCGGCCGATGCGACCGAGGTGCAGCGAGCCCTCGACGACTTCGTCGGCTCCGACTCGATCCCCGCGGTGGTCGTCTTCGCAGCCGACGGCGGGATCGACGACGCGCTGGCGGAAGACCTCTCCGCCGCCCTCGAGGATGCGACGACGGCAGAGGGTGTGAAGGACGGCTCCTCCCCCGTGATCGTCTCGGACGACGGGCTCGCCGCCCAGGCCTTCGTGCCGATCGACACGGATGCCGATATCGGCGATGTGTCCACCGCCCTGTCCGCCGACCTCCGCGACGCCGTCCCCGATGGGGTCGAGGTGTACATCACGGGTCCCGCCGGATTCACGGCCGATCTCGTCGCAGGGTTCGCGGGCATCGACGGCATCCTGCTGCTCGTGGCGCTGGCTGCGGTGCTGGTGATCCTCGTGATCGTCTACCGCTCCCTGCTGCTGCCCGTGGTCGTGCTGAGCACCAGCCTGTTCGCGCTGTGCGTGGCGCTGCTGGTCGTCTGGTGGGCTGCGAAGTTCGGCATCCTGCTGCTGAGCGGGCAGACCCAGGGCATCCTGTTCATCCTCGTGATCGGCGCGGCGACCGACTACTCGCTGCTGATGGTGGCGCGCTTCCGCGAGGAGCTTCACGGCACCGAGAACCGGTGGGCCGCCGTGGCGGCGGCGTGGCGCGGCTCCTTCGAGCCGATCCTCGCCTCCGGCGGCACCGTCATAGCAGGCCTCCTGTGCCTGCTGCTGAGCGACCTGAAGTCGAACAGCACGCTGGGCCCCGTGGCTGCCATCGGCATCGTGTTCGCGATGCTCGCCGCGCTCACGCTGCTTCCCGCCCTGCTCGGCCTGTTCGGGCGGGCCGCCTTCTGGCCGAAGCGTCCGGCGTACGAACCGGAGCGGGTCGCGGAGGTCGATCCGCTGGAGGGTCGCGGTCTGTGGCCGCGCCTCGCCCGCGGCATCCGCAGCCGCCCTCGTCTCATCTGGATCTCGACGGCCATCGTGCTGGCGGTCGCGGCGGTCGGCGTCGTGCAGCTGGATGCCAAGGGGGTGCCGCAATCGGATCTCGTGCTCGGCGCGTCCGAGGCACGCGACGGGCAGCAGGTGCTCGGAGAGCACTTCCCGGGCGGGTCGGGCAGTCCCGCGTACGTGCTCGTCGACGAGGGTCGGCTTCAGGATGCCGCCGATGTGCTGCTCGCCGACGAGAGCGTCGACGGTGTCAGCGTGACGGCGGCGGATTCACCGTCTGGCAGCGCTCCGGTCACCGCAGACGGCATCACCGCCTTCGGCCCTCCCGGCTCGCCTGCTCCCGATCCGACGGTCGTTGACGGCCGCGTCCTGCTGCAGGGCACGCTGGCCGATGCCGCCGATTCGGCTGACGCCGAGGCGACGGTCGAGCGGCTGCGCTCCGCCCTCGAACCCATGGGCGGACTGGTCGGTGGAGTGACCGCGACCGCGGTCGACACGAACACGGCATCCATCCACGATCGCAACCTGATCATCCCGGTGATCCTCGGCGTGATCCTCGTGATCCTCATGCTGCTGCTGCGAGCGGTCGTCGCGCCCGTGCTGCTGATCCTCACGACCGTGCTCTCGTTCGGCTCGGCGATGGGTGTGGCGGCGCTGCTGTTCAACGGCGTGTTCCAGTTCCCGGGTGCCGATCCCGCGGTGCCCCTCTTCGGCTTCGTCTTCCTCGTCGCGCTGGGCATCGACTACAACATCTTCCTGATGACGCGGGTGCGCGAGGAGTCGAAGCGGCACGGCACCCGCGAGGGCATCCTGCGCGGACTGTCGGTGACGGGCGGGGTGATCACCTCAGCCGGGCTTGTTCTGGCCGCGACGTTCGCGGCGCTGTCGGTGATCCCGATCCTGTTCCTCGTGCAGTTGGCGTTCATCGTCGCGTTCGGTGTGCTGCTCGACACGTTCGTCGTGCGGTCGCTGCTCGTACCGGCGCTCGGGTACGACATCGGTCGCGCGATCTGGTGGCCGTCGAAGCTCAGCCGCCGTGATGCCGAGCCATCGCGAGGACCGGGTCGCGGGTGAGGATCTGGTCGCTGCATCCCTCGCACCTCGACCGGGCCGCCCTGGTCGCGTGCTGGCGTGAGACCCTGCTCGCGCAGGCGGTGCTCGCGGGGCGCACGAAGGGGTACACCAGGCATCCGCAGCTCGAGCGCTTCCGCACTCAGCCCGACCCGCTCGCCTCCGTCGGCGCGTATCTGTCAGGAATCGCGGACGAGGCCGACGCCCGCAGCTACCGCTTCGATCGAACGCGCATCCTCGCGCCTGCCTCACCGGTCTCCCGCATCCCGGTGACGGAAGGGCAGCTGGCACTCGAGTGGATGCATCTGGGCGCGAAGCTCGACCAGCGCAGCCCGACGGATGCCGTGCGCTGGCGCGCCGCGTCGCCGACAGCGCACCCGCTGTTCACGGTCGTGCCCGGACCGGTGGAGTCATGGGAGCGGGCGACGACCGTCGTCACATGACGCGGTCCACACAAGAACCTCTCGCCCTCGCCGGGTGAGGCGCGTACCGTCGATATATGACCATCGATGCCTCTGATCGCGCCGCCGTCGCGCACTTCGTCCGCGTGTGCGGATCGGGCGTGGTGGCCAGCATCGGCGCCGACGGCGCGCCGCAGGCCGCGTACGTCGGCCTCACCGCCACCGACGAGGGCGTGCTCGTGTTCGACGCGACGAGCGACTCGCGCAAGGTGGGCAACATCCGCGAGCGCCCGCGGGTGGCGCTGGCCGTCACCGGCGCCGACACGTCGGTGCAGCTCGAGGGCCGCGCCCATGTCGCGCGCGACGAGGAGCGCTGGCGGCTGGGCGAGGTGTACAGCGAGCGGTTCCCCGGATCGCGCGCGCTGGATGTCGGATTCGAGGTCGTCGTGGTCGACGTGCACTGGGTGCGCGTGTACGACGCGGGCGAGCATCCGCCGCGCGTCGTCGAGGCCATCTGGGAGTGAGCCGCGCCGGGTAGGTCGGGCGATCGGGGCTGTCAAGGCCGTTCGGCGCGGTCGCGACGGTGCGTATCGTCGTGCCCGTCGCTGAGTGCGACGTCCGACGATCCGAGGAGGCGGCCATGCCGAACCAGCCAGAGCTCAAGGACGAAGAGCTGTACGAGAAGCTGCGCGATGACGGCGCATCGAAGGAGAAGGCGGCGCGCATCTCGAACGCGGCTGCCAGGGACGGGCGATCGGCGGTCGGCCGGCGAGGCGGCGAGTCCGGCGACTACGACGACTGGACGGTCGACGAGCTGAAGAAGCGGGCGAAAGAGCTCGGCCTCGAGGGCTATTCCGACAAGCGCAAGGCCGAGCTCATCAAGATGCTGCGCGACCACTGAGCACGCCGCGTCGGCGCCGGAGAGCCGGGCCGTACGATGACGGGGTGACTGTCACTTCGCCGATCCGCACGCTCGGCATCATCGGCGCCGGCCGTCTGGGGCGTGTGCTGGCGGCTCTGGCGGCGGATGCCGGGTACCGGGTGCTCATCGCCCGTTCGGGCGACCCCGCGCCGATCGCGCGGGCGATGTCGGCGATCGGAGCCGAGGCGGCTTCCGTCTCGGACGTCGTGGCGGGGGCGGATGCCGTGGTGCTCGCCCTTCCGCTGGGCCGCTATCGCACGCTGCCGGCGGAGAGCATGCGCGGGATGCTCGTGATCGACGCCATGAACTACTGGTGGGGTGCGGACGGCGATCGTCCAGATCTCGACGACCCCCGCACGTCGACGAGCGAGCTGGTTCAGAAGCACCTGGCTGGAGCCCGGGTCGTGAAAGGCCTCGGGCACATGGGGTACCAGGACGTGGAGGACGAGGCGCGGCCCGCCGGGGCATCCGGGCGCAAGGCGATCGCGATCGCCGGGGAGTCCGCCGACGACCTCGAGGTCGTGTCGCGCCTGGTCGACGACCTGGGATTCGATCCCGTGATCGCAGGCGGACTGGCATCCGGGATCATGCTCGAACCGGGCGCCGACGCGTTCGGCGCCGACGTCGACGCGGGTGAGCTGCGGGAGATGCTCGACGGATTCGCGACGTCGCGGCGAGGCATCGTGGTGGCCAGGGCGAGGGGCGGCGTGCTGCCTGCTTGACCGCTGCCTGTAGCGCTGCGGCGACTGCTGCTGGCGCGCACCACGTGCTCGAGCTGATGCACCCAGCAGAGGATGACGGCGAACACGATCGCCTCGAACACGGTGAGCGAGATCGCCTCAGCCTTCACGGCGGCGAGCGCCCAGATCATGACGATCGCGTTGACGACCGTTGCGCGGCGGAGGGGCGCGGACAGGTGCCAGAGCAGAGCGCGGTGCGCGAGCAGCAGCAGGGCGAACGACAGCACGGCACCGTTGGTGGCCCACTCGTGCGCCACCGGGTCAACCGAGAGCGGGAAGAGGCCGATCGCGAGCAGGCTGACTCCGAGTCCGGTGACCGCCTGCGGCATGATCGCCGTCGCCAGGCGCACCCGTGCGGTCGCCGGTGCCAGCTCGCGCAGCCGCATACGCAGCACCCATGACGAACCGGCGATGATCGCCCCGCTGAGGAACAGTCCGCTGTTGAACATGAGGCTCGAGAAGTCGCCACGCATGCCGAGTCGGCTGAAGTAGAGGTGCCACCACTCGGCGTCGGTCGTGGTCGCCGCGGAGACGAGGATCGATCCGCACAGCAGCAGGCCGGCGCAGAGCACCCAGGTCAGGCGGGGCACGGCGCGGCCGGAGCGGTCGCCGCGGTCGCCGCGGTCGCCGCGGTCGCCTGCGACAGGCTCGATAAGCGAAGAGCCCATGCCGAGCACCGGTGCCGTCAGCAGCGCCTGCGCAGTCATACATCCGCCCATCACCGCGCGTGGGTGCGATTCGGGAGAGATCACCCGGAGGCGCGGATCGAGTGCGGGACCCCTGGGAACGCCCCGCTTCTCTGGAGCCTATTCGGCATCACGGGAAATCGGGCGACTATTCTCGCGGAATGACGGCGGTGCTATGGTTCGCCGCGCGTGGTGCTGCTGGCGGAGTCTCGCTCGACGGGAACGACGGTGACGTCCAGGGTTCCGGCGTCGATCCGGACGAGCATCATCGTGCAGACCGGCTGGCGGCGCCGGTCTGTGGGTGAGCCGGGATTGAGCAGACGCATGCCGGATGGCGCGACTGCGTCCCACGGGATGTGCGAGTGCCCGAAGACGAGCACGTCGACGCCGGGGAACGCCTCATCCATCCGCTCCTCGCGCTTGCGAGCCGCACCTGTCTCGTGGATCACCGCGAACTCTCGGCCGTCGACGGCGAAGCGCGCGATCTCGGGGAGGCGCTTGCGAAGTGCGGGGCCGTCGTTGTTGCCGTAGACCGCATGGAGCGTCTTCGATCGCGCCTCGAGCAGGTCGAGTGTGGCCAGGTCGACCCAGTCGCCGGCGTGCACGACTATGTCGGCGGCGTCGACCGCCTCGAGCACCGCGCTCGGGAGGCGTCGCGCCCGTGCGGGGATGTGGGTGTCGGCGAGCAGGAGCATCGTCGTCATGGCATCCATCATGCGGGATGCCACCGCGCCGCACTCACATATGCTGGGGGTCTTTCACGACCTCGACCACCGTCCGCAGAACCGGTGGAAATGCGTCAGATCCAGGCGCACCATTGGCATATGAGCGCATTCAACCCCGAGCGGGTCTTCAGCGGATTCAGCGTCGACGATCTCGACGCCGCCCGCACGTTCTACGGCGAGACTCTCGGCATGCAGGTCTCGAACAACCCGATGGGTTTTCTCGAGATCGGTCTGCCGCAGGGCGGCTCGCTCTTCGTGTACGACAAGCCCGACCACGTGCCGGCGACCTACACCGTCCTGAACTTCGCGGTGGCTGACGTCGAGGCCGCCGTCGACGATCTCAACGCCCGTGGCGTGGTCACGAAGATCTACACCGACCCCGACTTCGGCACCGATGAGAAGGGCATCGCGCGCATGGGCCCGGACGGGGCGTCGGGGCCCGAGATCGCGTGGTTCAAGGACCCCGCGGGAAATGTGATCTCGGTGCTTGTGGCGCCTTGACGAGGGGGCGAACTCCCCCGCGGAGAATGGGACGGGCCGCCGCTCGCCGAGCCTGTTGGTGCCGCTCGGCCCCGAGCTGCGGACGCGAGTAGACCCGAGTGAGGGCCTGACGGGATTTGAACCTGCGACCCCTTGGAGGAACCGGTCGATTTCCGGTCTCCGCCGAACGTCTCGGGAACTCGCGGATTCCCTTGTGTTTCCAGGGAACCAGGCGGTTCGCTTGGTTCGAGTGTAGCCGGTCGGTGGTGGTTCTTGGCGGCTGATTCAGATGGGTTTCTGATGGGTCTGGCTTCAGACTCGCGCCAAGAACAACTGACGGGCTCTGAGTCCGTCGTGCCTGAGTGCCGATCGGACGAGATTCCGGGAAATTCCGCGGTTCTCATGGCAACAACACCGCCGGCAGTCAACGACTGATACGGGCCATTCTGGGGGTTTCTGGTCACCAATCTGGTCAACAAGTTCTCGGCGTCGTCGAGCCGCCGAACGACGTGCCGGCTGTTGGTCACCTGATTTGCCGCTCCCCGAGGCCAAGGCGCAACTCCCCGTCGGTCCCATTAGTAGCGGCACTTGGAATAGCACTTCGATTCTCCGATCGCTCCATCAACGCCACCGCTCCCATAGTGGACGTAGGAACGTAGGCACGGACATCTCGTTCACCAGCAGCTGCCCGAATACGTAACCCCCGAGGACCCGACCGAACGGCTGGGTGAGTACCCGCTGCCGTCCATCCGCCGAAAGGCCGACCACGATTAGGCCTTCGTCGCGAGCACCTCCCTTCGAGTCTTCGCTGAAGAACTCTCGGTTGCTTGGTAGCAAACGACTTTTGGGCACACCCACGAGCTCGCCCTTCGAGCCAGGAAGACCGATCCACGTCTCCGACGAAAACACCGCGCCATTGAACTGCCATGCACCTACCGACTCGAGCACGGCTGCGATCTTCATTTCGCGTGGCTCGTCTTCGCCGAACGCAATAGGGAACAACCGTCCCCCGCCGTTGCCAAACAGCATCAGAATCGGACCCGCGTAGCCATCCGCCTTGAGAAACTGCTTGGAGAGTTCCATCCTTTCGTCAACATGCGCAATGGGGTCAGTAGTGAACCGCGGCGGCTCGCCGTAGTGTTGGCGACCGAACTCTGCGAAATCCTCAGAGTTGTCGCGCTCGAGGCCACGGAAGCCAACCGTTGCGACTTCTCCGGACTCAAGATTGAGCATCATCGTGGGCACAGGGTTCCCCGATCCGAGACAGTGAAAATCAAGATCTATTCTGCTCGTGACACACTCCCGAGCGAATGACGGGGCGAGGCATGCGTCCACGCCACTGGCCTTGTGAGCAAGCTCGACCGCCTTCCCTACTGCTCGATACATCTCACGAAGCGCAGCGACCAGCTCATAATTGGGGAGCTGGTCGTCGATCCAGCGTCGCTCGATGCGGATCCACCCCTTTCGCTTCTTGCCGTCCTGCTCCGCCAGCTTGACGAATGACGCGATGATCGTCTCCGGCGACGTAGATGGCGGCACCACGAACACGTCTTCGTATCCGCGGCGATGGGTGTCGTAAACACCCACTACCGCCTGGCTTAGCGTAGCGAGATCCTCTTCCTTGACGATCCGGTTTCTGGCAGTCACGCCCCAGCCAAGAACCGGGTTCTCGCGCGCCCTACTCTGCCAGTCACCGTACCAGGTATCGAACTCGGCCCACTTGACCTTCTGCTTCTGCAGGAGGAAGGTCACGCCGCGCGAGTTCTGGATGGCTGAATTGAGCCACCGTCGGAACTCGTTCTCGTCGAGATAGTTCTCGATGGCTCGGTGAATATCCTCATGGAGGTCCATGAGTCGCCGATGCGCACTGGCGCAAGGGCATGCCTGGGCGTCGGGTATTGCCATGAGGAAACGATAGAACCTGAGGCGAGGGAGCTGCACGATGTGTGCTCCCGAGGGTCCGGGACGGACGGCATCTCCACGCTGAACTGAGAGCCTCGGGTGAACACGCATACACAGTTGGAGTTCAAGCGCGTGAAGCAAAGACAGTTGATCGTGCCCGGATGCGCCCCAGCGACCAACAACTGCCCCGTCATCCATCAACGGCCACCGCGGCCGGCGAGTTGGTCAGGTGGCTAGAGCCTTCTCTGCCATTTCGAGTTTCAGCTCGAGGTCCGCCAGCTGCGGGTACACCCATGCGAGCGCTTCGTTTGGGCTGTGGAGGCCAAGGTTGGGCAATACGTCTCCCCGCGGGGGGTACTGCTCCGCCAGTGTGCTGAAGAGAACGTCCTTGATCTGCATCAGGACAACAGCGCCGCTATAGCCCCCCGCTGCACCCTCAGGCCGAAGTCCATACGCTTCGCGATGCGACTTGGAGAGCGCCCAGTATCGAGCGTGCGCCATCGCGACTCTTCTGGGCAGAGCACGAACTTGTTCCAGAACGATCTCATCGGCTGCCATAGTCTTGAGATTGACGATCGACGTGACGTGCACATTGCTCTTGTGTGTGACTGCAACTGCGCCGCTTTGAGCTCCGGATTCTGAGAGCAGGATCCCGCGATCTGCACCAACATCCTCCACGATCGACCTCAGGGTTAGTACGTGGGACTTGTCGACTGGGCGCTTCCAATGCTTACACTCGATGATCCAGTTCACAACCAGACCAGCCCGTTCGAAGCTCGCGTAGACATCGACGTCGTGGCTGCCACGCGCTCCTGTTACCCGCAGGTCAGTGTGAACGTTAAATCCAAGTTCCCGAAAGAGCCCCGCTGCCTGCTCTTGATACTCACGCCAACGAGCCAACCTAGTGTGCCGCCTCGGAGAGCAGGCGCACGGTGGCACGCGCTATATCGGCTGGTCTATGGCTGATGGTGAGGATTCGTAGTAGCTCTTCGTCGATGTCAGGTTCGGGGGCTGCACTCATGTATGCATCATGCAAGTTGTCAAGCGCACCTGTGACCTCTGCATCATGAGCATGAGCCGGATATGCGCCAGGCGCCCAGCCTTCGAAGTACTGCGGATATAGACGCTGCGCGACTGCCGCAGCCGCACCACCATACCCTCCGGCGACGAGGAGAAGACCCCCGGACTGAATCGTCAGACGCGCCTCTTCGATGACGCCGGGTTCCGCGCCGACGTAGCCCGCGAGGCGTCCCCCGACAATCAGGCGAGCTGTTGTTGCTCTCGCGACATGCTCGCGCATCGCGATCAACGCGTTGCCAGCGTCTTGGGTCCAGGAACCGTCCAGGGCGCGTGCGATCGGCACCGTCATACACGACTCGGAAACCAACGTCAGTCTGCCGACGTCACCGAGATTCCGGTCTGCCGCCACCAGCTCGTCCGCCGTGAGCTTCCGGTACTCAGATTCGGCAAGCGTGATCTCAAGCACGGATCGTCCGCTGCTGAAACGTTGGGCCTCTTCGATCAGGATCTCGGTGTAGCCACCTGGATTGAGGTGACCACCGTACACGACGGTCCCTCCCGCGAGCATGATCGCTCTGCCTACTTCGGCGACCACCAGCCGGCAGTGTTGCTCAGTGAGACCAAGACGGGCGAGATCGGCGCTCTCAGAGACCGACAAAGCGACTTTATGGCCCGAAAGAGCATCTCGCGAGATAAGGGCGGGCTCGCTCATGATTTGAGTGCTCCACCGCGCGCGGCGAACGTCCTGGGCGTCAAGATGTCGACGTCGACGTCATAGCCGGCCACCGCGCACAACTGCAGCAGCACCTCTCGCTCCGCGGGCCCAAGCGGCGGATCAGGGTGAATAACCCAAAGGTGCTTATCATCTGGCTGCGTCTCTTGATGTGAAGCAAGCCAGGGGGCGAGTGTGGTTGGCTCAGGCGACTGCGCAGGAAGCCAATCGAACCCGTCCTCCGAGAGATAGGACGTCTGCGCTTGCCAAAGAGTGTTCTTGAGCGTCTCGTCGACAAGCCTGTTGAGCGCAAGGGCGACGCCTGGATCTGGATCGGCGAGGTCACAGACCACCGACGGGACGTGGTCCATCAGGAAGGACCCCCGCTCCTCCCCGGCCGTGAGCGCGTACATGCAGACGACTGGCATGCCGCTGTGCTTCGCCGCGTGGACCTCACGTTGCGTCCATTCTCGTGCGGCGTACACGTCGGTGCGGATCATCAGCAGCGCGCTGTTACCAGCGGCGCCCTCAAGCGTCTTCTCCCAATCGCCACCGGGTTGAATGTCTTGCGCGTCGAAGAACGCCGACAGGTGAGACTTTTGGATGTGGTCACGTACACGCTCGAACATTGCGGGGCCGGAATGAGAAACTTCCTCGGAAGAACGGTGTTTCGTGTGGCTCACGAACACCGTCAACCGTGCGGGGAGGTTCGCCTCCCGCTGGATCTGTTGGGTGATCGCCTGCGCCAGTTCGCGCCCGAACAGGCCACCATCCGTGTTGACGTCAGCGGGCAGGGTCTGGATACCGCCGAGGATCTGATTGACGATGCTGGTACCCCATTGCAAGCCTGTGGCCACGACCGGGTAGACACCTACGCCAGACCTCCGATTCAGCTCGGCAATCTCGCGAAGATATGCGCCCCACGGATTGGCCACCTCGGCCGCCGCACGGAGCAAGTTCGTGTCGACGATCGGGACGATCGCGTTGAACTGCGCGGGCGGAAGCCCCTCGCCGAGTGGCGTTGCAATGCCGAAGGGCCGTGGCGACGCTCCGTCCACCCAGGGATCGCTGCGCCCGTACACCTCGACGGCGCCGCCGGCCAGTCCCGAAAAGGCCGGACTATGGAAGTGCTCGTGGAGCTCTCCGAATCGCTCGGCGCCGATCACGTCGTCAGGGTGCCAGACGACGAATACGTCAAGGATCGGCGGGATCGGCACATGTTCTCCTCTCGAAACGCCGCCTCATCGGGGCGATGTCGGTGGCCAAAAGTAGACTATCCCTGGAAGGGAGGAGCCCGACGTGAGCGACCAACACAATATCTTCATCAGCCATCGTCACGAGGACGACGCGCTGGTCGGAGATCTCAAGAAGATGCTCGCCGGCAGCGGAGCCGAGATTCGAGACTCTTCGATCACGAGCGAGACCCCGAATAACGCGAAAAGCCCCGACTACATCAGGAAGCTCCTGGCGGACCAGATCCGATGGGCGGGAAAGATCATCGTCATCATCTCCCCCGACACGAAGAACCACGAGTGGGTTGACTGGGAGATCGAGTACGCCCGCAAGTTCCCCGACAAGCGGATCGTCGGAGTCTGGGCACCAGGTACCACGCACGACGACATGCCCGAACCGCTTGACGACTACGCGAACGCGGTCGTCAACTGGGATGCCCAGGCGATCATCGACGCGCTTGAGGGCAAGGACAACTGGACAGCGCCCAGCGGTACGCCCGCGCCTGTACAGTCCATCCCGCGGGCTGCCTGCTGACGGGGATGTCGAGCGTGAAGGTGTTCAGCTACATCGTTCGCTACGACGTCGGGTTCGCGCCAAATCCCTTTCACGGTGTCTGCTCTCTTGCCACTTGCAAGCAGGACATCCGCAAGGTCGCCCAGGTCGACGACTGGATAGTCGGCACCGGCTCCCGGCCGAACGGCAAAGCAGGCAACCTCGTCTACGCGATGCGCGTCGCAGAGATCGTGAGCTTCCAGGAATATTGGGATGATGAGCGCTTCGCCGAGAAACGGCCAAACCTTCGGGGCAGCCGCATGCAGCACTTTGGTGACAACATCTACCACCGGGATCCAGACGGTGAATGGATACAGGAGGACTCCCGCCACAGCAAAGCCGACGGCTCACTAGAGGCGCGGCACATGCTGCGCGACACGAAAAGCGAACGAGTGATGCTCGGAGACGAGTTCGTGTACTTCGGCGGAGACGGCCCGGTCATCCCCGAATCGCTGCGCAACGACTACGGCTTCGACCTCGTGCACACGGCACCTGCATACCGCAGCAACTTCACCGACGAGCACGTCGCTGCGATCATCGAGTGGGTGCGATCACTCGAACCGGGAGTGCAGGGACGCCCGCACGACTGGCCACGGCGTCACCAGCCCGCAACATCAACCGCGTGAGCGCCACGCTCTCATCTAGAACATGGGCTCGAGGACGCGCGCACGCACGAGCTCATCGCCCAGCACCTCGTTTTGAGGAAGGAGGCCATTGATCCCCCACTTGGGCGGGAAAAAGAGCGTCATCGGCTCGGGCGTGGAGACGTACCGCGATTTGATCCGGCTTCTCGCGCTAGCCAGCTCCGGAACCGCCTCACGGCAGTACTTGTCCGTCTCGCAAAAGAGGTT
This sequence comes from Microbacterium esteraromaticum, assembly GCF_014084045.1. NCBI lineage: Bacteria > Bacillati > Actinomycetota > Actinomycetes > Micrococcales > Microbacteriaceae > Microbacterium > Microbacterium esteraromaticum. Next base: position 3,328,701 of record NZ_CP043732.1, read on the forward strand.
CTGAGCGTCGATCGCCTGTATCGGCCGGCCCCAGAGGCCGCTGAAGTCAAGTTCCAGACGGGCGAACTCGGCCTCCTGATTGTCGACCATCCACATGATCACCTCTTGCGGCGTAAGACCCCCCAGGTCGGAGAACACCTTCTTGATGCCGCGCAAAGCGCCCGGGCCAGGCTTCGTGAAGTCGTTCTCAGAAAAGTTCACGTGCTCCGAATAGTTCAGGTCAATCGCCATCTGATAGGACATGAAATCCCCCATCAAAGGGAAAGCGTGGAGCAGGTCGTAGACCTCTTCCAGCGACTCCGCCTCAAGAACCCGCTCGGCAAGGCGCGACCGCACGAACATATCCCGGAACAGCTCTACATGGTTCAGATGCTTGGCCTTTCGACCGTAAACGTCCGTGGCACAGAGGATAAACGCCCCTGTGTAGAGGCCTCCGTTGCGGTTCTTCGCCTCGGTGAGCGCAGCCTCGAACAAACCCGAGTCTAGATCGGCAATCCGAGGCGACCGGCCAAGTATCTCGACGACGGTCTCCCACGTACTGACATTGCTGAAGTTTCGGAACGCGACGATCTGGAACAGACGATCGGCAGGGCTTGAGTCGTCATCGCGGTAAGCGACATCACGGATGAGGTACTGGCTGACACGGTCAGCAGCCCGATAGACGTTGCAGAACTTGTACTCCTGGAGAATCCGGTCCTGCGTCCACGGCCCGGGAGCCCCAGCGATGCGCGCCTCAAACACATGCTGGCGCTCAGCCGCGAACTTCCAATAGATCTCGTAGACCCCGTCCCGGGGAGTTGGTGCTCGCATAACCCGTGCCCGTCTCCGCTCTGCGCTGCCTACGGTGATTCGCTTCTCGTGGGAGATGCAATTCCGACCCGTCGTCCAATGGTTCGCTCCATCATCTCCCCCGGATGCGTCGCTGCCGACCAGAACCGCCGTCATGACCGCACCGCATCGCGGCGCAGCGTGTGGGCTCCATCCGGGTCGGACCGCGCGACTGCAAGCAAGAGGCGTAACGCGGTCGCCGTCAGGCGCTCGGCCAATGCAAGCTTCTCCATCCACTCACCCTGCGGGTGGAGTTGGAGGAAGGCATCCAGCTCATTGAACGCCGTCGAGGCCCGTGCGGCCTCCGCACGGGCGGTCCTGACCTCTCCGTCGACGTCACGCGCCCGCATGAGCTCCTCGAAACCATTCGGGCCGTCGCTAAACCGCTCACCGCCGCTCGTGAAGAGATGATTAGCGACGTCGGCTGACTGGTCCGCGAGGAAGGTCTCATATTTGACCGCGTACACAAGGAGATCGACCGCAGTATCCAGAAGGGTTTCTCTCCCGGCTGCCGCACCACCCACCACCTGATCGATGCGATCAATCTTGCGGGCGAGGTTGGCGGCAATGCTGATCAGCTCTCCTCGCTTCTTCCACGAGTTGCCGTAGGCGGCGTCCTTAGAACGATGCAAGGCGATGACCGACTCGCGCAGGTCTACCCACTCCACTGTGGAGACGGGCTGGGATAGTAGCTGAGCAGCGTCTCGGAACAGTTGTTCATGAAGCGCGAACGCTATGTCACTGTGGCCAAGATCGTCGACGAGTTCACGCTGCCGGGCGCCGTCAGCACCTGCGACGATCGCCCATTTGATCGCGATCGCTTGAAGGAACTGACGCAGTAACGGGTCGGGGAAGCCAGCGATCTCCTCGGAACAGTCCTCCCCGGATGCCAGCCGAGCTTCGATATCGAACCAGAGATCGAGCACGCCCGCGAAGTCCTCCCATCGAGTCCCAAACTGAGCGCCCACCCATGCCTCCTCGTAGCCGGTGGCGCCGCCAAACCCGGCGAGCGCGCGGTCAGCTTGCCCGTTTCGCTCGTCGTAGAGATGTAGGGATGAGATGAAGAACGACACGTGACCGACTCGCGCACCGAGCCAGAAGGCCATCATCTCGTGCAGCACGCTCCACTCGAACGTGTTGATGCCGGAGAACCCCCATAGGATGTCGTTGGAACGCACGGTCACGTTGAGGTGGACTCTGCCATCCCTGATGAGGAAGTGCAGCCAGTTGTTGCAGGGCACATCGAGCGTATCCGCGAAGTCGCGCGCCGGATCGAACAAAACAGCGACCGCCCGGCGGGACTGAGGGTCCGAACGGAGGAGCTTGCGGATCTCATCCAGCTGATCGACTCCTTTCCAGTCGCGCAACCGTGGCCCATAGCCTCCCCGCCACGTCACCTGGTCGTCCGAGAATTGCAGCGCGCGGCCGAGATAGCGGGCTAGATACTCCATGTCATTGCGCCCAGCGAGCACCCACATCGTCTCGGCGATGGTCGCGAACACATCGTTACGACGACCCGGTATCGTGATGAATCGTTCCGTTGGCCGCGCCAAAGTCACAGCACGTGCGAGGCGCTCGTGAGTCGGCAGTCCGCGAACTCTCACCGGTCGCCCAATCGAACGAATCTCGGCAAGCTCGGCGATGAAGGCTCGCGCAGCGTTGCGATAGAGCATGCGTACCCTCCCGAGCCGCTTAGATCTTGAGATCAAGTATTCCGTGTGCTCGGACAAGTCGGGCGATCGAGGACCGCAACCCAACCGTGTCGTAGATGAGAGACTGCCAGATCAGATCCTGGTGGACGGTCGTATCGGTTCGCTCAACCGCTAGTTCGGCCGTGTCAGTGTCTTGCGCAAAGCTTCCCTGTACGACGCAGTTTGGTCAACACGACGAGATCGGTGCCGAATCGCGGCCTCGTGACTCCAAGTGTGAAGAACGTGCAGTACCGCCGTCGGCCCGTCGACGAAGAACTGCACCATGCTCCGCCAGCAGGGACACAAACTCGGGGTGGACCATTCTCAATCACCATCCTCGATGGTCAGCGATACACCAGGTGGCGGTGAGGTTGGTGCGGCACGGCAAGGAGGATCGCGGGGTACCCCGGCGCGCCCAGTTCGCAGAGCACGAGGTCGGTGCACGCGCCGCAAAAACCCGCATGTGCGCGGACGCTTGCCGCTCAGTCCGGAGTGGCGCGGTCGAACGTGGCAGGTTCCGAACCGAGGATACCGGGGCTCGACTTGAGCAGGCCATCTCACGAGGTGGCCGATCTCTCCGAAAGTGCCGATGGTCAGGCGCTGCCGGCTCATCGGATCATCCCCCTCTGGAAAGACAGGCGGTTCGGGGTCGCGTTGCTGCTCGATCCAGGTCCGCACGTCCGAGAGCGCGAACTTCAGATGCTTCCCGAAGCGATACGCTCGCGGACCGAGGCCGCGAGCGCGCCAGTCGTAGACGGAGGAGACGGGCACGCCCAGGTACGCGGCGAGCTCGCCGACGTCGAGCAGGGGTTCTAGGCCCCAGGGGTTGCCAGCCGGGCTGTGTTCGGTGTCCATACCGAACAGGTGCGTCCTGCTCCCACCCACGAATCGGGAGCAACCGGCACGGTCGCTCCCCGTGCCGGAGCGCGGCGGCCTGAGAGGGCCGCGAGGGCATCAAAGTAGTGGGTTTTCGATGACCGGATCACATCCACCTACAGAAAAAGCCCCGGAAACCCCGGAGTTTCCGGGACCTCTCGGTCGGGCTGCATCCCCACGGCGCCCTCCACGCGCCGCTCGTCGTCGAGATCGGCGAACGTCGGGCGGGCAAGCGGCGCGCGGAGCCTCTCGGCGCCGCGTGGCCCCGCTTTACAAGCGCGAGTAGACGAACGAGGAGGGCCCTCGATCCTTGCGAATCGAGAGCCCTCCTCGTTACGTCTACGTCGGGCTGACAGGATTTGAACCTGCGACCCCTTGACCCCCAGTCAAGTGCGCTACCAAGCTGCGCCACAGCCCGTGGCAGTCCGCGCTTTCGCGCGGGCAACTCCACTATCCTAGCCGACGGATTCAGCCATCGCGAACCGATGAAGTCGGGCGTGGCGAACGGCATCCACGAGCGGGATCCGTTGCCGATGTCGGCACCTCCGCGTAGCGTGCGAGCATGGCGACGATCACCACGGAACCGGCCACGATCACCCGGTGGGACGACGTGCAGCACTCGCTGTCAGGCGGCGGCGATGGGCGCAGCTGCCAGTGCATCTGGCCCGTCGTGCGCAACAAGGTCTGGCAGGCGACGTCGCTCGACGAACGGCGCGACATGCTGCACGACGAGGTCGCCGCCGGCCCTCCCCCCGGCCTCATCGCCTATGTCGATGGCGAGGCCGCAGGGTGGATCCGGGTCGGCCCTCGCACGGTGCAGCAGCGCATCCTGAACACGCGCGCAATCCTCGCAGCCACCGCCGAGCCGCTCGACGACGACTCCGTCTGGGCCGTGACCTGCTTCGTCGTACGCAAAGAGCACCGTGGCAAGGGTCTGAACGCCGAGCTGCTGGCATCCGCCCTCGACTTTGCCCGAGAGTCCGGTGCGCGCATGATCGAGGCCTACCCCGTCGACACGTCGACCGGATCCCATCGGTCCAACGACCTCTTCCACGGCACGCTGTCGACGTTCCTCGCCGCCGGATTCGACCAGGGCCCGACATTGACGGGAGGACGAGTCCTCGTGACGCGCGGCCTGGCCGACTGATCGCAGACCGGTCAGGCGCTACGGTGGCCGCATGAGCACCCAGCATCCGACCATCGAAGATCCGGAACTCGGCATCCTCTCGCGCGCCGAGACCACGCTCGACGATGGCGACGTCGTCACGCACGACTGGTACTCGGGCGCGCTGACGGTCGATGGCCGCGAGCTCGAGGTGATGATCGACGGAGCCGACATCGATGCCGTGGGAGCCCTCATCCCCCGCGTCCATGCCGTCGTGGCTGATCTCGACGGCATCCGGCGCCGAGCATCCGAAGCCATCATCACCCACTTCAGCGATGGCGACCCCTCGCCGACTGAGCTGGAAGAGGGCGCAGGCGATCTGGTGCTCGACACCCTCGAGATCACCGACGACGCGACGGTGCTGCACTTCACCGACTCGTGCGGGCGGCACTTCCCCGAAGGATACTGGCCCGCCGTGCACCTCGGCGTCGACGGGCAGATCGGCGAAGTCACCGTCGAGGGCTGACCGGCTCAATACGATGGGTGGATGCCCCGCAGCATCCGTCCTCTCGACATCGCCGTCTGGACCCCGTACGTCGTTCTCGCCATCGTCCACGTCAGCGCTCTCGCCGCACAGAGCTCACTCGCCGCGCCCACGAAACTGACCCTGATGCCGCTGCTCGCGCTGCCTGTTCTCGCCGCCGCTCCGAGACTCCGGCCGCGGATCACGATCGCACTTCTGCTCGCGGCTCTGCTCTTCTCATGGCTCGGCGACGGCGCCGGTATATTCTTCCCCGACGGCCCCGAGCTGCCCCTCATGCTGCTGTTCTTCGGCATCGCGCACATCGCCTACATCGTCGTCTTCCTGCGATTCACGCGCATCCGCCGTCTGCCCTGGTGGACGCTGATCTACGCAGCCTGGTGGGTCGGGATGCTGATCGTCCTCGGCCCGCACATCGGCGGTCTGTTCTTCGCCGTCGCCGCGTACGGACTCGTTCTCGCCGGCACCGCGGCGACCTCCGCCCGAGGCAACGCGATCATCGCGACGGGCGGCGCGTTCTTCCTCGCCAGTGACTCGATTCTCGCGTTCCGTCTGTTCCTCCCAGACATGATGCCGGGCTGGACGAGTCCGGCGGTGATGCTCACCTACACACTCGGGCAGGGGCTGATCATCGCGGGCGCGATCGTCGCGCTGCGGAAGGAGAAGAGCAGCTGATGGATGCCGTGAAGCCGGTCCGTGTCGACAGCTGGCTCTGGGCGATCCGCATCTACAAGACCCGCTCTGCCGCCACGACCGCCTGCCGCGCCGGCCACGTGCGCGTGGGCGGCGAGCGGACCAAGGCGGCGCAGACGGTGAAGCCGGGCGACGAGGTGAGGGTGCGGATGTCTGGTTTCGACCGCATCCTCATCGTGAAGCAGACCCTGTCGAAGCGGGTCGGCGCGCCGGTCGCCGTCACCGCCTATGAAGACCGCACTCCCCGAGGGAGCCATCGGCCATGCTCGCCGTGCGGGATCGCGGCGCAGGTCGCCCCACCAAGCGCGAGCGTCGCGAGATCGACCGCCTTCGCGGCCGGGATGCCTACGACGACTGAACTCCGCGGGTTATCCACAGAATGGCGCGACCTCGACCGAATGTCGTAGGTATGTTCTAATCTGGATGCATGGCCGCAGACTTCACCGAACTCCTCGAACGGCGCACCGCGCTGCTCGACGAGTGGACGGCGAAGCAGCGTGAGATCGCGGCGCTGCAGGCCGAGGCTTCTACACTGCTGGCCCGTCGCTGGGATCTGTGGCAGGAAGAGGTGGCGGCTGCCCCGCAGCATCGCGATGCCATCGAGCGTTCGATGATCTCGGAGTATTCGGCCGCGGGTCACATCTCGCACGGATCGATGGTCTTCGCCTTCGCCGACGCTCATCTGCTGGCCAGCGAGTTCGAGACGGTCCGCGAGTCCTTCGCTGCCGGGAGCATCACGCCCGGTCATGTGCGCGAGATCCTGCGGGAGGCAGCACCGGTGCGCGAGTCGATCGACGCCGGCATGGTCGACGCCGACACGCTGCTGCTGTACGAGGCCGCGGCGCTCGAGACCGCCGAGCACGACACCGTCGGCCGCACTCGCGCTCAGGCTCGTCGCATCGCAGCGGCTCTGGCCGGTTCGACCGTCGTCGAGCAGCACGAGCGCGCTGCAGCAGATCGCACGGTCACCATCCGCTCGATCGGCGACGGGCTGGTGCTGCTGCAGGCCGTGCTGTCTGAGCATCTGGGGGTCGCGATCCTCGATCGCCTGACGAAGATGGCGCGGCACATGAAGCAGCACCCCGAAGACCGCGATCCGGACTTCGGTCCCTCCGAACCCGAAGAGGTCGGTCTCGACACCGAGACGCTTCTGCCGCTGGACGGTGGGATGCCGGATGCCCAGATGCCGGATGCCCAGATGCCGGATGCTGCGATGCCGGACACCCAGATGCCGGATGCCCACGCCGGGGCGATCTTCGGATCACACACCTTCACGGCAGACCCCTTCGACCTTCCCCTGGATCCGAAGTTCCACGATGACAGCCCGTGCATCATCCACGTTCCCGCCGACACGAGGACCATGGATCAGCTGCGCGCAGATCTCTTCACCGATCTGCTGCTCGCCTCGACGCCGACCGACGCGCACGGCGCCGGGCTCGAGAGCATCCACGCCACCATCCAGGTGACGGTCGCGGCCACGACGCTCGCCGGCGGCGATGACCGGCCGGCAGAGCTCGACGGGTTCGGCGCGCTGATGCCAGACGTCGCGCGCTCCCTCTCAGGGCAGCGAACCGGCTGGACGCGGCTGTTCCTCGACGCATCCGGCATGGTCGTCGAGACCGATACGTACACGCCGACCGAGCAGATGCGCCGGTTCTTGCGAGCCCGCGATCAGCACTGCCGCTTTCCCGGATGCCGCGCTCCCGTGCACCGTAGTCAGATCGACCACCACGAAGACTGGGCGTTGGGCGGCAAGACGCACGTCGACAACCTGGCGCACTTCTGCGGCCGGCATCATCCTCTCAAGCATCCCGACATCCCCGACAGCCATCGGTGGTTCGCGCGTCAGCTGCCCGATCGCTCGGTCGAATGGACCAGCCCGAATGGGCGCACCTATCGCGACAAGCCGAACCGGCGGGTCATGTTCGTGCCCTCGGTCGATCCGCCCGATCCACCGGGCGAACCGGGTCGCTTCGATCCGCCGGAGCGACCACCGTTCTGACCTGCTCGAAGGTCCTTCACGCTCCGCCACCGTCGACAGAGCTCCGAGGTAGATCAGCGATGCCGAGCGACCCGAAAGCGATCGCGTCAGGGTTCAGCCGCGGGCATCCAGCTGTCGCAGCAGCCAGCCGGCCGACTCGACCCGCGCACCGGCCTCTTCGAGCCTGACGGTCAGCCCGCGATCGCTGGTCACAGCGGTGACCTCCGATCCGTCCACTAGGAGGCACCGCGCCTCCTCGACGATCGCGTCGTCGCCCGCGCCGTCGGCGCGCACGATGGCGACGCGGGCGCCGTGCGTCTGGTGACTGGCATCCGGAATCGCCCGCGCAGCGCCCTCCACGACCATCGACACCGGCGGGAACCACCGGTCGGCTTCGAGGCCCAGCGCCTCGGCGTCCACCCCGCCGGCCGCCCAGGCCGACAGGCGCGCGTGCAGACGCGACGCCGCGCCCATGCGGTCCTTCCACCAGCCGTCCGGCACCGAGCCGACGACGTTCGCGGCATCGACGACGATCGCCGGATGCGCCGCCAGCAGCGACCGCAGCAGCGGCCACGCCGCGCCGAAACCCGGGTGCAGCGGCCGCTGGTCGACCTCATCGACCGGAACCCACTCCAGCGCAAGGCTCTCGGGGTCGCTGATCACGGGGTCGAACGGAGCCAGCACGTCGGCGACCACCGTCGTGTATGACCAGATCTCCAGATCGAGGACGCGGGCGAAGCGCGCATGCAGCGCGCCATCAGGGATGCCGGCCTCCTCCTGCGCCTCGCGCAACGCTCCGTCGAGCGCCGACTCACCCTCATGCAGGGCGCCACCGGGGATTCCCCACGTTCCCCCGAAATGACTCCAGCCGACGCGGTGCTGCAGCAGCACTCCGCGCTGGCGGTCGACGGCGAGAACGCCGGCGGCGCCGAACCGGCCCCAGTACTTCTCGCCGGTCGGCGCGACGACCCAGGCATCTCCGGGATCCTGCGGCCCGAGCGGGCGACGCGGCTCATCGGGGGCCGGGGGAACGATCGTCACTCCCCCAGCCTTTCATGCCGCGACGCCCTCCGGCGCACGAAGCGCTGACAAGGGCGGCACGCGGTGCGCCGAGCGCGGAGCGCCGAGCGCCGACAAGACCGGTACGCCGAGACGGCACCCGGTACGCCGACAAGCCGAGCACACCAAGACGATATGCCGAGCGCCGACAAGGCCCACACTCAGTACGCCGAGACGGCACGCGGTACGCCGACAAGGCCGGTACGCCGAGACGGCACGCCGGCATGACCGGCACGCCGAGACGGCACGCCATGCGCCGACAAGCCGAGCACACCGAGACAGCACGCCATACGCCGACAAGGCGAACACGCCGAAACGGCACGCCATGCGCCGACAGGGCGAGCACAGAGCGCCACGAACCTCAGCGCACCCCGACCGCGGCTCCCGCACGCAGACGCGACGCGGCGAGCTCCTCCGCCGCCCGCAGCGGCGTCACGCCGCGCGTCTCGGCATCGTCGAGGATGCGCCGCACGGTGTCGCCGATGCCGGCCACCCGCTGCATGATCTCCTCACTCGACCCGATGCGCTTCGCCTCGAGGTCGAGGTAGATGACGCCGCCGGCGTTCACGACGAAGTCGGGTGCGTACAGCACCCCGCGCTGCGCCAGCCGCTCGGCGCCCGAGCGATCCGCGAGCGGGTTGTTCGCCGGTCCGCAGACGGCCTTCACGTCGAGCGCGTCGATGACGTCGTCGGTCAGCACACCCCCGATGCCGGCCGGCACGAACACATCGCCCGGAACGAGATGCTCGGTGCCGGGCTCTACCCAGGTCGCGCCGATCTCGTCGGCGAATCCGCGGCGCGCTGGGTTGATGTCGGTGACGGTCAGCAGCGCCCCCTGCTCGGCGAGACGGGATGCCAGACGGCCGCCCACCTGACCGAGGCCGGAGATCGTGATATGGCGACCCGAGACGTCCGCCGAACCGGCGACCCGCTCCAGCACGGCCTCCAGCGACGCGTACACGCCGAGGCTGGTGGGGCCGGCGGGCTCGCCGGAGCCGCCGACGGCGGAGGGCAGCCCGACCACGTGCTGGGTGCGCTCGCTCACCGTGAGCATGTCGTCAGTGGTCGATCCGACGTCCTCCGCGGTGCGGTACAGGCCGCCCATGAGCTCCACGGCGTCGCCGAGGTCGAGGAAGGCATCGCGACGACGCCCTTCGTCGAGGGCATCCCCGGGCGCCAGCCCGATCACCGACTTGCCGCCACCGGCATCCAGCCCCGCGGCCGCGTTCTTCAACGTCATCGCGGCGGACAGCCGCAGAGCATCGCCGAGAGCGTCGCTCCAGTGCGGGTACGTCCACAGGCGCGCTCCGCCCAGGGCGGATCCGAGCACGGACGAGTGCAGCGCGACGGCGATGAACAGCCCGCTCCGTCGTCCGGTCATCACCTCCACGCGCTCGTGGGTGACATCGGGCAGGGGCAGGGTGTGCGACATTGCATCCTCGTATCGTGCGGGCCTTGTGGGCGGTGCGTCGGACGCCGCGGTGTTGCGGCATCCGCCTCCCATTCTGCCCGTCGACGGGCTCAGGAGCCCAGACGAGGTGTCAGCGCTGTCGACGCTCCCTCACGCGCATGTTGATGACGATCGGGGTTCCCTCGAACGAGTACAGCTCGCGCAGTCGACGCTGCACATAGCGACGGTAGCCGGGGTCGAGGAATCCGGTCGTGAACAGCACGAACGTCGGCGGGCGGGTCGACGCCTGGGTGCCGAACAGGATGCGTGGCTGCTTGCCGCCGCGAAGCGGGTGCGGGTGCGCGGCGACGAGCTCGGTGATGAAGGCGTTGAACTTGCCCGTCGGGATGCGGCGGTCCCAGTTCTCCAGCGCCTGCTCGAGAGCGGGCACGAGCTTGTCGAGGTGACGGCCGGTCTTGGCCGAGATGTTCACCCGCGGAGCCCACGCGACATGCGCGAGGTCCTGCTCGATCTCGCGCTCGAGATAGCGGCGGCGATCGGCGTTCTCCATGTCGTCATCCGACAGACGATCCCACTTGTTGAACGCGAGCACCAGCGCGCGCCCCGACTCGAGCACCATGTCGATGATGTTCAGGTCCTGCACGCTGATCGGCTGCGACACGTCGAGCACGACGACGGCGACCTCGGCCTTCTCGAGCGCGGCCGAGGTGCGAAGCGACGCGTAGAAGTCGGCGCCCTGCTGCAGGTGCACGCGACGGCGGATGCCCGCGGTGTCGACCAGACGCCACATCTTCCCGCCCAGTTCGACGATCTCGTCCACCGGGTCGCGGGTGGTGCCGGCGAGGTCGTTGACGACCACACGCTCCTCCCCCGCAGCCTTGTTCAGCAGCGACGACTTGCCCACGTTCGGGCGGCCGATGATCGCGACGCGGCGCGGGCCGCCGATCTCGGCCTTCGCCACAGCCGACACCTCGGGCAGCTTCTTGATGACCAGGTCGAGCAGGTCGGCGACTCCGCGGCCGTGGATGGCCGACACGGGGTGCGGCTCGCCGAGGCCGAGGTTCCAGAGAGCGGCTGCCTCGGGCTCCTGACGGGCGTCGTCGATCTTGTTCGCGACGAGGAAGACGGGCTTGCCGCTCTTGCGCAGCAGCTTCACGACGTACTCGTCGGTCGAGGTGGCGCCGACCTTCGCATCAACGACGAACAGCACCATGTCGGCCAGGTCGATCGCGACCTCGGCCTGTGCCGCCACCGAGCGGTCGATGCCCTTGGCATCCGGCTCCCACCCGCCGGTGTCGACCAGCGAGAAACGACGGTCGTTCCACTCGGCCTTGTAGGTCACGCGGTCGCGGGTGACGCCGGGGGTGTCCTCGACGACCGCCTCACGGCGGCCGAGGATGCGGTTCACCAGCGCCGACTTGCCGACGTTGGGACGCCCGACGATCGCCACGACCGGCAGCGCCGGCGAGTACTCGATCGCGTCTTCGCCGCGTGCGAGCCCCTCGAGCAGAGCGGCATCGTCTTCCTCGAGCTCGTAGTCGCCGAGCGACGCGCGCATCGCGGTGGCCCGCTGCTCGGCGAAGTCCTCGTCGAGCGAGGCCATCTTCTCCACGAGATCGTCGGGGGCGCCGGTGTACTCTTCATCGGCCATGTTCAAGCTCCTCTGTCAGCGTCGCGCCGCTGGGCGATCACCGCGAGCACGGCGTCGATGGTCTGCGCGAAATCAAGTTCGGTGGAGTCGACCACGTCAACGCCTTCGGCGGCGTTGAGGAAGTCGACGACGGTGCTGTCGGACGCGTCGCGCTTGTGCAGCGCTTCCGCGACAGCGGCGGCGTTCTCGCCCGCGAGCTCGCCGGCGCGCCGGGCGGCGCGCACCTCCGGCGCCGCGGTGAGCAGGATCCGCACCGGCGCGTCCGGCGCCACGACGGTGGTGATGTCTCGTCCCTCGACGATCACCGCGGGATAGGCGGACTCCGCGACGATCCGGCGGAACATCTCGTTCACCTGCACACGGATCTCGGGCACGCGGGCGACGCCGCTGACGGCGCCGGACACCCGCGGCTCGCGGATGGCTGCGGTCACGTCGACATCACCGACGCGCACGATCCGGTCGTCGGGGTCGAGCCCCTGCGAGAACGGGAAGTCGGATGCCGCTGCGCGGACGGCATCGGCATCCGCGGTGTCGTCTCCGCGGTCGAGGACGTGCCATGCGAGCGCACGGTACGCGGCGCCGGTGTCGAGGTAGCCGTAGCCCCGGCGGCGCGCGATCTCCTTCGAGACGCTGGACTTGCCGGATCCCGCCGGCCCGTCGATCGCGATGAACTTGTCAGCGCTAGTCATTCGTGTTCCCCGCAATCCGCCAGCCGCGTTCTTCCAGTCCATCGATCGCACCGCGCAGCGCGGCGGGTGCCACGCTGATCTCTGCGAGACCGAACTGGGCGCCGGGAGAGTGCTCCAGACGCAGATCCTCCACGTTCACTCCCAGCTCGCCGAGCTCGCCGAACAGGCGCGCCAGCTGACCGGGGGTGTCGTCGACCATGACGACGAGCGTCTCGAAGCGGCGGTTCTGACCGTGCTTGCCCGGCAGCCGCTCGACGCCCTCGTTGCCCTGGCGGATGGCGTCGGCCACCGTGCGCCGTGCGCCCGGTGCCTCGGGCTCGCGAAGCGCGTCGGCCACCTCCTTGAGGTCGACGGCCAGTGCATCCAGCAGTTCCACGACCGGCGCCGCGTTCGCGCCGAGGATCTGCACCCATAGCTCGGGCGCCGAGGCCGCGATGCGGGTCATGTCGCGCACTCCCTGGCCGGCGAGACGCAGCGAGCCCTCCTCGGCCTCGGCGAGCCGGCCGGCGAGCAGACTCGCGACCATCTGGGGCACGTGCGACGTGAGCGCGACGGCCCGGTCGTGCTCCTCTGGAGTCATCTCCAGCGGCATGGCGCCGACATCGAGCGCGAGAGCCTCGACCAGCGCGAGGTCGGCGGCCCGCGTCTGCTCGTCGCGGCACACGACCCACGGGCGACCGATGAACAGGTCGGCGCGCGCCGAGATCGCGCCCCCTCGCTCGCGCCCGGCGAGCGGATGCGAGCCGATGTAGCGGACGAGGTCGACGCCGCGGCGGCGCAGCTCGTCGAACGGCTCGAGTTTCACGCTCGCGACGTCGGTGACGACAGCATCCGGGTATGCTGCCAGCTCGGCCTCGATGACGTCTGCGGTCACATCCGGCGGCACGGCCACGACGATCAGCCGGGGGGCGTCGTCTTCGCGGGCGGCACGACCCGCGCCGTAGTCGATGGCGAGGCGCAGCTGCGCGGGCGAGGCGTCGGCGAGCACGACGTCCACGCCCTTGGCACGCAGCGCGTGGCCGATGCTCGAGCCGAGGAGCCCGGCTCCGACGACGCGCACCGTCCCCGAGAGCCGCGCCGCATTCTGCGGCGCGCGCGCACCATTGGAATCGCTCACTCGTTCTCCTGAGGGCTGTCGTGCGCTCGTCGCTGCTCGGAGGCAGCGGGCGCCGGGGAATCCTGGCGCGACAGAGTCAGCAGTGCGCCTCGTTCGATTTTAGTCAGCTCGCGCGCCTTCCCGACCGGGAGAGTTCCCAGGTGCAGCGGACCGAACTGGCGGCGCACCAGTTCGTCGACGGGATGCCCGACCGCTGCCATCATGCGCCGGACGATCCGGTTGCGCCCCGAATGCAGGGTGAGCTCGACGAGACTCGACCCGCGCGAGACATCGAGCAGCCTCGCCTTGTCTGCCTTGATCGGGCCGTCCTCGAGCTCGATCCCGCGCGTCAGCTGCGCGATCGTCTGCGCGGTGACCGCACCCGACACCTTCGCGATGTACACCTTGGTGACGCCGAACGAGGGGTGCGCGAGCACGTGGGCAAGCTCGCCGTCGTTGGTGAGGATGAGGAGGCCGCTGGTCTCGGCGTCCAGCCGCCCGACGTTGTACAGCCGCTCCGGCCACTCCTTCGTGAAGCGGCGGAGGTCGGGCCGGCCGTTCTCGTCCTTCATGGTGCTGACCACGCCGGTCGGCTTGTTCAGCATCACGTAGCGCTTCGAGACGTCGAGCTGCACGGCGGTGCCGTCGACATCGATGAGGTCGGTCTCGGGGTCAATGCGGGTGCCCAGTTCGGTTACGGTCTTCCCGTTGACGCGGATGCGGCCCTCGACGATGTACTGCTCGATCACTCGGCGCGAGGCCACGCCGGCGTTGGCCAGCGCCTTCTGCAGGCGGATGCCGTCGGGCTGGTCCATCCGGGGTCGGTCGATGCTCATCGGATCATTCCCTCTTCGAAGCCATCGGCGCCGTCGTCGAGCAGCGGTGAGATGGGCGGCAGCTCGTCGATCGAGTTGATCCCGAGGTGCTGCAGCAGCTGGTCGGAGGTGCCGTAGTTGATCGCGCCGGTCTCGGAGTCGGCGAACAGCTCCGTGATGAGGCCGCGCGCGAGCAGCGTGCGCACGACCGAATCGACGTTGACGGCGCGGATGGACGCCACCTGGCCACGTGTCACGGGCTGCTTGTAGGCGATGACGGCGAGCGTTTCGAGGGCCGCCTGCGACAGCCGGGCCGGAGCCTGCCCCCCGATGAAGTCCGCGACGAGGTCGTCGTGGTCCTCCCGCACGTACAGGCGCCATCCGCCGCCGACCTCGCGCAGCTCGAAGCCGCGCCTGGGGCCTCGCCCTCGCCCGTCGTAGTCCTCCACGAGGGCTTCGAGCACCTGGCGCACCGCCGGCACCGGCGCGTGCACCGAAGCGGCGAGGGCGACCAGCGCGATCGGCTCGTCGACGATCAGCAGGATCGCCTCCACCCGCTCCGCGAGCGGCGTCTCGAGGGTCGTCTCGAGGGTCGCGTCGCCGTCCGTCGTGTCGTCCACCGGTGGCGTCTGGGTCATGGCATCCGTCTCTCGGGTCTCATCTGCTCACTTGTCGTAGTCGGCGCCGAGCGTGGCGAGCTGCTCATCCGACCAGCTCTCCGCCGACCAGCGCAGCGTCAGCTCGCCGAGCGGCTCGAGCTGCTCGAACGACAGCGCGGCATGGCGGTACAGCTCGAGCACCGAGATGAAGCGCGCCACGACGATGCCTGGTTCGCTCACTCCCGCGACGAGGTCGCGGAAGGTCAGGGATTCGGTGCTGCGCAGCAGGGTCACGACGACCGCGGCCTGCTCGCGGATGCTCACCAGCGGCGCGTGCAGGTGATCGAGGCCGACGGTCGGCAGCTCCTTGGGCGCGAAGGCCATCAGGGCGAGGGCGGCGAAGTCCGACGGGCTCAGCGTCCAGACCAGCTCCGGCGTCTTGCGGCGGTGCTTCTCGTCAAGGGGAACGGCCCGCACATGGCGGCGATCCTCCCGCTGCAGACAGCGGGCGAACCACGCCGAGACCTCTTTGAACGCCCGGTACTGCAGCAGCCGCGCGAACAGCAAGTCCCGCGCCTCGAGCAGCGCCACGGATTCGGCGTCGACGAGCTCGCCCTGCGGCAGCAGGCCTGCGATCTTCATGTCGAGCAGCGTCGCGGCGACGACGAGGAACTCGGAGGCCTGGTCGAGCTCGGCGTCTCCGTCCAGCTCCTTCAGGTACGAGATGAACTCGTCGGTGACGCGGCTCAGCGACACCTCGGTGATGTCGAGCTCGTGCTTGGAGATCAGGTTCAGCAGCAGATCGAACGGTCCGTCGAAGTTCGACAGCGAGACCCGGAACCCCTCGGTCGGCTCGGCGACCGGCTCGACCGGCGCGCCCTGAGCGCTGCCGGCGGGCTCGAGGACGTCCTCAGGCGACGGCGCCACGGGCGACCAGCTCCCGCGCCAGTCGCAGGTACGCCTGTGCTGCGGCGTGCTCGGGCGCGAACTCGGTGATGGGAACCCCCGACACCGACGCATCGGGGAACTTCACGGTGCGACCGATCACGGTCTCGAGGACGTCGTCCCCGAATGCCTCGACCACGCGCTCCAGAACCTCGCGCGAGTGGAGCGTGCGCGGGTCGTACATGGTCGCGAGCAGGCCGTCGAGTTCGATGGCGGGGTTGAGCCGGTCGCGCACCTTGTCGATCGTCTCGATCAGCAGTGCCACGCCGCGCAGCGCGAAGAACTCGCACTCCAGCGGGATCAGCACGCCGTGCGCAGCCGTCAGCGCGTTCACCGTGAGCAGGCCGAGCGATGGCTGGCAGTCGATGAGGATGACGTCGTACTCACCCGACACGTGCCGGAGCACGCGCGAGAGGATGGTCTCGCGCGCCACCTCGTTGACGAGGTGCACCTCCGCCGCCGAGAGGTCGATGTTCGCGGGCAGCACGTCGAGGTTCTCGACCGACGACCGCACGATCGCCTCACGCGGGTCGCGTTTGGTGTCCAGCAGCAGGTCGTAGACGGTGGGCACGTCGTGCGTCTGGATGCCGAGGCCAGCCGACAGCGCGCCCTGCGGGTCGAAGTCGACGGCGAGCACCCTGCGGCCGTACTCGGCGAGCGAGGCGGCGAGGTTGATGGAGGTCGTCGTCTTGCCGACGCCGCCCTTCTGGTTGCACAGGGCGATGATGCGCGCCGGGCCGTGCGAATCGAGCGGCGCGGGGATCGGGAACCCCTGATAGGGACGACCGGTCGGGCCGATGGGGGTGTCGTCGCCCTTCGCCGCCTTCGACCTGGTCTTCGTCACCTTGTCCGCCATCCTGCTCCTTCGTGCTCGCTCGATTGTAGCCGCAGGGCGTGTGCGGTCACCGGCGGCGCGCGGCGCGCTCCCTCGCTGCGGCGACGAGTCCGTCGAACACTCCGGAGTCGTCGGCGGTCTCCGGATGCCACTGCACGCCGACGGCGAAGCGGTCGCCGTCGGCCTCCATCGCCTGCGCGACGCCGTCGCCGTCGCGCGCGACGATCCGGAATCCGGGGTGGGCGTCGACGGCCTGATGGTGATGACTGGGCACGCTCAGCCTCGACGCGATCAGCTCGGTGACCCGTCCAGGCCCGTCGACCGTCACCTCGGTGCTGCTGTAGCCGTCTGGAGGGCCAGCGTGCACCGCATGGCCCACCACGTCGGGCAGGTGCTGCACGAGGGTCCCGCCCGCCGCGACGGCCATCATCTGCATGCCGCGGCAGATGCCGAGCACGGGCAGCCGCGCCTCGTCGGCCTCTGCCAGCAGCCACAGCTCCGAGGCATCCCGGTCGTCGTACCAGACCGTCACCTGCGGGTCCGGCTGCTGACCGTAGCGGGCGGGGTTGATGTCGGCCCCGCCCGCGATCAGCAGTCCGTCCAGCCGGCTCAGTGCGACACGGGCCGCCTCGCGCGAGGCGAGCGGGGGAAGCAGCACCGGCACTCCCCCTGCGCGCTCGACCGACAGGGCGTAGTCCGACGGCAGCAGGTCGGCGGGCACGTCACGCCACGCCCCCCAGCCGGCCGGCTGGCGGTACGTGGTGATGCCGATGACCGGTGCCGGGCCCGGGTCACTCAAAGTCGCTCTCCAGCGGTGTCACGTAGGCGTTCGAGAGTCCGCCGTCGACGAGGAAGTCCATCGCCGTGATGAAGCTCGACTCGTCGCTGCCGAGGAAGGACACGGCGTTCGCGATCTCCTCCGGCTCGGCGAAGCGGCCCATCGGCACGTGCACGAGCCGGCGAGCGGCGCGCTCGGGGTCCTTGGCGAACAGCTCCTGCAGCAGGGGGGTGTTGACCGGCCCCGGGCACAGAGCATTCACCCGGATGCCCTTGCGCGCGAACTGCACGCCCAGTTCACGTGTCATCGCGAGCACGCCGCCCTTCGAGGCGGTGTAGGAGATCTGCGAGGTAGCGGCGCCCATGATGGCCACGAACGACGCGGTGTTGATGATCGATCCGCTGCCCTGCCCGAGCATGTACGGCAGCACGGCCTTGCAGCAGTAGTAGACGCTGGTGAGGTTGACGTCCTGCACCAGGTTCCAGGCGTCGATCCCGGTCTTCAGGATCGAGTCGTCCGACGCGGGCGAGATGCCCGCGTTGTTGAACGCGATGTCGATGCGCCCGTACGTGTCGTGCGCGACCTTGAACAGGTTCTCGACCTCAGCCTGATCCGTGACGTTCACCTTGACGAAGACGCCGCCGAGTTCGTCTGCGATGCGCGGGCCGTTCTCCTCGTCGAGGTCGCCGATGACGACCTTCGCGCCCTCCGCGACGAACTTCTTCGCCGTCGCGAGACCGATTCCGCTGCATCCGCCGGTGATGACGCCGACCTTGCCCTCGAGCTTTCCCATCGTGTGTTCCTTCATGTCTTTCGTGGATCTGATCAGTTTTCGGTGGAGATGAAGACGTTCTTCACCTCGGAGAACGAGTCCGGTGCGTCCGGTCCGAGCTCGCGCCCGAGCCCCGACTGCTTGAACCCGCCGAACGGGGTCCAGTACCGCACCGACGAGTGCGAGTTGACCGACAGGTTGCCGCTCTCCACGCCTCTGGCGACACGCAGCGCACGGCCGATGTCGCGGGTGAAGATCGATCCTGACAGCCCGTACTCGGTGTCGTTGGCCTTGGCGATGGCATCCGCCTCGTCGGTGAAGGGCATGACCGCCAGCACCGGGCCGAACAGCTCCTGCGACCACACCGGATCGGTCGTTCCCCGTGGCATGACCACGGTGGGGGCGAGCCAGTACCCGCTCGACGCGTCGGGTGCCTGGCCGCGGAAGGCGACATCGGCGTCGATCAGCGCAGAGGCGACGGAGTCGCGCTGCCTCGCCGAGATCAGCGGCCCCATCTCGGCGTCCTCGGCGGCGGGGTCCTTCACGCGGAAGGCCTCGACCGCCGGCTGCAGCAGTTCGAGGAAGCGGTCGTACACGCTCTGCTGCACGAGGATGCGCGAACGCGCGCAGCAGTCCTGGCCGGCGTTGTCGAGCCCCGCACCCGGGGCGGATGCCGCGGCCTTCTCCAGGTCCGCGTCATCGAACACGATGTTGGCGTTCTTGCCGCCGAGCTCGAGTGTGAGCCGCTTCACCTGGTCGGCACAGCCGCGCATGATGCCCTTGCCGACATCGGTCGACCCGGTGAAGCAGACCTTGCGCACCAGCGGGTGGGTGACGAACCGGTCGCCGACGACGCTGCCCTTGCCGGGGATGACGGTGAAGACGCCCTCTGGGATGCCCGCCTCGAGCGCCAGCTCGCCAAGACGCATCGCCGTGAGCGGGGTGAGCTCGGCCGGCTTGAGCACCACCGTGTTGCCCGCCGCGAGCGCGGGCCCGAATCCCCAGCCGGCGATCGGCATCGGGAAGTTCCACGGCACGATGATGCCGACCACCCCGAGCGGCTCGTGGAAAGTGATGTCCACACCGCCGGGAACCGGGATCTGGCGTCCGAAATGACGTTCCGGTGACGCACTGTAGTAGTTCAGCACGTCGCGGACGTTGCCCGCCTCCCACCGGGCGTTGCCGATCGTGTGGCCGCTGCCCGCCACCTCGAGCTCTGCGAGCTCGCCGATGTGCGCGTCGACCGCCGCCGCGAACGAGCGCAGCAGGCGTGCCCGCTCGCCGGGCGCGATCGCCCGCCAGGCCGGATAGGCGCGGTGTGCACGCTCGATCGCGGCATCGGTCTCTGCGAGATCGGCCTGCGGCACGTCGGCGACGCGATCGCCGGTGGCAGGGTTCAGGACGGTGAAGGTGCCGCCCGCTCCGAAGGGTGTCGTGGGGATCCTCATGTTCACAGCCTCTCGAATCCGCGGCGGAGCTCCCAGTCGGTGACCGCTGCGTCGAACGCCTCGATCTCGACATCCGCATAGTGCACGTAGTGACGCACGACGTCCTCGCCGAACACCTGCGCGGCGATCTCCGACCCCGCGAGAGCGTCGCGCGCCTCGCGCATCGTCGTGGGGACCGTCGGCGCACCCGACTCGTAGGCGTTGCCGGTGATGCCCTCCCCAGCTCGAGTTCGTTCTCGACGCCGTACAGACCGCCGGCGAGCATGGCGGCGAGGCCGAGATAAGGATTCATGTCGCCACCGGGCAGGCGGTTCTCCATGCGGGCGCTGCGGCCGCTGCCGACCAGACGCACGGCGGTGCTGCGGTTGTCGACGCCCCACGCGATCGCGGTCGGGGCGAACGAGCCCTTCACGAATCGCTTGTACGAGTTGATGTTCGGCGCGTAGAACAGGGTGAACTCGCGCATGGTCGCGAGCACGCCGGCGATGAAGTGGTCGTAGACGGCCGAGCGCCGCCCGTGCTGGTCGTCCCAGAACACCAGTGAGTCGTCGTCCTTGCCTCGCAGCGACATGTGCACGTGGCACGAGTTGCCCTCGCGCTGATTGGGCTTGGCCATGAACGTGATCGACTGGCCGTGCCTGCGGGCGATGTCCTTCGACGCGGTCTTGTAATACGAGTGGTTGTCTGCCGTGGCCATGACCTCGTCGTAGAGGAACGCGATCTCGTGCTGTCCGAAGTTGCACTCCCCCTTGGCGGACTCGACGGTCAGGCCCGAGTCGTACATGGTGTTGCGGATCTCACGCAGCAGCGGCTCGACGATCGACGAACCGAGGATCGAGTAGTCGACGTTGTACTGGTTGGCGGGCACGAGATCGCGGTAGCCGTCGTTCCACGCCTTCTCGTACGGCGTGTTGTAGATCACGAACTCGAGCTCGGTGCCCGCGACGGCCTTCCAGCTGTGCCGCGCTGCGCGATCGGTCTGCGCTCGCAGCATGCTTCGCGGAGAGACCCGCACCGGATCCCCTGTCGTGCTGGTGAGGTCGCACTGGATCATCACCGCACCGGGCTGGTGGGGCACGAGGCGGATGGTCGCGAGATCCGGTATGAACTCCATGTCACCGTAGCCGCTCGCCCAGGAGGCGTGCTCGTACCCGTCGATGGTGTTCATGTCGACGTCGACGGCGAGCAGGTAGTTGCACCCCTCGGTGCCGTGACCGAGCACGGAGTCGAGGAAGAACCGGGCGTGCAGCAGCTTGCCCTGCAGTCGGCCCTGCATGTCGGTGAAGGCCAGGACGACGGTGTCGATGTCGCCCTCGAGGATGAGGCTGCGCAGCCTATCGACGCTCAGCATCCGGTCGTTGCGCATGGGTGGGATGTCGATCTGTGTCATTTCAGGAGGCCCTTCAGGAGTGCGGCCGTGGCGTCGCAGTGCGCGGCCATGGTCAGGCGCGCCCGCTCGGCGTCGCCGTCGAGGATCGCCGCGACGATCTCTCGATGCTCGGCATCGGCGTGTTCGATGTTCTTCTTCAGGAATGGGATCTCGGCGAGCAGCTGGTGGATCCGCACCTGCACGCCGCTGCAGGCGTGGGCGAGGTCGTCCGAGCCGCACACCGTGCTGATGGCGAGGTGCAGACGGGCATCCGCCTGCCGGTACTCGGCCGGCGACGCGGCGGCGTCCACCTCGGCGAGGCTGGTCTGCAGCAGCTCCCGCTGCTCAGCGGTGAGATCCGTGAGCGCGGCTCTGTGCGCGGCACCGGGCTCGATCACCGAGCGGAAGATGATGAGGCCGTCGACCTCGGCTCTGCGCGGCGGGTTCTGGTCGGCGGGCCACACGCGCGCGGGCGGCTCGACGACGGTGCCCCCTCCGCGCCCCCGGGTCGTGGAGACGAGCCCGGCGGCGCGGAGGGCGCTGATGGCCTCCCTCAGGGTGGCGCGCGAGACGTTGAGCCGCTCGGCGAGCTCGCGCTCGCCAGGCAGCTTCGTCCCCACCCGGAAGATGCCGAGCTGGATGGCCGACCCGAGCTGCTCGACGCAGGATTCGAAGGCCATCTGCCCGCGCACCGGGTGCAGCGCGGCGTCCACCAGTGGGGAGTCCATCATCACTCGTCCAGGAGCTTGTCCGCGGCCTTGGTGAGGTGCGTGGCCTCGGCGTGGTTCATGAAGTCGCGCTTGCCGTACGCGAACCAGAGCACCACGCACAGCAGGGCGACGACCGCGACGGCGACCGGCGCGTAGTTGAAGGTCTCGACCGTGACGGGGTTCACCGGGGGCAGGACGAAGAGGATGACGATGAAAATCACCCATGCCACGGCCACCCAGCCCACCAGCGCGCTCCACCGGCCGAGGTTCCACGGCCCCGGAGTGAAGTCGCGGCTCAGGCGGCGCAGCAGCACAGGGGTGACGTAGCCGATGTACAGTCCGATCACCGCGATCGAGGTGACGGCCGCGTACGCGGTCGTGTTGAACAGCGCAGGCACCGTGACCAGGATCGACAGGGCGACGCACAGCCAGATCGAGTTGGTCGGAGTGCCCGTGCGCTTGTTCACCTGCGCCCACAGACGCGAGCCGGGAATGGCGTTGTCGCGCGAGAACGCGTAGCTCATGCGGGAGTTCGCCGTGACCGATGCCATGCCGCAGAAGAACTGGGCACCGCAGACGATGAACAGCAGGAACTTCGCCACATCGGGGTTGTTCAGCGCATCCATGAAGATCTGGGCAGGGCCCGACCCGAGA
This sequence comes from Microbacterium esteraromaticum, assembly GCF_014084045.1. Classification (NCBI taxonomy): domain Bacteria; kingdom Bacillati; phylum Actinomycetota; class Actinomycetes; order Micrococcales; family Microbacteriaceae; genus Microbacterium; species Microbacterium esteraromaticum. Next base: position 3,351,247 of record NZ_CP043732.1, read on the forward strand.
CCGGTGTTGACGATCTTCGACAGGCCCTCCTCGCTGCCGTCCGGGATCGCCGCGACGATCGTGTAGAGCAGGATCCACCCGCCGATGATCGACACCAGCACGCTCATCACGATGCCCTTCGGTGCCGCGACGGCGGCGTTCTTCGTCTCCTCGGCGACGTGCGCGGACGCGTCGTAGCCGGTGTACGTGTACTGGGCCATCAGCAGCCCCATGAGGAACACGTACGGTCCGAATCCCCAGCCGGTCTCGTTGTAGAACGTGGTGAACGTCCAGCCGACGCTCTGGTGGCTGGTGGGCATGATCCACAGCACGGCGACGATGATCAGCACACCGACGATGTGCCACCAGGCGGACACGGTGGAGAGCAGGCTGACGATGTTGACGCCGAAGGTGTTCAGCAGACCGTGGATCACGATCAGCACGACGAACAGGGTGAACGTGCCCAGTGCCGTGACCTCGGTGCCCCACATGAGGTTGGCGAACGCCATCATGGTCGCGGCGGCGCCGTAGTCGATGGCGGCGGTGACGGCGACCTCGCCGAGGAAGTTGTACCAGCCGACGAACCAGGCCCACTGGCGCTTGTTCTTCTTGGCCAGTCGCCCGGCCCAGAAGTAGAGCCCGCCGGCGGTCGGGTACCGGGAGCAGACCTCGGCCATGGCAAGGGCGACGCACAGCACGAAGACGCCGACCAGCGGCCAGCCGATGGTGATCGCGCTCGGTCCCCCGACTTCAGCGCGATGTTGAACGAGGTGATGCATCCCGCGAGGATCGAGATGATCGAGAACGACACCGCGAAGTTCGAGAAGCCCGACATTCCGCGGTGGAGTTCCTGCTTGTAACCGAGTTCTGCGAGAGCGGCGGCGTCATCGTCGACGTGACCGTCACCCACAGCCTTTGTGGATTCGCTCATGGAAGTGCTACCTGCTTTCGATGGAGGGAGCGTATGGAGCGATTCTGGCGTCACAGGGTCGGGACTGTCAATGGTCCGACTTCAAACCTTTTCCCGGACGATGCTCAGCGTGCCCGGGGGTGCGAGGTCGCGTAGACGTCGCGGAGGGCATCCACCGACACGTGGGTGTAGATCTGCGTGGTGGCCACCGATGCGTGGCCGAGCAGCTCCTGCACCACCCGCACGTCGGCCCCGCCCTGCAGCAGATGGGTCGCGAAGCTGTGCCGAAGCGTGTGGGGCGACACGTCGGCGGCGATCTGGGCGCGCTCGGCCGCGGCGCGGATCACGAGCCACGCGCTCTGGCGCGACAGCGGGGCGCCGCGTGCCCCGAGGAACAGCCGTGCCGTCGCGCGCCCCTTGGTCGCGAGCTCAGGGCGCACCCTGGTGAGGTACGCGTCGATCGCGGCTCGCGCATACGAGCCGACCGGCACGATGCGCTCCTTGTCGCCCTTGCCGCGCAGGCGCAGCACGTCGCCGTACGCGAGGTCGTCGACATCGAGGGATACCGCCTCCGACACCCGCGCGCCGGTCGCGTAGAGCAGCTCGAGCAGGGCACGATCACGCATGCCGAGCGGCTCCTCCGCGGAAGGCGCGGCGAGAAGCCGCTCGACCTGATCGATGGTCAGCGCCTTGGGCAGCCGCTGCGGTGTCTTCGGAGGACGGAGGCGCCCCGTCGGGTCGTCGGTCTCGATGCCCTCGCGCACCAGGAACCGATGCCACCCACGAACGGCCGACTGCAGCCGGGCCAGGCTCGTCGCGGCCGGCGGCGGCTCGGCGCCCGCGCGATCGGCGATGAACGCCGACACGGCGCCGGGATCGACGGCATCCGTCGTCTCGATGCCCCGCTCCCCCAGCCACGAGAGGTAGCCGGCGAGGTCGCGCCGGTAGGCGGCGACCGTGTGCTCCGAGAGGCCGCGCTCGATCGTGACGTGACGCAGGTACGCGTCGAGCGCCCGGTCGAGCCGCATGTCAGCGCTCTTCGCGACGACGCTGCTCGCGCAGGCTGCGCTCGGCCGCCAGGACTCCGATGCCCAGGATGCCGTTGTGCAGCCGCCCTGCGAGAACCCCGTCGGCGGCCTCGGACAGCGGCACCCACTCGACGCGGATGTCGGCCTCCTCGTCCTGCCTGTCGTGCGCCTCGGCATCGGAGAGGCCCGTCGCGAGGTAGACGTGGATCATCTCGTCGTTGCCGCCGGGGGTCGTCCACGCCGAGACGAGATGCTCCCAGTGCGCGGCCACGATGTCGGCCTCCTCGGCCAGTTCACGACGGGCGGCGAGCATCGGCTCCTCGCCTGGTACATCGAGCAGGCCCGCAGGCAGCTCCCAGTCGCGATGCCGGATGGGATGCCTGTACTGCTGGATCAGCAGCACCCGCTCCTGCTCGTCGAGGGCGACGACCGCGACGGCGCCGGTGTGCGCCACATACTGACGGCGGATCACGCCGTCGCCGTAGCGCACCCGGTCATCGCGCACATCCCAGACGGCGCCGCGGAAGGCGAGCTCACTGGAGACGACCTCGGGCTCGAACGTGTCGTCCTCGATGAGACCGTCCTGGGCTGACGAGGACATCGCTGCCGATGAGCTCCCCTGTCCGGACTCTGCGGGCGACGCGCCCGCGGCGCCTGAACCGGGCATGGGGATCACTCGTCGTCTTCGCTGAACAGCTCGCTCGCGCGGTGCCGTTCGATGGCGGCGCCCACCAGGCCGCGGAACAGCGGATGCGGTGCGGTCGGGCGCGAGCGCAGCTCGGGGTGTGCCTGGGTGGCGATGTAGTAGGGGTGCACGTCACGGGGCAGCTCGACGAACTCGACGAGGTCGAGGTCGGGGTTCAGACCGGAGAAGACGAGGCCGGCTTCGGCAAGACGCGGACGGTAGGCGTTGTTCACTTCGTAGCGGTGGCGGTGACGCTCGGAAGCGGTGGGACCCTCGTAGAGCTCGCGCGCGAGGGTGCCCTCGCCGAGTGCCGCTTCGTACAGACCGAGGCGCATGGTGCCGCCGAGGTCTCCGCCGTCGAGGATCTCGATCTGCTCCGCCATCGTCGCGATGATCGGCTCTGCGGTATCGGGGTCGAACTCGGTCGACGACGCCTCGGCGATGCCGGCGACGTTGCGTCCGTACTCGATGACCATGCACTGCAGCCCGAGGCAGATGCCGAGCGTGGGGATGCCCTGCTCGCGTGCGAACTTCAGCGCGCCGAGCTTGCCCTCGATGCCGCGGATGCCGAACCCGCCCGGCACGAGGATGCCGTCGAGATCGCCGAGGTTCTTCGCCGCGCCCTCCGGCGTCTCGCACGTGTCGGACGCGATCCAGCGGATGTTGACCTTCGTCTCCTGCGCGAAGCCGCCGGCCTTGAGCGCCTCGGTGACCGAGAGGTAGGCGTCCGGCAGGTCGATATACTTGCCGACCAGGCCGATCGTCACCTCGTGCTTGGGGTTGTGCACGGCGTGCAGCACCGTGTTCCAGCGGGTCCAGTCGACCTCGCCCGCCTTGGCGTCGAGGCCGAGGCGGCGGATGATGTACGCGTCGAGGCCCTGGTCGTTGAGCGTCGACGGGATGTCGTAGATGCTCGGCAGGTCGACCGTGTTGATGACGCCTTCGACGTCGACGTCGCACATCAGGGCGATCTTGTTGCGGTTGCTGGCGCTGACCGGGCGATCGCTGCGCAGCACGAGGGCGTCGGGGTGGATTCCGACCTGGCGAAGAGCCGCGACGGAGTGCTGGGTCGGCTTGGTCTTCTGCTCGCCGGAGGCGCCCATGAACGGCACGAGCGAGACGTGCACGAAGAAGACGTTGTCACGGCCCAGCTCGTGACGCAGCTGACGGGCCGACTCGAGGAAGGGCTGCGACTCGATGTCTCCGACCGTGCCGCCCACCTCGGTGATGATGATGTCGGGCTGCGGCTCTTCCGTCGCCTGCAGGCGCATGCGCCGCTTGATCTCGTCTGTGATGTGCGGGATGACCTGCACTGTCGCACCCAGATAGTCGCCTCGGCGCTCGTTGGCGATGACCTCGGAGTAGATCTGGCCGGTCGTGACGTTGGCCGCGCGCGACAGGTCGATGCCGAGGAACCGCTCGTAGTGCCCGATGTCGAGGTCGGTCTCGGCGCCGTCGTCGGTGACGAAGACCTCGCCGTGCTCGAACGGGTTCATGGTGCCCGGGTCGACGTTGAGGTACGGGTCGAGCTTCTGCATCACGACGCGCAGCCCGCGTGCGGTGAGCAGATTGCCGAGGCTGGCTGCGGTGAGTCCCTTGCCCAAAGAGGAAACGACACCGCCTGTCACGAAGATGTGCTTCGTCGTGAAGGAGCTGGTGTCGTTGTCTGGCGCCGCAACTGAAGAGTTCATCACGGGCTTTTATCCTATCAGTTGATCGCCGAGCCGAGGCTCAGCAGTTCACGGGCGTGAGTGAGCGCGGCATCCGAATCGGTGAGGCCGGAGAGCAGACGCGCCATCTCCGCCTCGCGCTGCTCCCCCTCCAGCCGGGTGACGCTGGACGCGGTCACCGCGCCGTCGTTCGATTTCACGACGGAGAGATGGTTGTTCGCGAATGCGGCCACCTGGGCCAGATGCGTGACGGCGATGACCTGCGAGGTGCGGGCCAGCTGCGCCAGCCTTCGTCCGACCTCGATGGCCGCGGCTCCTCCGATGCCGGCATCCACCTCGTCGAAGACGAAGGTCGGCACGGGATCGGTGCCGGCGATGACGACCTCGATGGCGAGCATCACCCGCGAGAGCTCGCCGCCGGACGCGCCCTTCGACACCGACCGCGGCTCCGCGCCGGGGTGCGGCGCCAGCAGGATCGCCACATCATCGCGACCGTGCGCCGACTCGGCGCCTGGCGACACGCGGGCTTCGAGCGTGGCATCCGGCATCGCCAGTGCGTGCAGCTCGTCGGTGACCGCTGCCGACAGGCGAACGGCGGCGGCCGTGCGCACCTCGGTGAGAGCGGCGGCCGCATCGTCGAGGGCGGCGCGGGCGCTCTCGGCCTCGGCGGTGAGCCGTTCGATGCGGTCGCCGTCGTCGTCGAGCTCTGCCAGGCGGAGCGAGCCGGTCTCCCAGATGCGAAGCGCCGCCTCGAGCGAGCCGTGCTGGCGGACCAGACCGCCCAGTGCCGCACGCCGCTCCTCGACAGCGGCGAGCTCATGCGGGCCCGACTCGTCGAGGTCGGCGAGATAGCCGGACAGCTGCTGGGCGAGATCGGCGGCACGATAGCCGAGGTCGGCGATCGTCTCGGCGATCTCGGTGAGCTTCGGGTCGGCGCTGCGCTCGAGCGCGCGGCGGGCCTCGGCGAGCAGCGCCCCCACGTCGGGGTCGCCCTCCTCGCTCGAGAGTGCGGAGCGGGCGACGGACGCCGACAGCCGCAGCTCCTCGGAGTTCGCGAGCCGCTCGGCGCGCTCGTTGAGCTCGACGTCCTCACCCGGCTGCGGCTCGAGCTGCTCGATCTCGGCGAGCTGCTCGCGCAGCAGAGCGGCCTCGGCCGCGCGGCGGTCGCGGTTCGCGGTGAGCTCCGTGATCTCCGCATCCAGTTCTCGCCAGCGCCCGAAGCGCTCTCGGTAGGTCGCGAGCGCTTCGGCGATCGGCTCGCCGCCGAACCGGTCGAGCGCGTCGCGCTGGGCGGCGGCAGACCGAAGACGCAGCTGCTCTGACTGCCCGTGAACGACGACGAGCTCCTCGGCGAGCGAGGCGAGGACGCCGGCTGGAGCGGGGCGCCCGCCGACGCTCGCGCGACTGCGCCCTTCGGCGCTGAGTGTGCGCGAGACGTACAGCTCTGCGGCGTCTCCCGCCGGCTCGAGCTCACCGCCTGCATCGGTGACGATGTCGGCGATCGGCCCGTCGGGCGGCACCATCCAGACGCCGGCGACGGATGCCTGCGTGGCGCCCGCGCGGATCGCGGACGAATCGGCGCGTGCGCCGAGCAGCAGCCCGAGGCCGGTCACGACCATGGTCTTTCCCGCACCGGTCTCGCCGGTGACGGCGGTGAACCCGGCTCCGAGGGGCAACACCGCGTCGTCGATCACACCGAGACCGCGGATGCGCATCTCATCGATCACGACGCACCTCGCCATCCTGCGACGGGCAGCTGGAACTTGCGCACCAGGCGGTTGGTGAAGGCGGTCGGATGCAGGCGGGCCAGTCGCACCGGGTGCGACGAGCGACGCACGACGACGCGAGCGCCGGGCGGCAGGTCGTGCGAGCGCCGCCCGTCGCACCAGAGGATGCCGCTGCCGTCGGTGCGCTCGAGCATCTCGATCGCCACCGATGCCTCCGGTCCCACCACGAGCGGCTTGGCGAAGAGGGCGTGGGCCGACAGCGGCACGACCGCGATAGCCTCGACCGTCGGCCAGATGACAGGTCCGCCGGCCGAGAAGTTGTAGGCGGTGGATCCCGTCGGCGTCGAGACGACCATGCCGTCGCATCCGAAGCTCGACAGCGGACGGCCGTCGATCTCGATGACGACCTCGATCATGCGCTCGCGGCTGGCCTTCTCGACAGTCGCCTCGTTGAGGGCCCAGGTCTCGAAGACGACGGCCCCGTCGACGTCCTTCACCCGCACGGACAGGGCGAGGCGTTCCTCGACCTCGTAGTCGCGGTCGATGACGCGGGCGACGGCGGCATCCATGTCATCGCGATCGATCTCGGCGAGGAAGCCGACGTGACCCATGTTGATCCCGAGCACGGGTGCGTCCGAGCCGCGCACGAGCTCGGCGGCGCGCAGGATCGTGCCGTCTCCGCCGAGCACGATGGCGAGCTCGAGGTCGTGGATGGCGACGTCCGTTCCGAGCAGCCCGACGTCGGCGAAGCGCTCATCGAGGGCGACGAACTCGTCGTGGTCGGCCGCGGGCAGCACGGGGGTCGCTCCTGCGCCGCGCAGGGCGTCGACGACCCTGAGGGCCGCGGCGACCGTGTCTTCGCGCTTGGCGTGGGCGACGACCAGGATGTGGCGCTCGTTCATCGTCCTCCTGCCACGTGCGCGATCTGCTCCGACCATTCTGACGGATCCGCTCCCCGTCCGTGCGCGAGATGCACGAGGTACTCTGCGTTGCCGTGGGTGCCGAGGATCGGCGAGGGAAGGATGCCGAGCATCCCGAGCCCCACGTCGTGCGCGCTCCACAGGCTGCGCTCGACCGCGTCGAGGCGGGCGTCGACACTGGTCACGAGCCCGCCCTTCACCGCCGTTCGGCCGACCTCGAACTGCGGCTTGATGAGCAGCACGACGTCGGCGCCCGGCGCGATCGTCTCGACGATCGCCGGGAGCACGAGGGCGAGCGAGATGAACGACAGGTCACCCACCGCCACGTCGGGGCGATCGGGTTCGCCGGTGGCATCCGCGAGCGACTGCGCGGTCATATGACGCACGTTGAAGCCCTCGACGGAGACGACAGCCGGGTCGGCGGCGACCTGCGGGGAGAGCTGGCCGTGGCCCACGTCGACGGCGAGCACGCGTCTGGCGCCGCGCTCGCGGAGCACCTGTGTGAATCCGCCGGTCGAGGCGCCCATGTCGAGGGCGAGACGACCGGCGACGGCGATGCCGAAGCCGTCGAGCGCGGCGATGAGCTTGTGGGCGGCGCGGCTGACGTAGTGGTCGCCGCCGTCGACCGTGAGCTCGGCGCCGTCGTCGACCGGGGTGGACGATTTGATGACGGTGCGGCCGTCGACGCGGACGAGCCCGTCGGCGATGAGGGATGCCGCGTGGGTGCGCGAACGGGCGAGGCCTCTCGCTGCAAGGGCGGCGTCGAGGCGGGTCATCGGCTGCCGGGCGCCGTGTCGCCGGTGCGCGGGGCGCTCTCGAGCCGCTTCATGAGCTCGTCGTGCAGCGAGCCGTATGCGTCGGCGCGGTCGGCGAGCGGCTGACCCTCGATCAGGCGCAGTCGGCTCCAGAGCGCATCGGTCGGCTCGTCTCGCGTGTGCTCCATCCGACCACTGTAACGCGGGCCGGCGACGTGACCGCGGCGACGCTCAGGGCCTGTGGAAAGGATCGGCGTACAGCTGCTCGGGCACCCGGAAGGCGTAGATCGCGAGGCCAGTGGCCCAGATCGTCGCAGCGCCTGCGCGCAGCAGATCGATCTGCGATGAGCCCTCGGCGAGGATCTGCACGTCGGCGCCGTCGATGCGGACCGCGGCATCGTTCACCGTGAAGACGCCGTCCTTCTCGACGGTCTGCGGGTACGGCTCGTGCAGGTCGCGCAGGTCGGCGAGGATGTAGTCAGGACGCGAGCCCTGAGGCGCTGCGAGCACGTGCTTCGGGCGGTCGATGCCGGTGAGCACCAGCGCCGAATCGATCCCGGCGCGCACTGCGCCCATGATGTCGGTGTCGAGCCTGTCGCCGAGGAAGAGCGGCCGCTGGGCGCCGAAGCGCGCGATGGCCTCTTCGAAGATGGGCGTCTCGGGCTTGCCCGCGACGGTCGACAGCCGGCCGATCGCGGTGTGCACGGCGGAGACGAGGGTGCCGTTGCCGGGCGCCACGCCGCGCTCGCGCGGAATGGTCCAGTCGGTGTTGGTCGAGATCCACGGGATCCCGCCCTCGTCCTCGGGCACCTTCAGGGCGAAGGCGGCCTCGGCGAGGTCGGTCCATGCGACCTCGGGGCTGAAGCCCTGCACGACGGCGGCCGGTGAATCCTCTGCGCTGCGGGTGACCGTGTAGCCGGCCTTCTGGGCCTCGACCACGAGACCCTCTCCCCCGACGATGAGGACCGTGGCGGGAGCGGGAACCATCGTCGCCAGCAGGCGCATCGCCGCCTGGGGGCTGGTCACGACCTCGTCCGGGGCGACGGTCAGGCCGAGGCCTGTGAGGTGTTCGGCAACCGATGCGTCGGTGCGCGCCGCGTTGTTGGTGATGTACCCGAGGCGCAGCGACTGCGCTGCTCGGTTGAGACTGTCGACCGCGTGCGGCAGCGCGTGCGGTCCGGCGTAGACCACGCCGTCCAGATCGGCGAGGATCGCGTCGCGTCCGGTCAGCGGTGTGGATGCCTGCTTCGATCGGCGGAACAGTCCCATCAGCGATCGGACTCCGGTGCGTCGTCGTCGGAAGACTCGACATGCTCGGCCGAGTCGGACTCGGGCTCGGCTGAGTCGGACTCGGGCTCGGCTGAGTCGGACTCGGGCTCGCCGGCGGCGTTCTCAGACTCGGACATCTCAGCTCCGGATGCCTCAGACCCGGCCTCAGCCTCAGCTCCGGACTCGGCATCGGCCTCGGGCTCAGGCTCGGCCTCATCCGAGTCGATGTCGTCGAAACCCTCGATGAGGCCGTCTTCGACGATGATCTCGTCGAACTCGCCGTCGTGACCGAGGGCAGACGCGGCCACCTCGGCGCGCTGCGTCCAGAACGTCGCCTCCTCGGTGCGGCCCAGATCTTCGAGCACAGCCGCGCGGGCGGAGAAGAGCGCGGGGCTCCATTCGAACGCACGGTCTGGGTCGAGCTCGGGGATCTCCAGTTCGCCGAGCGCCAGCTCCGTCTCGCCGCGATCGAGGCGAGCACCCGACATGGCGATCGCGAGTGCTGCGCGCACGGCAGGCGTGAGCGACGCTCGATCGACCGCGCGACCCTCCTCGAGCGCACGGTCGGGTCGGCCGACTCCGCGCTCGCTGTCGACGATGAGGGCGATCTGATCATCGTTGCCGGAGATGCGGCGGTAGGTGCGCAGCTCACGCAGTGCGAGGGCGAAGTCGCCGACACCGTATGCCGTGATCGCGAGCGTCTCGCGCACGACGGCGACACGGCCGGCACGACGCGACGCTGCCAGAGCATGCTCGTGTGCACGTGCCGGATCATCGTCGATCAGCTGCGCCACCATCGCGAGGTGCCGCGCGACCTGCTCGGCGTTCTCCTTGCTGAGGGTCTTCAGCTCGTTGCGCGCGGCCGGGTGCAGGTCTCGCGCGGTGATCTCCTCGGGCAGCGGCGGCTCCGGGATGCGCTCGCGAACGGGCGCGTACTCGTTGTGCGGGCGGTCCACGCCGCCGCGCGGACGATCACGGTACGAGGGACGATCAGACTGTTCGCGATCCTGGCGCGGGCGGTCGCCAAAGGGACGGCGCTCACCCTGGCTCCGGTCACCATACGGACGACGCTCACCGGACTGGTTGCGGTCACCGTACGGGCGACGCTCACCCTGGTTGCGGTCGCCATAGGGACGGCGGTCACCAGACTGGTTGCGGTCGCCATACGGGCGGCGCTCACCGGACTGGTTTCGGTCACCGTACGGGCGGCGCTCACCCTGGTTCCGGTCGCTGTACGGGCGACGCTCACCCTGGTTCCGGTCGCCATACGGGCGGCGCTCGCCAGACTGGTTCCGGTCACCGTACGGGCGGCGCTCACCCTGGTTCCGGTCGCTGTACGGGCGACGCTCACCCTGGTTCCGGTCGCCATACGGGCGGCGCTCGCCAGACTGGTTCCGGTCACCGTAGGGACGGCGCTCACCCTGGTTCCGGTCACCGTACGGGCGACGCTCACCCTGGTTCCGGTCGCCATACGGGCGACGCTCACCCTGGTTCCGGTCGCCATACGGGCGACGCTCACCCTGGTTCCGGTCACCGTACGGGCGACGCTCACCCTGGTTCCGGTCACCATGCGGACGACGCTCACCCTGGTTCCGGTCACCATGCGGACGACGCTCACCCTGGTTCCGGTCACCATACGGGCGACGCTCACCCTGGTTCCGGTCACCATACGGGCGACGCTCACCAGACTGATTGCGGTCACCATACGGACGACGCTCACCCGACTGGTTACGGTCGCCGTAGGGACGACGCTCACCAGACTGATCACGGTCGCCATAGGGACGACGCTCGCCGTCGCGGCGAGGGCCGCGCGAAGAGGAGTCGCTGTACCGCTGCTTGCGGTCGGAGCCTGAACGTCCGTTCTGCGCGCCATCGCCGTCGTTCCGGCGGTTCCGCTGCTCATCTGACATTCTGACTCCCTGTTCTGCTGCAAACGCAAAATGGCCACCCAGCTCTGGGTGGCCATTTTACTTAAGAGAAGTCCGGCGGTGTCCTACTCTCCCACAGGGTCCCCCCTGCAGTACCATCGGCGCTGTGAGGCTTAGCTTCCGGGTTCGGAATGTGACCGGGCGTTTCCCTCACGCTATGGCCGCCGTAACACTATTGACGTTTCGGCAACATCACTCGCGTGGAGTGTGTTGTTTGGTTCCGACCGTACGTCGAGAACCACAAAGTGGACGCGAACCTTCTCGCAGAAGGGTGGTGTTATCAAGTCATCGGCTTATTAGTACCAGTCAGCTGCACACGTTGCCGTGCTTCCACATCTGGCCTATCAACCCAGTCGTCTGGCTGGGAGCCTCTCACCCCGAGGGGTATGGAAGTCTCATCTTGAGGCCGGCTTCCCGCTTAGATGCTTTCAGCGGTTATCCATCCCGAACGTAGCTAACCAGCGGTGCTCCTGGCGGAACAACTGGCACACCAGAGGTTCGTCCAACCCGGTCCTCTCGTACTAGGGTCAGATCCTCTCAAACTTCCTACGCGCGCAGCGGATAGGGACCGAACTGTCTCACGACGTTCTAAACCCAGCTCGCGTACCGCTTTAATGGGCGAACAGCCCAACCCTTGGGACCTACTCCAGCCCCAGGATGCGACGAGCCGACATCGAGGTGCCAAACCATGCCGTCGATATGGACTCTTGGGCAAGATCAGCCTGTTATCCCCGAGGTACCTTTTATCCGTTGAGCGACAGCGCTTCCACAAGCCACTGCCGGATCACTAGTCCCGACTTTCGTCCCTGCTCGACCTGTCAGTCTCACAGTCAAGCTCCCTTGTGCACTTACACTCGCCACCTGATTGCCAACCAGGTTGAGGGAACCTTTGGGCGCCTCCGTTACTTTTTGGGAGGCAACCGCCCCAGTTAAACTACCCACCAGGCACTGTCCCTGAACCGGATCACGGTTCGAAGTTAGATATCCAATATGACCAGAGTGGTATTTCAACAATGACTCCACCGTAACTGGCGTCACGGTTTCACAGTCTCCCACCTATCCTACACAAGCCACACCGAACACCAATACCAAGCTGTAGTAAAGGTCACGGGGTCTTTCCGTCCTGCTGCGCGTAACGAGCATCTTTACTCGTAGTGCAATTTCGCCGAGTTCGCGGTTGAGACAGTTGGGAAGTCGTTACGCCATTCGTGCAGGTCGGAACTTACCCGACAAGGAATTTCGCTACCTTAGGATGGTTATAGTTACCACCGCCGTTTACTGGGGCTTAAATTCTCAGCTTCGCCTTGCGGCTAACCGGTCCTCTTAACCTTCCAGCACCGGGCAGGCGTCAGTCCGTATACATCGACTTGCGTCTTCGCACGGACCTGTGTTTTTAGTAAACAGTCGCTACCCACTAGTCTCTGCGGCCACCACACCCTTTCGGAGTAAATCCTAATAAGCGGGTGGCCCCCTTCTCCCGAAGTTACGGGGGCATTTTGCCGAGTTCCTTAACCACGATTCTCTCGATCTCCTTGGTATTCTCTACCTGACCACCTGAGTCGGTTTGGGGTACGGGCGGCTTGAACCTCGCGTCGATGCTTTTCTCGGCAGCATAGGATCACCCACTTTTTATCCGCATCGTGTCTCAGCCTGTATGAGTCACGGATTTGCCTATGACTCGGCCTACGCACTTGCACCAGGACAACCATCGCCTGGCTTGGGCTACCTTCCTGCGTCACACCTGTTAATACGCTAGCCGCACCAGCATAGGGTCGTGTGCTCCACCAGCCGGTGAACCCCGAAGGGTCCGATGACTGGCTTTGGACACTTAGCATTACTGGATTGACTGGGGCGGTTCTTCGCCGGTACGGGAATATCAACCCGTTGTCCATCGACTACGCCTGTCGGCCTCGCCTTAGGTCCCGACTTACCCAGGGAAGATTAGCTTGACCCTGGAACCCTTGGTCTTCCGGAGGACGTGTTTCTCACACGTCTTTCGCTACTCATGCCTGCATTCTCACTCGTGTGGCGTCCACGGCTGGTTTCCACCGCCGCTTCACTCGCCACACGACGCTCTCCTACCCATCAACACGGCTGGACCACGAAGGCCTACCAAAAATGTCAATGCCACAACTTCGGTGGCGTGCTTGAGCCCCGTTACATTGTCGGCGCGGAATCACTTGACCAGTGAGCTATTACGCACTCTTTCAAGGGTGGCTGCTTCTAAGCCAACCTCCTGGTTGTCTAAGCAACTCCACATCCTTTTCCACTTAGCACGCGCTTTGGGACCTTAGATGGTGGTCTGGGTTGTTTCCCTCTCGACTATGAAGCTTATCCCCCACAGTCTCACTGCTGCGCTCTCACTTACCGGCATTCGGAGTTTGGCTGACGTCAGTAACCTGGTGAGGCCCATCGGCCATCCAGTAGCTCTACCTCCGGCAAGAAACACGCAACGCTGCACCTAAATGCATTTCGGAGAGAACCAGCTATCACGAAGTTTGATTGGCCTTTCACCCCTATCCACAGCTCATCCCCTCAGTTTTCAACCTAAGTGGGTTCGGCCCTCCACGACGTCTTACCGTCGCTTCAGCCTGGCCATGGATAGATCACTTCGCTTCGGGTCTAGGACATGCGACTGAATCGCCCTATTCAGACTCGCTTTCGCTACGGCTACCCCACACGGGTTAACCTCGCCACATATCGCTAACTCGCAGGCTCATTCTTCAAAAGGCACGCTGTCACCCCTACTAAGGAGGCTCCAACGGTTTGTAAGCAAACGGTTTCAGGTACTATTTCACTCCCCTCCCGGGGTACTTTTCACCTTTCCCTCACGGTACTTGTCCGCTATCGGTCATCTGGGAGTATTTAGGCTTATCAGGTGGTCCTGACAGATTCACACGGGATTTCTCGGGCCCCGTGCTACTTGGGATACTCTTCACGCTGCGCACAACATTTCGACTACGGGGCTGGCACCCACTATGGCCCGCCTTTCAAGACGGTTCGTCTATATCGTCACATCACGTCGAACACTCGGCAGAATGTTCAGAAAAGTCCCGCAACCCCGGGCATGCAACGCCTGCCGGCTATCACACACACCCGGTTTAGCCTCATCCGCTTTCGCTCGCCACTACTCACGGAATCACTGTTGTTTTCTCTTCCTGTGGGTACTGAGATGTTTCACTTCCCCACGTTCCCTCTACCCGCCCTATATATTCAGGCGGGAGTCACCAGGTCGCACAAACGCCTGGCGGGGTTTCCCCATTCGGACATCCTCGGATCAAAACTCGCTTATCAGTTCCCCGAGGCTTATCGCAGATTGCTACGTCCTTCTTCGGCTCCAGATGCCAAGGCATCCACCGTTTGCTCTTAAAGACTTGAAATCACATGAGATGGACCAGATCCAGGAAAAGATCTGATCCGGTTTTCTTTAAGATGCTCGCGTCCACTGTGTAGTTCTCAAAGTACGGGCGGTCCCCCACCCCCACTGCCCAACGGCAACAGAAGTAAGGGCCGAGAGGTTCAGAACGACCAGAACGAATCCAGCCGGCCCGGTCCCTCAGGACCCAACAGCGTGCAGCCGCCTGCTTGCATCCCCCACCGTTCCAGATCCGAAGACCGTACTAACTGGAGTCAGCTGCGCTGACGGCATGTCAAATGTTCCACCCATGAGCTCCCAGCGAAGAACAGACGCCTTCGATCTGGGTTCTGGAAGTCCGAAGACTTCAGATGCTCCTTAGAAAGGAGGTGATCCAGCCGCACCTTCCGGTACGGCTACCTTGTTACGACTTAGTCCTAATTACCGATCCCACCTTCGACAGCTCCCTCCCACAAGGGGTTAGGCCACCGGCTTCAGGTGTTACCGACTTTCATGACTTGACGGGCGGTGTGTACAAGACCCGGGAACGTATTCACCGCAGCGTTGCTGATCTGCGATTACTAGCGACTCCGACTTCATGAGGTCGAGTTGCAGACCTCAATCCGAACTGGGACCGGCTTTTTGGGATTCGCTCCACCTTACGGTATCGCAGCCCATTGTACCGGCCATTGTAGCATGCGTGAAGCCCAAGACATAAGGGGCATGATGATTTGACGTCATCCCCACCTTCCTCCGAGTTGACCCCGGCAGTATCCCATGAGTTCCCACCATTACGTGCTGGCAACATAGAACGAGGGTTGCGCTCGTTGCGGGACTTAACCCAACATCTCACGACACGAGCTGACGACAACCATGCACCACCTGTTCACGAGTGTCCAAAGAGTTGACCATTTCTGGCCCGTTCTCGTGTATGTCAAGCCTTGGTAAGGTTCTTCGCGTTGCATCGAATTAATCCGCATGCTCCGCCGCTTGTGCGGGTCCCCGTCAATTCCTTTGAGTTTTAGCCTTGCGGCCGTACTCCCCAGGCGGGGAACTTAATGCGTTAGCTGCGTCACGGAATCCGTGGAAAGGACCCCACAACTAGTTCCCAACGTTTACGGGGTGGACTACCAGGGTATCTAAGCCTGTTTGCTCCCCACCCTTTCGCTCCTCAGCGTCAGTTACGGCCCAGAGATCTGCCTTCGCCATCGGTGTTCCTCCTGATATCTGCGCATTCCACCGCTACACCAGGAATTCCAATCTCCCCTACCGCACTCTAGTCTGCCCGTACCCACTGCAAGCCCGAGGTTGAGCCTCGGGATTTCACAGCAGACGCGACAGACCGCCTACGAGCTCTTTACGCCCAATAATTCCGGATAACGCTTGCACCCTACGTATTACCGCGGCTGCTGGCACGTAGTTAGCCGGTGCTTTTTCTGCAGGTACCGTCACTTTCGCTTCTTCCCTGCTAAAAGAGGTTTACAACCCGAAGGCCGTCATCCCTCACGCGGCGTTGCTGCATCAGGCTTCCGCCCATTGTGCAATATTCCCCACTGCTGCCTCCCGTAGGAGTCTGGGCCGTGTCTCAGTCCCAGTGTGGCCGGTCACCCTCTCAGGCCGGCTACCCGTCGACGCCTTGGTGAGCCATTACCTCACCAACAAGCTGATAGGCCGCGAGCCCATCCCCAACCGAAAAATCTTTCCACCCGCACACCATGCGGTGACGGGACATATCCAGTATTAGACGCCGTTTCCAGCGCTTATCCCAGAGTCAGGGGCAGGTTGCTCACGTGTTACTCACCCGTTCGCCACTAATCCACCCAGCAAGCTGGGCTTCATCGTTCGACTTGCATGTGTTAAGCACGCCGCCAGCGTTCATCCTGAGCCAGGATCAAACTCTCCGTAAAAAACAGATGCATACCCACCACCGGGAAAACGGCAATGAGCAGCGAGTTCAATCATGACCAAAAGAGACGAACATCATTGCTGACATTCATATAAATTGATCCAAAGGAATTCTCAACCAACCCCCACAAGGGTTGGACGAGGATA